>JBEGVV010000244.1:0-44311 GCA_041178225.1 Pseudomonadota bacterium | reverse complement strand
CGGCAGGCGCGACGGGCGCCAGGTGATCCCCGCGGAATGGATCGACGCGGTCGAGCGCGACGGCGACGAGGCGGCATGGAACGCGGGCGACTTCGCCGGCTACTACAAGGGCATGCGCATGCACTACCGCAGCAAGTGGTACGTGCTGAAGGATGGCGCGCCGATGCTCTTCGGCATGGGCGTCAACGGCCAGAACCTCTTCGTCGACCGCGCCTCCGGCATCGTGGTCGCCAAGTTCTCCTCGCAGGAGGCGGCGATGGACGAGGCGCGCATCGCGCTCACGATGCGCGGGATCGCGGCCCTGCGCGCGGAGCTCTCGCGGCGCTGAGCCGGGCCGGCGCTCAGGCCTGGTCGACGAAGCGGTTGGTGAAGAAGCGGGCGTGCGGCACGCCCTTCTTCTTGATGACGTCGATCTTCTCGAGGAGCTCGATGCAGCGCGCCCAGGCCGCCTCGTCCATGCGCAGCCGCTTCATGCCCGCGGGCGGCTGCATGTAGCCACGCAGCACGGACAGGATGCGGCGACCCTTCTCGACGTCCTGCGCCTCGATCGGGTTGTAGGCCTTCAGCACGGAGACGATGTCGTCGAAGTTGCGCTCGTCCTGCATGTATTCCACGCCACGTCGCGCGGCGCGCAGGAAGCGGATGATCGCCTGCTCGTTGCGCGGGTCCTCGGCGAAGGCGCGGCCGGTGATCAGCGCGTCGCCGGGCATGGGCGCGAAGTCGTCGCCGGGCAGGTAGTGGAGCGGCGCGCGGTCGCGCTCCAGCGCCGTCTTCGACTCGTAGAACACGAAGAAGCCGTCGACGTCGCCGCGCATGAGCAGCGGCAGGCCGGTGAGGCCGATCCCGGTGACGACCTTGCGCACCTTCGTCGGGTCGAGCCCGACGGCGATCGACATCGCGTCGAGCTGCAGGTCGGTCGTGCCGCCGACGGACAGGATCCCGATCGTCTTGCCCTGGAAGTCGGACGGGTGGCGCAGCGGCCTGTCCGCGCGCGAGGCGATCTCGAAGAAGCCGCGATAGGCGACCTGGCCGATCGTCACGATCGGCGCGTCCTGGTCGGCGATCGGGCCGCAGGTCGCGACGGGCGCGGCCATGCCGAAGGCCGTCCCGCCGGTCGCCACCTGCTGCACCGCCGCGGCCGTGCCCGTGCCCGGCTGGACCTTCACGTTGACGCCTTCCTCGCGGAACCAGCCCTTCGCCTCCGCGACCGTCATGAAGGACTGGAACAGCGTGACGCGCGACGGCGCCATCCAGACATGGTCCTCGCCGGGCGCGCGGGCCTGCGCGCCAGCGGACAGGATGCCGAGCGGGACATGCGCCCCCGCGAAGGAGATCGTCGCCAGCCCCGTCGTGCCGATGAAACCGCGCCTGCGCATCGCCCCAGCTCTCCCCTTGTGTCGCGCGCGACGGTGAAGCAAGCGTGTCTGGCGGTCAAGCGCGCGGCATGGCGAGGGGAAGATGGACGCGGCATCGACATGGAGGCGACCCGACGGCGTCGGCCGTGGCTACGCGCCCGGTCCGTTCGGGCCGATCCATCGGCGGATCGCGCGGCCGGCGAAAGACGGCGGCCGCGTGCCGGTGATGTTCGTGCATGCGAGCCCGAGCTCGGGCCGCATGTTCGACAAGGTGGTCGCGGAGCTCGGCCGCGACCGCATGGCCTTCGCTGGCGACACGCCGGGCTTCGGTGATTCCGCGCCGACGCCGCTGCCGCCCTCGATCGCCGACTACGCCGCCGCGCATGGCGCGCTGGCCGATGCGCTGGGCGCGGCGCGCGTCGACGTCGTCGGGGTCCATACCGGAAGCAAGGTCGCGCTCGAGCTGGCGCTGCAGCGCCCGTCGCTCGTGCGCCGACTGGTGCTGGTGTCCGCGCCGGTCTACGACGCGGCCGAGCTCGCGCGCCAGCTGCGCGACTACGCCGATCCCGGCATCCCGCGCGACGGCGCGCACATGCTCGCGCGCTGGCGCTTCCTCTCGCGCTGGCACCCGCCCGGCACGACGCCCTGGCTGCTGCAGCGCGCGATCGCGGAGACCCTCAGGGCCGGCCCGCGCGCGCATCTCGGCCATGCGGCAGCCTTCGCCTACCACCACGCGGACAACCTGCCCGCGCTGCGCCACCCCGTCCTCGTCGTGAACCCCGGCGACGACCTGCAGGCGCCGACCGCGCGCGCCGCCCCGCTGCTGCGCAACGGCAGGATCGTCGCGATGCCCGGCTGGGCGCATGGCTTCGCCGACCTTGACGCGCAGGGCTTCGCCGCGCTGCTGCGCGGCTTCCTCGACGGGCCGGCCGAGGACCTCGTGGCGCTTCCGCCGCCGCGGGTGGCGACGACGCAGCCCGCCGCGCGGCCGCAGGAGGGGCCGCGCCACGACTTCGTGGCGACGCCGCTTGGCCTCGTCCATGTCGCGAGCGCAGGGCCGCGCGACGCGCGCGCGCGGCCGCTGCTCCTGCTGCATCGCTTCCCGCTCTCCTCGCGCGTGCTGGGGGAGCAGCTGCGCCTGCTCGCGCGCGACCGGCTGGTGCTGGCGCCCGATGCGCCGGGCTGTGGCGAGTCCGACCTGCCGCCGGCGCCGCTCTCGATCGAGGACCACGCCGCGCATCTCGAGGGGCTGCTGCGCGGGCAGGGGATCGACCGCTGCGACGTCGTCGGCGTCGGAGGCGGTGGCGTGGTCGCGCGCCGCCTCGCGCGCCGCGCGCCGCGCCTCGTCGCGGCGCTGGCGCTCGGCGCGCCACCCTGTGCCGACGAGGTCGAGGCGCTGCCGTCCGAGCCGCGTGGCGATGGCGGCCACAACGTGGACGCGTTCCTCGCGCTCCAGCGCCTGCACGGGCCTGGCGCGCCGATCGCCATGGTCGCGCGCGAGCATGCCGAGGGGCTGCGCGGGGGCCCCGCTGCGGCCGATGGCGCCGCGGCGCTGCGCGCGGCGCGGGACGCGGGCGACCTGCCGGGTCCCGCCCAGCCGGTGCTCGCCCTCGACGGGCCGTCGCATGCCGCGCCCGGCGCCGCGGAATGCGCGCGCATCCTTCGCTTTCTCGATCGCTGCACCATCTGAAGGCTCGCCCGACGCGGGCCGAAGAGGTATCCGGGAGCGATGACCACCGCCATGCGCTTCGACAATTCCTATGCCCGCCTGCCGCCGCGCTTCCATGCGCGCCTCGCGCCGACGCAGGTCGCGTCGCCGCGCCTGCTGCGGTTCAACCACGCGCTCGCCGCGGAACTCGGCATCGATCCCGCCGCATGGGAGGGGGCGCCGGGCGCCGCGCTCGCCAGCGGCAACGCGCTGCCCGAGGGCGCCGAGCCCATCGCGCTCGCCTATGCCGGCCACCAGTTCGGCCATTTCGTGCCGCAGCTGGGCGATGGCCGCGCGCTGCTGCTGGGCGAGGTCGTCGACCGCGCCGGGCGCCGCCGCGACATCCAGCTCAAGGGTTCCGGCCCGACGCCCTTCTCGCGTCGCGGCGACGGGCGCGCCGCGCTCGGCCCGGTGCTGCGCGAGTACGTCGTCAGCGAGGCGATGCACGCGCTGGGCGTGCCGACGACCCGCGCGCTCGCCGCGGCGGCGACCGGCGAGCCGGTGCTGCGCGAGACCGTGCTGCCAGGCGCGGTCCTGACCCGCGTGGCGTCGAGCCATGTGCGCGTGGGCACGTTCCAGTACTTCGCGGTGCGCGAGGACGAGGAGGCGCTGCGCCTGCTCCTCGACCATGTCGTCGCGCGGCACTACCCGGAGCTGGCGGGCGCCGGCAACCCGGCGCTTGCGCTGGTCGAGGCGGTGGCCGCGCGGCAGGCCGCCCTTGTCGCGCGCTGGATGTCGATCGGCTTCGTCCACGGCGTCATGAACACCGACAACATGGCGATCTCCGGCGAGACGATCGACTTCGGGCCCTGCGCCTTCATGGAGGCCTACGACCCGGCGACGGTATTCAGCGCGATCGACGAGCAGGGGCGCTACGCCTACGCCAACCAGCCGCGCATCGCGCAATGGAACCTCGCGCGCTTCGCGGAGACGCTGCTGCCGCTGGTGGACGAAGACCCGGCGCGCGCGGTCGAGCTGGCGACGGGGAAGATCGTCGCCTTCCGCGACGCCTACGAGGCGCGATGGCTGGAGCGGATGCGCGCCAAGCTCGGCCTCGCCGAGGCGCGCGAGGGCGACCGCGAGCTCGCGGAATCCCTGTTGCTCGCCATGCGCGAGGGCGAGGCCGACTTCACGCTGTCCTTCCGGCGCCTCGCCGACGCGGCCGAGGGCCCCGCGGGCGAGGCTGGCCTGCGCGCGCTCTTCGCGCGCGACGCCGCGCTCGACGCGTGGCTGCCGCTCTGGCGCGCGCGCCTCGCGGCGGAGGGAACGCCGGCCGCCGCCGCCGCGGAGGCGATGCGTCGCGAGAACCCGCTCTTCATCCCGCGCAACCATCGCGTCGAGGAGGCGATCCTCGCCGCGATCGAGGCGGGCGACCTCGGGCCCTTCGACGCGCTGAACGAGGCGCTGGCGCGGCCCTACGAGGACCAGCCGCGCTTCGCCGCGCTCGCCGCGCCGGCGCGGCCCGAGGAGCGGGTATGCCGCACCTTCTGCGGGACGTGAGGCGCGGCGGCGTCAGCCGTTGATCGAGTAGCCGCCATCGACCGGGATCGCCGTCCCGGTGACGAAGCGCGATGCCGGGCTGCACAGGAAGACGGCGATGCCGGCCATGTCCTCCGGCACGCCCCAGCGACCGGCCGGCGTGCGCGCCTCGACGCGCTGGTGCAGGCCCTCGACGTCGCGCCGCGCGCCGCGCGTGAGCTCCGTGTCGATCCAGCCGGGCAGGATCGCGTTCACCTGGATGTCGTCCTTCGCCCAGGCGTTCGCGCAGACCTTGGTGAACTGCACGATGCCGCCCTTGCTCGCCGCGTAGGCGGTCGCGAAGGGCGCGCCGAAGATCGACATCATCGAGCCGATGTTGACGACCTTCCCCCCACCCGCGGCCTTGAGGTGCGGGTAGGCGGCATGGCTGGCGACGAAGGCGCTGGTCAGGTTGGACTCGAGCACCTCGCGCCAGTCCTCGAGGCGATAGTCCTGCGGCAGGGCGCGGATGCTCATGCCCGCGTTGTTGACCAGGATGTCGAGGCGCCCGTGGCGCGCGACGGCGTCGGCGACCATGGCGCGGACCTGGTCCTCCTTGCGGACATCGACGGCGAAGCCGCTCGCCTTCGCCCCGGAGGCGACGAGTTCCTTCACCGCGGCCTCGGTCTTCGCGGCGTTGCGGCCGGCGACGACGACCGCCGCGCCATGCGCCGCGAGGCCCTTCGCCATGCCGAGGCCGATGCCCCCGTTGCCGCCGGTCACGATCGCGACCTTGCCGGTGAGGTCGAACATGTCCTTCATCTTCACGCTCCTTCGCTTGCTGCCGCGCCGGCACGCGCCGGCGGGCTCTCGCCCATGTCCCAGAATATCCCGGCCATCATCGCCAGCCCCTCGCGCAGGATGTGGTCGAGGACGTGCTCGTCCGGCGCGTGCTGCGAGCAGCTCGCGTAGGAATGCGGGAACCACAGCGTCGGCATGCCAAGGACGTCCGCGAAGACGTCGTTGGGCAGCGAGCCGCCGAGGCTCGGCAGGATCGCGGGCGCGACGCCGAGCGTGCGCTCCACCGAGGCGGCGGCCCATCGCACATAGGGGTGGTCGGGATCGAGCCGCGAGGCGTTCATCGGCGCATGGCTCGGCTCGGACACGCGCACCATCCCGAAGCCGCGCTCGCCCAGGAAGCGGCGCAGCGCCGGCAGGAAGGTCGCGGGGTCGCGGTCCACCGTGAACCGCACCTGGCAATGCGCCTTCGCGCGGGGTGGCACGGCATTGACCGGGCGGTCCGGGTTGCCGGCGACCATGGCCAGCACCTCGAAGCTGTTCCAGCCGAAGACCTTCTCCGCCGCCGTCAGGCCGGGCTCGCCCCACCATGCGTCGATCTCCGGGCCATCCGGGCCGGGATCGACCTCGAGGCCGGCAAGGGCGGCACGCACCGAGTTGGGCATGCGCTCGGGCACGAGGTCGCGCGCCAGCACCTTGCCGTCGCGCCCGATGATCTCCGCGATCGCGTGCGACAGGACGACGGCGGGGTTGGCGAGCAGGCCGCCCCAGTTGCCGGAATGGTGGCCGCCCTCGCGCAGCACGACCTCGAGGTCGAAGTTCAGCGCGCCGCGCGTGCCGAGGTAGATGGTCGCGCGGCCCGGCGACAGGCGCGGCCCGTCCGAGCCCACGAGCATGTCGGCGGCGAGCAGGCCGCGATGGAGGCGCGCGAACTCGTGCAGGCCCGGCGAACCGATCTCCTCCGAGGTGTCGAACATGAAGATCGAGTTGAAGCCGAGGCGGCCGCGCGTCGCGACGACGCTTTCGAGCGCCGCCATGTTGATCGAGTGCTGCGCCTTGTTGTCGGCCGTGCCGCGCCCGTAGAGCCGGTCGCCCTCGCGCCGGAGGACCCAGGGATCGAGGCCCGCGCGCCAGCTCGCCTCCTGGCCGCGGATCACGTCGCCATGGCCGTAGGTCAGCACCGTGGGCAGCGCGGGATCCTCGATCCGGCGCGCGACCAGGAATGGCCCGCCGCCCGCGACCGGGTTGTCGATGATGCGCGTCGCGTAGCCGATGCGCTCCATGCAGGGGCCGATCTCGTCGGCGAGGTACGTGCGCAGGAAGGGATGCGAGGCCGGGTTCTGGCTCTCGGTGCGGATCGCCACGCGGCGCGCCAGGTCGGCGACGAAGCTGCCGTCGTCGTAGCTGCCCACGGCCCTCGCGATCGCGGCCTCGCGCGTCATGCCCCGCTTCCCTCCACCATGTCCCCTTGGCGTCCACGATAGGGGAGGCGGCGCGGCGAGGCGAGCGCCAAGCGGCGCGCGCGTGCTAGCGTCGTCGGCGCGAGCAGGAGGATGACCGATGCCCGACCGCAGGCACGAGAACCACCGCGAGGACGTGGCCGGCCGCGCCAACGTCGCCGACACGCCCGAGCTGGTCGCCTACTACGACGACCTCGCGCGCAGCGAGGCGGGCGCGCTCTGGACCGTCGCCAACCGCATCGAGCCCTGGGAGCCGCGCTCGGCCTCCGTGCCGATGCTCTGGCGCTACGCCGACCTGCGCGGCCCGGTGCTGCGCTCGCTCGCGCTGGTGGAGCCCGAGAAGGCCGGGCGCCGCGTGATCTACCTCGCCAATCCCGGCCGGCGCGACGTGGTCGCGGCGGTGGGCTGGCTCTATAGCGGCATCCAGGTGATGAACCCCGGCGAGGTCGCGACCTCGCACGCGCATTCCGCCTCGGCGCTGCGCTTCATCATGGAGGGCCGTGGCGCCTTCACCGTCGTCGACGGCCACAAGATGACGCTCGGCGAGAACGACTTCGTGCTGACGCCGAACGGCACATGGCACGAGCACGGCGTGGAGGCCGATGGCACGACCTGCATCTGGCAGGACGGGCTCGACATCCCGCTCGTCAACGCGATGGAGGCGAACTTCTTCGCCGTCCATCCGCGCATGCGCCAGGAGGTCGCGCATCCGGTCGACGACTCCACGGCGCTCTGGGGCGCTCCCGCGCTCCATCCCGCGACGCATTCCTGGGACCGTCCCTACTCGCCGCTGCTGAAGTACGAGTGGGCGCCCACCTACGAGGCGCTGCTGCGCCGCGCGAAGGCCGATGCCGGCTCGCCCTTCGACGGCATCCTGATGAACTACGTGAACCCGCTCACCGGCGGCCCGCCGATGCAGACGATCGGCGCGAGCATGCAGATGCTGCGGCCGGGGGAACGCACGCGCGCGCATCGCCACACCGGCAGCTTCGTCTACCAGGTGGCCAGGGGAAGCGGCTGGTCGGTGATCGGCGGCAGGCGCTTCGACTGGAAGCAGCGCGACATCTTCGTGGTGCCCTCCTGGGCGTTCCACGAGCACGCCAACGCGTCGGCCACCGAGGATGCGTGCCTCTTCTGCTTCAACGACCTGCCGGTGATGCGTTCGCTCGGCCTCTGGCGCGAGGAGGCGCTGGCGGAGGATGGCGGGCACCAGCCCGTCGTCGCGTGAGCGGATGGACGCGCCGCGCTACGCGGTCGCGGGGATGTCCAGCGTCGTGACGCGGCGCAGTTCGCGCCGGTAGCGGGCGTCCTCGAAGGGCGTGGCCCGGTGCATCGTCGCGAGGTTGTCCCAGATCACGAGGTCGCCCTCGCGCCAGGCATGGCTGAAGACGAATTCCCGGCGCGTGGCGTGCTCGACCAGGTCGCGCAGCAGCAGGCGTCCCTCGGGCACGGGCCAGCCGACGACGCGCGAGGCATGCGAGGCGAGGTAGAGCGAGCGCCGCCCGGTCACGGGGTTGGTGCGAACCAGGGGCTGCTCGACGCCGCGCAGGCGCTCGGCCTCCTCGGGCGAGAACTCGAAGCCCAGGGTCTGGCGCGAATGGGCGATCGAGTGGTGGACGCGCAGGCCCTCGCAGCGCTGCTTCAGGGGCTCGGGCAGCGCGTCCCAGGCCGCGCGCATGTCCGCGAACTCGGTGTCTGCGCCGACCGGCGGCACGACGCGGGCCGAGAGCATGGAGTAGCGGCCGGGCGGGTCCACGAAGGACGCGTCGGTGTGCCAGAGGCGGTTGGCGAGGCTGTAGTGGCGACGCCTGTCGTCCGGCGGCAGGACCTGGCCGTTCTCGTCGACGTTGGAGACGTCGGTCAGCGCCTCGTTGCCGAAGCGGTTCGCGGCAAGGGCCGAGATGCCGGTCTTCGAGTGCAGCTGGCCGTCGAGGCGCCCGGCGAACTCCACCTGGCTGCGGTCGTCCAGGCGCTGGTCGCGGAACACCAGCACGGCGAAGCGGTGCATCGCGGCGCGGATCTCCGCGAGGGCGCCCGGGTCGCGCAGGGCAGCGAGGTCGACGCCGCGCGCCTCGGCGGCGAAGAGCGGGTGCAGAGGCACGAACTCGATGGGCATGCGGGCTCCGGTTCAGTAGCGCATCGCGCGCAGGCCGACGAACCTGTCGACGACCAGCACCGCGCCGAGGGTCATGAGGATCGAGACGGTCGAGGCCGCGGCCGTGGTCGGGTCGAAGTCCCAGCGCAGGTAGTCGAAGACCTGCATCGGCAGGGTCGTCGTGCCGACGCCCTTGAGCAGCAGCGAGATGGACACGTTGTCGAACGAGATGATGAAGGCGAAGAGCGCGCCGTTGATCACGCCCGGCTTGATCAGCGGCAGGGTGACGCGGCGGAAGGTCGTCCACGCGGGCGCGCCGAGCGAGCGCGCGGCCTCCTCGAGCGACGGCGAGATGTTGTAGAGCGCCGAGGTGACCTGCAGGAAGGCGAAGGGGATGCAGATGACGACATGGCCGAGATAGAGGCCGAGCACGGACTTCGTGCCGATGCCGATCTGGTAGTAGAAGAAGAGCAGCGCGATGGCGGTGAGGATCTCGGGTAGCAGCAGCGGCGCCAGCGTCACCATGCGGAACGCCTCGCGCCAGCGCCCGGCGTGCCGCACGTAGTAGAGCGCCGCGGGGATGGCGATCGCCGTCGCGATGGCGGCCGCGACGACCGCGAGCACGAAGGACAGCGCCAGCGCGTCCATGAAGGGCTGCAGCCGGAAGAAGTTCGCGTACCAGCGCAGCGAGAAGCCGTCGGGCGGGAACTTCAGGTACTTGCCGGAGTTGAACGACGCGATGACGACGATCGCGATCGGCAGCATCAGGAAGACGTAGACCGACGCGACCGCGGTCCCGAGCAGCAACCGCCCGCCCTTCATGCGAGCCCCCGCATCATGCGGCCGGAGAGGCGCGCATAGAGCACGACCGCCGCGAGGCCCACCGCGGAGAGCAGGAGCGCCAGCGCAGCGCCGAAGGGCCAGAGGAACTGGTCGAGCAGCGTGATCACCTCGGTCGTCATCGTGTGGACCCGGCCGGCGCCGAGCAGCGCGGGCGTGACGTAGGCGCCGCAGGACAGGATGAAGACGAGGATGCAGCCGGACTGCACGCCCGGCATCGAAAGAGGGAAGATCACGCGCAG
Organism: Pseudomonadota bacterium; assembly: GCA_041178225.1. Classification (GTDB taxonomy): domain Bacteria; phylum Pseudomonadota; class Alphaproteobacteria; order CACIAM-22H2; family CACIAM-22H2; genus CAIOSQ01. The sequence continues at coordinate 34,355 of JBEGVV010000244.1, read as the reverse complement.
GAAGACCTTGGCGCGGCCGGCGCCGAGCGAGCGCGCGGCCTCCTCGAGCCGCGGGTCGATGCCCTGGATGGCGCCCATCAGCGGCAGGATCATGAAGGGCAGGAAGACGTGGACCAGGGCGAGCACGACGCCGAACTCGTTGTACATCAGCGCGAGCGGGGCGACGCCCCAGGACTTCAGCGTCTGGTTCACGAGGCCGTTGTTGGCCAGCAGGATGATCCACCCGAAGGAGCGGATCACGACGCCGACGAGGAGCGGCGACAGGACGAGCGCGTAGAGCACGCCCTTCCAGCGCGAGGTCGTGCGCGCCAGGTGGAAGGCGACCGGGTAGGCGATCAGGAGGCAGAGCAGGGTGATGCAGGCCGCCAGGCGCAGCGTGTCGGCCATCAGCTCGAGGTAGAAGAAGTCCGGGTCGGCGAGCGCCTTGGCATAGTTGCCGACCGTGAATCCCGGCAGGTAGGGCTTCGAGGTGGATGGTACCCGGAAGCTCATCACCAGGATGTTGATGTAGGGAACGACGATGAGCGCCGCGACCACCACCAGCGCGGGCACGGCGAGGAGCCATGCCGGCCGGCCGCCGGCCGGCCGCCCCGGGCGCTGCGTGCCGCTCATGCGGCGTCCTCCCGCACCAGCCAGGTGCGCTCGACGGGAAGCGAGACGCGCACGGACTGGCCGGGCTCGAAGCCCGAGTTCGCGGGCTGCTGCACCTGGAGCATGGTGCCGTCGGCCATGGCGACGCGCAGGTCGACGAGGTTGCCGAGGAAGAAGCGCTCCGCGATGCGGCCCTCGAAGCCTTCGCCCGCGCCGGCGGGCGCCAGCGCCACGGCCTCCGGCCGCACCATCGCGGTCGCCTTCCCGCCAGCCTCGGGCGCGAAGCCCGCGCCGCAGGAGATCGTGCCGAAGCCGGTCTCCAGCCGCCAGAGCGCGCCGTCGCGCCCGGCCAGGCGGCCCTCGAGGAAGTTCGAGACGCCGATGAAGCCGGCGACCTGGCGCGTCGCCGGGTGGTCGTAGATGTCGCGCGCCCCGCCCACCTGGTGGATGCGCCCGTCGAACATGACGACGATGCGGTCCGACATGACCATGGCCTCGGCCTGGTCGTGGGTGACGTAGAGCGTGGTGATGCCGACCCGCTTCTGCAGCGAGCGGATGAAGAAGCGCATCTCGTCGCGCAGCTTGGCGTCGAGGTTGGCGAGCGGCTCGTCGAGCAGCAGCAGCTTCGGCTCGATCACCAGCGCGCGCGCCAGCGCCACGCGCTGCTGCTGGCCGCCGGAGAGCTGGCGCGGGTAGCGGTCGCCCATGCCGCCGAGCTGGACCATCGCGAGGACGGCGTCGACCCGGCGCTCCACCTCCGCCGAGGGCACCTTTCGCATCTGCAGGCCGAAGCGGAGGTTCTCGCGCACGTCCATGTGCGGGAAGAGCGCGTAGTTCTGGAATACCATGCCGATGTCGCGCCGCTCTGGCGGCAGCATCGTGACGTCGGCGCTGTCGAAGGAGATGAGGCCGCCCGTGGGCAGCTCGAAGCCGGCGACGCAGCGCAGCGTCGTGGTCTTGCCGCAGCCGGAGGGACCAAGCAGCGAGACGAGCTCGCCCTCGGCGACGTCGAGGTCGATGCCCTTCACCGCGGCGATGGCGCCGTAGTGCTTCTGCAGCGATGCGAGTGTGAGGCGCGTCATGCGAGGTCCGCCTGGCAGCCGGCCTCCGCCCGGGTCGTGCCCGGGCGGAGAACCGGCGTCGCGCTCAGCGCATCGCCCTGTTCCAGCGCTCGGTGACCTGGTCGCGGACGTTGTTCGCCGCGGCCCAGTCCCACTGCAGGATCTTGCCGATGTCGCTCGGGCCGATCGGCATCTTGTCCTTGAGCGAGTCGGGGATCCCGACCTTCGTGTTGACCGGCGTCACGAAGAACTCCTCGCAGCCCAGCTTCTGGATCCTCTCGCTGAGCATGTAGTCGAAGTACTTGCACGCGCCGTCCTTGTTCGGGCCGTTCTTGAGCAGGTTGAAGCTCTGCTCGAACATGAACATGCCCTCGCTCGGCGCGACGAAGTCGAGCGGCGCGCCCGCGTTGCGCAGGCGGATGACCTCCGGCAGGTCGAGGATGCCGACGGAGACCTCGCCGCGCGTGATGAGCTGGCCCATCGTCCCCGAGAAGTCGACCTGCGGGAACGGCTTGAGCTTCTGGATCTCGCGGAAGCCCGCGTCGAAGTCCATCGGGCCCTTGCCGAAGATCTTCGATGCCAGCATCAGGAACATGTAACCGGCGGAATTGCCGATCTGGTACATGCCGATCTTGCCCTTGAACTCCGGGTTGTCCCAGAGGTCCTTCCAGGACGTCGGCTTCTTCTTGACCATGTCGGTGCGGTAGCCGATGCCGATCGGCGAGATCATGCCGTAGACGCCGTTGTCGTCCTTCAGCCGCGCGTCGGGATGCACGTCCTTCAGGTTCGGCACCTTGGCGATCGGCCACGGCTCGAAGAAGCCCTCGCCGCGCAGCATCGCGGCGAAGATCTCGTTCATCATGATGAAGGAATAGGGCGGCTTGTCCGGGCCCGAGGCGCGCAGGTTCGCGGTCCATGTGCGGGCGAGGCCGCTGTCGTACTTCGTCTTCACGCCGCTCGCGGCCTCGAAGCCCGGCAGCAGGGTCTCGCGCCAGAACTTCTCCCAGGAGCCGCCATAGCCGTTGACGACGAGTTCCTGCTGCTGCTGCGCCATGGCGACAGGCAGCGAGGAGACCAGAGCGCCGCCCGCGGTTCCCGCCACGAGGCCGCGCCGTCCGATAGAAAGATTCATCCGCCCTTCTCCATTCTCGATGTGTGTGCGTCGACGCTAGCAGCCACCGCGACGCGTGGCCAGACGAGCCCGGCCGAGCGACGGCACCTCATACCCCGCGCCTTGCGCGCGTGGCCTGCCTGTCGACCTTGCCGCCCGACACGACGACGCCGTAGTCGCGCTCGGCGCCCTCCGGTGTCACGTAGCCCTCGGCGAGGTCGCGGTCGATCGCGTCGAGGTCGCGTCGTGCCGGATCGCCGTAGCCCGCGCCGCCGGCCAGCACGAGCGAGACGACCTCGTCCTCGCGCTGCAGGATCACGAGCTGGCCCGTGCCGAGGTCCCGCCCCGACACGTCGGCGCCGACCGGGCCGCCGGGCGCGCCGCCCGCGAGGCCGGGATAGACCATGAAGCGCCCCTCCGGGTAGACGCCCGCGAGCGTGTCGTGTCCGTCGGTCGCGAGCTTGCGGAAGCGCACGACCTGGCCAAGGCCGCCTCGATGCTCGCCCGCGCCGCCGGTGTCCGGCAGGTAGGCCTTCTCCACGCAGACGGCGGGCGTGCGCGCCTCGAAGAGCTCGATCGGCGTGTTCGCCGCCGAGGTCGGCCACATCAGCCCGGACTTGCCGTCGGCGCCCGCCGAGGCACCCTGCCCGCCACCCATGAAGAGGTGGTCGTTGTAGGCGCGCCCGCCGGCCTCGCGGCCATAGACGAAGACGGCCACGGGCAGCCCCGTGTTCGCCTGCACCCGGTCGGGGATCGCCGGGGCGAGGGCGCGGAACAGGTTCGGCGCGATGTACCAGCCGACGCGCGTGCGCATGTTGACGGCCGCGGGCCGGCGGCAGTTCAGGATGCTGCCCTCGGGCGCCTTGACCTTGAGCGGGCGGTAGCATCCGGCGTTGCCGCGGACGTTCGGCGTCAGCATGCACTTCAGCGGGTAGGTCGCGTGCGCCGCCGTGTAGTTCATCGTGCAGTTGTAGCCGCCTTGCGGCAGCTGCGGCGGCGCGCCCTCGAAGTCGACCTCGAGCTCGTCGCCCGCGATCGTGACCTTCACGGGGAAGTCGAGCTTGTCGCCAAGCGGGTTGTTGGAGATCGTGCTGGTGTAGACGCCATCGGGGATGGCGCGGATCGCCGCGCGCATCGCCGCCTCGGCACGATCCTGGACCAGCCGCGCCAGCGCGCGCAGGTCGTGCACGCCGTACTCGTCCATGAAGGCGAGCAGGCGCTGCGCGCCCACCGCGTTCGCCGAGACGAGCGCGTGCAGGTCGCCCAGCACCTGCTCGCTGTTGCGCACGTTCTCGGCGACCAGCGTGAACAGGTCCTCGTTGGCGACGCCCTCGCGGAAGAGCTTCATCGGCGGGATCTGCAGGCCTTCCTCGTAGATCTCGCGCGCGCGCATCGAGTCCTTGGTGCCGCCGATGTCGGAGACATGGCCCACCGTCCCGACGAGGCCGACCAGCCGCCCGGCGCGGAAGACCGGGGTGACGACCGCGATGTCGAAGAGATGCCCCGCGCAGAACCACGGGTCGTTGGTGATCAGCACGTCGCCCGGCCGCAGCGTCGCGGGCGGGAACCTGCGCAGCAGCGCCTTCACGGCGAGCGGCAGCGTGATGTTGAAGACCGGCATGGCGCGCGGGCTGTGCGCCAGCGGCTCGCCCTCGGGGTCGAGCAGGTCGCAGGCGAAGTCCTGGCTCTCCGAGATGATGAGCGAGAAGGCCGTGCGGCAGACTGTCAGCCACATCTCCTCGACCACGGTGATCAGCCGGCTCCACATGATCTCGAGCCCGACCGGGTCGCGCTCGAGTCGCGCCACCGCCTCGTCGATCGGCGTCTGGGCCGTGATGCGCGCTGGCACGGCGGCGGGCGCCGCGATGCGGATGCGCAGGCTCAGGCTGTCGTCGACGGCGAGCACGTCGCCCGGCGGGACGATGGTCGTTGCCTCGCGCTCCTCGACGATGGCCGGGCCGTCGATGCGGTCGCCGGGTCGCAGCGCGTAGCGGTCGTAGACGGGCGTGTCGACGAAGCGGCCGTCGAAGAAGGCCGGGCGCGTTCCCTTGCCGGAGGGGCGGTCGTTCGCCCCCTCGGAGGCCTCGCGGATGTCGAGCTTTGGCGCGGGCCCCTCCGCCGCGACCCGCCAGGTGATCGCCTCGATCACCGCGCCCGCATAGGCGTGGGTGTAGCGCTCCTCGTAGACCTTGTCGAAGCGCCGCGCGATCTCCGCCGGCGCGTCGGCGCCGAGGCTGCCGTCGGGCAGGGGCACGTCGATCTCGTGCATCTGGCCGAGCAGGCGCATGTCCGCGGAGCGGCGCACGCGGATCGCGGCATCGGGCACGCCGGCGGCGACGAGCGCCGCGCGCGCCTCCGCCTCCAGCGCCTCGAGCGCCGCGTTGGCGGCCGCGAAGTCGAAGCGCGCGGCGTCGACGACCATCGGCAGCGAGCGCATGCGCTCGGCGCCGAGCGGCGCCGCGAGGAACCCAAGCGCGGAGGCCGCGCCGCAGGCCGCGGGCACGATCACCTCGGGCATGCCGAGGATGCGCGCGACGCGGCAGGCATGGGCCGGGCCGGCGCCGCCAAAGCCGACCATCGAGTAGCGGCGCGGGTCGCGGCCCTTCTCGATCATGTGGACGCGCGCCGCCGAGGCCATGCTCTCGCTGACCACCGCGTGCACGCCCCAGGCCGCCTCGACGGCGGAGAGGCCAAGCTTCGCGCCGAGCGCGCCGAGCACGTTTTCCGCCGCGGCGCGGTCGAGCGTCATGCGCCCGCCGAGGAAGTAGCCGGGATCCAGGTAGCCGAGCAGCAGGTTGGCGTCGGTCACCGTCGCGGCGCCGCCGCCGCGGCCGTAGCAGGCCGGGCCGGGATCGGCGCCAGCGCTGTGCGGCCCGACCTTGAGCAGGCCGAGCTCGTCGACCGAGGCGATCGAGCCGCCGCCCGCGCCTATCTCGATCATGTCGATGACCGGCGACTTGATCGGCAGGCCCGAGCCCTTCTTGAAACGATGGACGCGCGCGGCCTCCATCATCGGCGCGATGTCGGCGCGCCCGTCCTCGATCATGCAGGCCTTGGCCGTCGTCCCGCCCATGTCGAAGGACAGCATGTCCTTGAGGCCCGCCTGCGCGCCGAACAGCGCGGTCGCGAGGCCGCCGCCGGCCGGGCCGGATTCAAGGAGCCGGATCGGGAAGGCGCGCGCCATCGCGGGCGAGGCGAGGGCGCCGGAGGACTGCATCAGCAGCAGGCTGCCGGCGAAGCCGCGCGCGCGCAGCTCGTCCTGGAGCTTCGCGAGGTAGCGGTCCATCAGCGGCTGCACGTAGGCGTTGGCGCAGGTCGTGACGGCGCGCTCGTACTCGCGGATCTCGCCGACGACGGCGGAGGAGAGCGACACCGAGAGGCCCGGGAACTCGCGCGCGGCGAGCTCGGCCACCGCGCGCTCGTGCGCCGGGTTGGCGTGGCTGTGCAGGAAGCAGACCGCGACGGCGGCGACGCCCTCGTCGCGCAGCCGCGCCAGCGCGGCGCGCACCTGGTCGAGCGCGATCGGCGCCAGCACGCGCCCGCTGGCCAGCATGCGCTCGTCGATCTCGATGCGGCGGCTGCGCTCGACCAGCGGCGCGGGGAAGGAGAGGAAGAGGTCGTAGATGTCGTAGCGCTGCTCGCTGCCCATCTCGAGCGAGTCGCGGAAGCCCTTCGTGGTCAGCAGCCCGAGCGAGGCGCCGCGGCGCTCGATGATCGCGTTGGTGACGAGCGTCGTGCCATGCACGACCTCGCCGACATCGGCGAGCGCGATGCCCGCGGCGCCGGCCAGCGCCTCGAGCCCCTCGAGCGCGCCGCGCGAGGGGTCGTCCGGCGTCGTCAGGCACTTGTGCAGCCGGATCCGGCCGCTGGCGGAGTCGTGCAGGATGAAGTCGGTGAAGGTCCCGCCGATGTCGAAGCCGATGCGAAAGCGAAGGCCGGTTCCGGACGCGTCGGGCATGTGGTGCTTCCCATCGGAGTGCTGAGGACTCCGATTCAGTACCCCGCCACCGCGCGCCTGTCATGCCCGCCGCGCGCGGCGGCGATGGGCGAGGCCTACTGGCGACGCGCCCAGTCGATGAGGCGCTCCATGAAGGCCTCGCAGGCGCCGAGCTGGGACTTCGCGAGGAACTCGTTGGGCTGGTGCGCCTGCGAGATGTCGCCCGGCCCGCAGATCACGGTCGGGATGCCCGCGGCGCGGAAGATCCCGGCCTCGGTCCCGTAGGGCACCGCGTAGGTGCGGTTGCCGCCCGACCAGCCGAGGGCGAGGCGCGTGGCCTCCTCGTTCTCGCCGGGCATCAGCCCGGGGATCGAGGCGCGCCGCGTCGTCTCGATGCGCGCGGCGGGATGGCGGGCGCGCATGCGCGGCAGCAGCACGTCGTCGAGCCAGGCGCGCGCGCGGCGCTCGAGCGCCGGCTGGTCCTCTCCCGGCGTGGTGCGATAGCCCCATGTGACGACGCATTCGCGCGCCAGGATGTTTCCCGCCGTGCCGCCCGCGACGATGCCGACATTGATCGTCGTGAAGGGCGGCACGAGGTCGATGTCGGTGCGCGGGCGCGCGGCGAGCTCGTCCTGCACGACGTTCAGCCAGTGGATGAACTCGCCCGCGAAATGCACCGCGCTGACGCCCAGGTGCGTCATCGAGGAATGCGCCTCGTGCCCGGTGAAGACGGTCTGGAAGGACGCCGCCGTGTTCTGCGCGTTGACGACGCCCATCATCGTCGGTTCCCCGACGATGCAGGCGCGCGGCCGGGGCACGCGCGCGACCAGCCGCTCGACCAGGCGGAAGGCGCCGAAGCAGCCGACCTCCTCGTCGTAGCTGAGCGCGAGGTGGACGGGCACCTTCATGCCGGCATCGCGGAAGCGCGGCACGAGCGCCAGCACGACCGCGGAGAAGGCCTTCATGTCGCAGGTGCCGCGGCCATAGAGGTTGCCGTCCGCCTTCTCGGTCAGCGTCCATGGATCGGTGTCCCAGGGCTGGCCGTCGACGGGCACGACGTCCGTGTGGCCGGACAGCACGATGCCCCCGGGCGCGTCGGGCCCGATCGTGGCGATCAGGTTCGCCTTCCTGCCGTCCTCGTTCGGCACCAGCTCCGACGCGACGCCATGGCCAGCGAGGTAGGAGCGCACGTAGTCGATGAGCTCGAGGTTGGACAGCCGCGAGGTCGTATCGAACGCGACCAGGCGGCGCAGCATCTCGAGGGAGGTCACGGTCTCGCCGGTCATGTCGCGCTCCGCGTGCTTTGGCTGGATGCGGGGAGTTTCCACGCCACCGCCGCCGCGGTCCATCCCGCAGTCACAGCTTGCGGCCGGCGAGGTAGCCGAGCGCGCCGCCCGCGGCGGCGGAGAGCAGCGCCTCGCCGGCGCCTGCCCCGGCCTGGCGCGGGGCCGCGGCCTCGCGCGCCTGCAGCGCGGCGACCTGCGCCTCGAGCTCGGCGATGCGGCGCTGCGCGGCCTCGAGGACGTCATGCGCCCGCTCGATCGCCGCCGCGGTCCGCGCGCGCAGGGCCTTGTCCGCGGCGTCGCTGGCCCGTGCCGCGCCCGCGGCTTGCGCGCGCGCCTCCTCGACGAGCCGCGCGCGGGCGCGCGAGGCCGTCGCCACCGCGCGCCACCGCGCCGGGATCGCGGGCTGGCCGGGCTCGCGCGGAGGATGGAGGGCCTGGAGGCGCGCGAACGCCTCGTCCGTCGCGGCGTCGCCGCGGATGCGCCTGGGATGGCGCCGGTCGAGGCGCGTCACCGCCGCGGCGAGCGAGGCGGGCAGGGGGAAGTCCCCGGGAACGACCTCGGGCGCGTCCTCGGCGGCGGGGCCGGACGCGTCGCGCCCCAGCAGCGATGCCTGCCAGGCGTGCCAGCGCTGCGCCCAGCTCCCGGCGCGGCGCGTGGAGGCCTCGCCGCGCAGCAGCTCGATCGCCGCGAAGGCGATGCTCGCATCGGTCGCGGCGTCCGACCGTCCGGCCTCGTGCGCGGCAAGCATGGCGCGCAGTTCCGCCTCGTGGCCGGAGAACGGAAGCACGAGGTCGCCGCCGCGCGGGTCGTCGCGGCGCGCGAGGTCGTGGCCGTCCCAGCGCGCGGACCTGCCCGCGGGCAGGGCGGCGAAGCAGCGCAGCGCCTCCTCGAGCACGGCGACGGGCTCCGCCAGCGGCGCGCCGCGCGCGATGTCGGTCGCGAGGTGCGCGAATGCCTCCGCGTCGAGCGGCGGGAAGGAGACGAGGTCGTAGGGCGACGCGCCCGCGCCGGGGATGGCCTGCAGGCAGGACGGGCAGACGCGGCTGGTGGCGGCGTGGGCGGTCGAGCAGGCGGGGCACGTGGGCATCCGGTCGCCATCATGGACCGGGATGCGACGCCCCGTCACGCGGGGCCGGTCTCGTAGCGGCTCGCGCCCCAGATGCCGCGCGGCTCGCGCAGGAGGTGGCGCAGCCCGGCGCGGTCGAGCATGCGCTCGGCCTCGCGCTGCGCCGCGTCGAGGACCTTGCGCTCGTCCACGAGCACGGGCTTGCCGCCGGCCAGCGCGACGCGCCCGTCGACGACCACCGTGTCGACGTCGGCGCCATTGGCGAAGCAGGCGAGGCGGAAGACCGGCATGTTGAGCGGGTAGAGATGCGGCTTCGCCAGGTCCACGAGCACGACATCGGCCTTCTTGCCCTTCTCGAGCGAGCCGATGTCGTCATCCATGCCGAGCGCGCGCGCCGCGTCGATCGTCGCCATCTCGAGCACCTTGCCCGGCGGCATCAGCGAGGCGTCGCGGAAATGCCGGCGGTGGTAGTGCATGCACTGCTGCATGTGGCGGAACATGTCGGCCGAGCGGTCCGGGGCCGTGCCGTCCGAGCCGAGCGCGACGGTCACGCCCGCGTCGATGAGCTCCGGCGCGGGGCAGCGCCCGTAGACCGACGCGATCGCGGAGGGGTTGTGCGCGATGCGCGTGCCGGTGCTGGCGCAGAGCGCGATCTCGGCGCGCGTGAGGTCGGTGGCGTGCGAGAGCAGCGCGTCCGGGCCGAGCAGGCCGAGCCTCCCGGCGAGGGCGACGCTGCCGCGCTGGTGCCCGTCCTGCGTGAAGACGACGCCAGCCTCGCGCGACAGGGCGCGCGTCGCCTTCGCCTGGCGCATGGCCTCGTCGAGCAGGGCGCGGTCCATGGATCGCAGGTGCTCGCGCCGCAGCGTCGGGGTGATCAGGGCGAGGGAGACGCGCCGGCCATGGCTGCGATGCCAGGACCGCAGCAGCGCGCGGCACGTGTCGAGCTGGTCCTCGAAGGAGACCGCGCGCTCGATCCGCTTCCTGCCGCGCCAGCGCGCGTAGGTCCGCGGATGCGGCGGGCGCGTCGGCCCGACGGCCACGACGCTGCGCGTGCCCACCTCGAGCACGCCATCGCAATGCGCGTCGCAATAGGACGGCTCGTCGCTGCGCATCACGCTGTCGCCGCCGCCGAGCAGCGACACGCCGGTGGTGACGCCGAAGCGCAGGCGCTCAAGCGCCGCGAGCTGCGCCTCCGCGCGCCAGAAGGATTCCGGCGATGCGCCCGTGTAGATCGCGTGGCATGCCTCGTACCAGAGGTCGCCGCGCCCGCCGCCCATCGTCTTGACGAGGCCGTGGCCGGCATGGGCGTGCGCGTCGACCAGCCCCGGGATGACCGCCTTGCGCGCGGCGTCGATGACGCGCCGCGCGGGATGGCTGCGCGCCACGCGCGCGGTCGGCCCGACCGCGACGATGCGGTCCTTCTCGATCGCGACGGAGCCGCCCTCGATCACGCGCCGCCGCGGATCCATGGTGACGACCACGCCATTGTCGATCCGCAGGTCCGCCATCCCGGCTCCTTGCCTTCCCCGGCCGCGGCGCGCGGCCGGGGAAGGGGATGTTCATCGCGTCGCGAGGCCCGGGCGCGCGCCGCGCCGGTTGCGCCATCCAAGTCCTAGCAGGAAAGCGCCGAGCAGCGCGACCGTGGCCGGCTCCGGCACCTCCGCCTCGCGTGGGAAGAAGCCGAAGGTCATGCTGTCCTCGATGGGGAAGGGGCTGGCCGTCGACGCGCGGTAGAGGTTTCCCGATCCCGTGAACTCGACGTCGAGGCCGGGCAGGTCCTGGAAGCCGTGGGTGAAGGTCTCGGAGATGATCGAGTAGTTGTAGAAGAAGTCGCCGACGTCGACGCCGCGCAGCCCCGTCGTGAAGCCGGCGAGGTCGTCCGGCATGATCTCGCGGCGATATTCGTCGGCGCTGCCGTTGAAGCCGAGCTCGAGGCGCAGGATGCCGTCCATGGCGCTCGCGAAGCCCAGCGTGGCGCTGGCGCTCGTGTAGTTCTGGCTGGCGTCCTCGTAGAACTGGACCATGGTGCCCGGCGAGACGGAGGCCACGCCGGAGGTGCCCGAGGCCAGGGCCGAGGCGGCGATGAATTCCGCCGGCGTGACCGGGCCGAGCTCGTAGCGCGCGTAGAGCCCCGGCGGCGAGCCGAAGGGCGGCGGCTCCGGGGCCTTCGCAAGGATCCGCAGCACGCCGATCCCGGTCATCTCGTTGATCGGCGAGCCGACGCCGATGTTCGTCGAGTTGACGCGCTCGAGCGTGAAGTTGTTCACGAGCAGGTCGCCGACCAGGAACGAGCCGGTGGTGACGACGGTCAAGACCGGCGCGCTCGGCGTGCCGATGTTCCGCATGACGACCTCGCCGCTGTAGTCCTCGAACAGGTTTCCCGAGCCGAGGATGAACACGCTCTCCACCGGGGCGGCGAGCGCCGGCAGCGACGTCGTGGCGAGCAACGCGGCCGCGCAACCGGAAAGGATATTTTTCATGCAAGCCTCCTGCCTCTGGGGTTGCAGGAAGCAATGCATTTCGCGGGCCATGCCCGAAAACGCCATGCAAGCAAGGGCGCGGGCCTGCGCGCGGCGCCGCCGGCCCGCGCCGTGTCAGGAAGCCCGCTTGCGCTGGAGCGAAAAAAACGCCCCTGGTCTTGCGCGGCGGTCAGCCGGTGGCGCGCGCCAAGGCCGGGGCGACGCGCGCGAAGAACGCCGAGGGCCTGACGCCCAGCGTGCGCAGCGCCCACCAGGCGCAGCAGAGGTTGGACGACAGCAGCGGCGGACCCGCCGCGCCGGCGCGCGCGGCGATGACGGGCAGCGTGATCATGCCGGTGCCGCTCATGACGATCGCGTCGGCGCCGTTCATGTCGACGCCGCCGAGCGCGGCCTCGACCTCCTCCGCGGTCAGCTCGTAGGCGCGGAACGTCTCCGACACCTTGACCGTCTGCGCGATCGCGAAGCCGGCCGCGGACCAGTAGGCGGCGGCCTCGTCGGTGAGCCACGCCTCGTAGGGCGAGAAGAGGCAGATGCGCCGCGCGCCCAGCGCGGCGAGCGCGGCGGCGATGGCGGCGCTCGCGGTGGCGACCGGGCAGCCGGCCTTCGCCGTGAGCCGCGCGACGAGTTCCGCGTCGCCCTGCGGCCCGAGGCGATAGCTCGGCCCGGTGAGGCCGATCACGTGGGCCTGCAGCCTGAGGCTGCCGAAGTCGGCGAAGGCCGCCTCGTAGGCGCCGACATAGGCGCGGTTGCGGTCCTTGAGGTCGCCGGGGAAGACGGGCAGGCGCGTGGCGAAGAGCCGCGCGCCGGAGGGCACCAGCCGCGCCATCTCCGGCTCGATCGTCGGGTTGGCCGGCGGCACGACGAGGCCGAGCGCCGGCCCCTTCGCGAGGTTGGCGAGGTCGGCGTCGATGGCGCTCATGAAGCGGCTCCCGGGCGGTCGAGCATGTCGAGCATGGCGGCGGTCGCGAGGTAGGCCGACGCGTCCGCGGGCGAGGCGGCGGTGGCGCGGATCTTCTCCAGCCAGGCGTCGCCGCCCGCCACCGCGCGGTCCGTGCGCGGGATCAGCATCTCCTCGGCGACCCGGCGGCGCTCGCCAGAGGCGCGCGCGACGCAAGCGGGGTCGCCGCCGCGCAGCGCGGTGGCCATCGCGCCCGCGAGCGCGAAGGCGTCGTGCATGCCGCAGTTCATGTTCATGCCGCCGCGGGTGTTGGTGACATGTGCGCTGTCGCCGGCGAGGAACGCGGCACCCTCGGCGTAGCGCGAGGCGACGCGCCTGCTGACGCCGTAGACGTCGCGGCCGGCGATCGAGGGCAGCCGCGTCCAGGACGGCAGCACCTCCACGAGGCGCTCGCCCAGCCAGTCGTCGCGCATCGCCGTCGCGTCGTCGACGCTGTCGGGCACGCGCAGGATGATGCGCCAGCAATCGGGCATGCGCAGGAAGCTGATCGAGCGCGGCGCGTTGAACAGGTAGGTGACGGGAGCGATCCCCGGCAGCACGGCGTCGAGGTCGTCCGTCGTCATCACCCGCAGGATCTTGTGCGGGTAGGCCGCGCCCTCGAAGGCGATGCCCAGCGCGCGACGCACCGCGCTATGCGCGCCGTCCGCGCCGACCAGGTAGCGCGCGCGAAGCTCGACCTCGCCGCCGTCGCCGCGCCGCGCGCGCACGACGACGCCGTCGCCGCGCTGCTCGACGCCCGCGAACTCCGTGCCGAGCATCACGCGCGCGCCGGGCATCGCGGCGAAGCGCGCCAGCATCACCGGCGTGACGCGCGCCTGCTCGAGGTGGAGCCGGAAGGGATAGGCCGTGCGCGGCGCCAGGTCCGACATCGAGAACTCGGCGAAGGGCCCGTCGGGCGTGCGGTACTGGATGCGGCGCACCACCTCGCCCTGCGCGATCACCTCGTCGAGCACGCCGAGCGCGGCGAGGATCTCGAGCGTGGGCGGGTGGAAGGTGGAGGCCTTGGAGGCCGCGTTGAGGGCGTCGCGCTTCTCGAGCAGCGCCACCGCCACGCCGGCCCGAGCGAGCGCGAGCGCCGCGACGAGGCCGACCGGGCCCGCGCCCGCCACCACCACTTCCGTGTCGATCGTCCCGACCATCTCGCCCCCGTGCGCCTCGTGCGTCGCGCTCACTCCGCCGGCTCGGGCGCCAGCGCGCGGCAGCACGCCGCGCTCCAGGCCAGCCGGATCCTGTCGCCTGGCCGCGGCCGGGCGAGCCCGTCGCGGAAGCCGAGCCGCGCGACGAACTCGTCATGGCCGCCCACGCGCAGCCGCAGCCGCGTGTGGTCGCCGAAATAGACCGTCTCGAGCAATTCGGCCTCGAGCGCGTTGTCGGCCCGCGCCTCCGGGCCGACGAGCACGCGCTCCGGGCGCAGCGCCAGCACGGCCGCGTCCCCGGGCGCGAGGCCGGGCGCGCATCGGGCGCGCAGGGTCGTGCCGTCGGCGAGGGCCATGGAGCACCAGGCGTCGTCGCGCGCGACGATCCGGCCGGGCAGCGCGTTGTTCTCGCCGATGAACGAGGCGACGAAGGCGTCGGCGGGCTCGTCGTAGACCTCGGCCGGCGGGGCGAACTGGCGGATGCGGCCGCGATCGAAGACCGCGACGCGGTCGGACATCGTCAGCGCCTCGCCCTGGTCGTGCGTGACGTACACGACCGTGACGCCGAGCATGCGGTGGATGCGCCGGATCTCGAGCTGCATGCGCTCGCGCAGCTGCTTGTCGAGCGCGCCGAGCGGCTCGTCCATGAGCACGAGCGCGGGGCGGAAGACCAGGGCGCGCGCCAGCGCCACGCGCTGCTGCTGGCCGCCGGAGAGCTGCGCGGGGCGGCGGCCGGCGAGGTGGCCGAGCCGGACCATGTCGAGCGCCTCGGCGACGCGCCGCTCGCGCTCGGCGCGCGCCACGCCGCGCATCTCCAGCGGGAAGGAGAGGTTGCCCGCCACCGTCATGTGCGGGAGCAGCGCGTAGTTCTGGAACACCACGCCGATGCCGCGGCGATGCGCGGGCACGTCGTTGATCGGCCTGCCGTCGAGCACGATGCGGCCCGCGGTCGGGTCCTCGAAGCCCGCGAGCATCATCAGCGTCGTCGTCTTGCCCGAGCCCGAGGGTCCCAGCAGCGTCACGAACTCGCCGCGCGCGACCGAGAAGTCGAGCGCGTGCACGGCGTCGGTGCGGCCGTCGTAGCTCTTGCGCACGCCCTCGAACAGGACGAGCGGCGCATCGGCCGGCGGCGCCATCAGCCGATCCCCCGCGCGCGGGCGCGGGCGCGCGCGAACTCGCTGAGCGCCAGCAGCACGGCCGAGAGCGCGATCAGCAGCACCGCCGCCGCGGCGATGGTCGGGCTGAGGAACTCGCGCAGCCCGGCGAACATCTGGCGCGGAAGCGTGAACTGCTGCGGCCCGGCGACGAAAAGCGCGACGACCAGCTCGTCGAAGGAAGTCGCGAAGGCGAAGATCGCGCCCGTCGCGACGCCCGGCGCGATCATCGGCAGCATCACGCGCCGGAACGCGGTGGCCGGGCCGGCGCCGAGGCTCGCCGCGGCGCGCAGCAGCGTCGCGTCGAAGGTCTGCAGCGAGGCCAGCACCGTCAGCAGGACATAGGGCGTCGCCAGCACCGTGTGCGCGAGGACGAGGCCGGCCAGCGTGCTGCCGAGCCCGACGAGCGCCAGCGCGAAGTAGAGGGCGATCGCGGTCACGATCACCGGCGTGACGATCGGCAGCGACAGCACCGCGACCAGCGCCGCCTTGCCGCGGAAGCGGCCGAGATGGATCCCGATCGCCGCGAGCGTGCCGAGCGTCGTCGCCAGCGCCATGGTCCAGCCGCCGACGACGAAGCTGTTCCAGGTCGCGGAGAGCCAGCGCCGCGAGGTGAAGAAGTCCTCGTACCAGCGCAGCGACCAGCCGGGCGGCGGCAGGACGAGGAGCTCGCCCGAGGACAGCGAGAGCGGGAAGACGACGAGGATCGGCGCGACGAGGAAGAGCAGGACGAGGCCCGTCGCCGCGTTGAGCAGCAGCCGTCCGGACGGCGTCGCGCGCCGCTGGGCGTGTGCGGCCATGGCCTCAGCCCCGCGCGGCGCCGGCGCCGAGGCCGGGGACGAAGGCGCGCGCGAGCGCGACGAACGCGCCGGTCATGGCCATCAGCAGCGTCGCGAGCGCCGCCGCCATGCCCCAGTTGATGGTCGTGTTCGTGAAGAAGGCGATGAAGTAGCTGACCATCTGGTCGCCCGACCCGCCGACCAGGGCCGGCGTGATGTAGAAGCCCACCGCCAGCATGAACACCATCACCGAGCCCGCGGCGACGCCGGGCATGGTGAGCGGCAGGTAGACGCGCAGGAAGCGTCGCCAGGGCGGCGCGCCGAGCGAGGCGGCGGCGCGCATGTATTCCGGGGGAATGCGCTTCATCACGCCGTAGAGCGGCAGGATGGCGAAGGGCAGCAGCACGTGCACCATCGCCACGTAGACCGCGAAGCGCGTGAAGATCATCGTCAGGGGCTGGTCGACCAGCCCAAGCGCGAGCAGGGCCGCGTTGATGGGCCCCTCGCGCTGCAGGATGATGAACCATGCCGCGGTGCGCACCAGGATCGACGTCCAGAACGGCACGAGCACCAGGACGATGCCCGCGGTCGCCCAGGCTGGCGGCATGGTCGCGAGGCCGTAGGCGACGGGGTAGGCGACGAGCGCGCAGAGCAGCGTCACCACGAGGCTGATCTCGAAGCTGCGCGCGAAGAGGCGCAGGAACACCGCCTCGCCCGGCGGCGTGCGCTCCACGCCCTCGGCGCCGATGCGCAGGTCGAGCGAGCGCAGCAGGTAGAGGGGCGTCCAGCCGGTGGCGCTGCGCTTGAGCAGGCGCCAGAAGGCGGGGTCGCCCCAGCGCGGGTCGAGCTCGGGCAGCGAGCGCGAGAGCGGCTGCGCGAGGCGCGGCGCCGCGCGCGCGGCCTGCAGCAGCATGGTGCGCAGGCCGGTCTCCTCGAAGTTGAGCCGCGCGAGCACCGGGCCGATCGACTGGTTCTCCTGCGCCGCGCGCAGCTCGCGCAGCAGCTCGGCGCGGACCTCCTCGGGCGGCAGGCCCTCGCCGTCCCAGGCGCGGAGCATGGCCGCGGTGCGCGGCAGCGCCGCCGGGACGGCGCCGTCCTCGACCGCGCGCCACAGCGTGGCGCCGAGCGGCGCGAGGAAGCTGAGCGCGACGAGGAGGGCGAGCGGCGCGATCAGCGCCGCCGCGAGCAGGTTCCTCCTCGACACGCCCGCCTTCCCCGCTGGCCGCGCGTCAGCGGGCCAGCCAGGCGTTGAACTTCGCCTCGAGGTCCTCGCCGTTCTCGACCCAGAAGTCGGTGTCGATGAACAGGCCCTTCGAGGCGTGGCTCGCGACCATGCCGGGATTGCGCTTCGCCACGTCCGGGTTGTTCGCCACCGACGCGGTCGCCGGCGACACGGCCCAGTCCTGCGCGAGCGCCATCAGCGGCTTCTCGTCGGTCATGTACTCGATCAGCTTCATCGCCTCGGCCTTGTGCGGCGAGTTCCGCACCACGGCCCAGTAGTCGAACGAGTAGAGCAGCGTGTTCCAGAGGATCGGGTACTTCGCGCCGCCGTCGGCGGCGCGGATGGTGCGGCCCACGAAGCCGATCGCGTAGGCGACCTCGCCGCTGCCGACGAGCTGGAGCGGCTGCGCGCCCGACTTCCACCACACGAGGTGCGGCTTCAGCTGGTCGAGCTTCGCGAAGGCGCGCTGCTGCCCAGCGGGCGTGCGCAGCACCTTGTAGACGTCGGCGGCCGCGACGCCGTCGGCCATCAGCGCGACCTCCATCGTCGTCTTCGCCATCGAGCGCAGCGAGCGCTTGCCCGGGAACTTCTGCACGTCCCAGAAGCCGGCGAAGTCCGCCGGGCCCGCGGCGACGCGCGCCTGGTCGTAGAACATCGTCACGCCCCAGCCCACCGCGCCCGCGCCGCAGGTCGTGGTGCCGGCCGGGATGAACTTCGCCTTGTTGACGACGTTCCAGTCCATCTTCTCGAACACGCCGTCCTCGCAGCCGCGCACGAGCTCGGGCGCCTCGACCATCACCGCGTCCCAGGTGACGTCGTTGGCCTTCACCATCGAGTAGATCTTCGCCATCTCGCCGTTGTAGACGTCGTCGGCGACCTTGACGCCGCGCTCGCGCGCGTAGCCCTGGAACAGGTGCTTGCGCGCGTTGTCCTGGAAGCCGCCGCCGAAGCCGATCACGGTCAGGTCGCGCGCGTCCGCCGCCGGCGCGGCGGCGAGCAGGGCGGCCGCGATGGCGGCCGCGGAAAGCATCGATCTCGTCGTCATCTCCGGTTCCTCTCCTTCGGGCGGGCGCGCCGGCGCCGGGCCGTCCCGGCCGGCATGCCCACCGCATTCTCCCGGGGGCATTCTTACCCCGGCCCGCGCGGGCCTGCCTAATTGTATTGTGAATAGTACAATGCTGGTCCAGCATCCCCGCGAACGTGCATGCCGGGAGCATCCATGACCGTCGATCCGCTGTCCCTCGACCCGACCTCCGCCGCCATCGCGCCGACCCCGCGCGGCGCCGACGGAAGGCGCGTCTACCGCCACTACATCGACGGCGCCTTCGTCGACCCGGCCTCCGGGCGCTGGATGGAGGCGACCGACCCGGTGACCGGCGAGGACTGGGCGATGGTGCCGCGCGGCGACGCGGCCGACGTCGACCGCGCCGCGCAGGCCGCGCACCGCGCCTTCTCCTCGGGGGAATGGCCGGCGATGTCGCCGTCGCGCCGCGGCGCGCTGATGCGCAAGCTGGGCGACCTGATCGGCGAGAACGCGGAATGGCTGGCGCGCGTCGAGATGAGGGACAACGGCAAGCTCTACGCCGAACTCATCATGCAGATGCGCTACATGTCCAACTACTACTATTACTACGGCGGCCTCGCGGACAAGATCGAGGGGACGGTGATCCCCACCGACAAGCCGGGCGTCTTCAACTACACGAAGTACGAGGCCGCGGGCGTCGTCGCCTGCATCATGCCGTGGAACTCGCCGCTGCCGCTCACCAGCCTGAAGCTGGCGCCGGCGCTCGCGGCGGGCTGCACGGTGGTGCTCAAGCCGTCGGAGTTCACCTCCGCCTCGCTGCTGGAGTTCGCGAAGCTCGTCGAGGCCGCGGGCTTCCCGCCCGGCGTCGTGAACGTCGTCGCGGGCACGGGCGCCGAGGTTGGCGACGCGCTGGTCTCGCACCCGCTCGTCGGGCGCATCGCCTTCACCGGCGGGCCGGAGGCCGGCCGCATGATCGCGCAGAAGGCAGCGCAGCACATGAAGCGCGTGACGCTCGAGCTGGGTGGCAAGTCGCCGAACATCGTGTTCGACGACGCCGACCTCGACCAGGCCGTGAAGGGCGTCGTCGCGGGGATCTTCGCGGCCTCGGGCCAGACCTGCGTCGCGGGCTCGCGGCTGCTGGTGCAGGAGACGATCCACGACGCCTTCCTCGAGCGGCTGCGCGCCTTCGTGGCGGACGTGCGCTTCGGCCATCCCGCCGACCCGCAGACGCAGATCGCGCCGATCTCCACGCGCCCGCAGATGGAGAAGATCCGCGCCTATGTCGACATCGCGCGGCGCGAGGGCGCGCGGCTGGTCGCGGGTGGCGAGCCCGCGAGCGTGCCGGGCTACCCGAACGGGCTGTTCTACCGGCCGACCATCTTCGCCGACGTGCGCAACGACATGCGCATCGCGCAGGAGGAGGTCTTCGGCCCCGTGCTCGCCGTCATCCGGTTCCGCGACGAGGACGACGCCGTGCGCATCGCCAACGACACGCAGTTCGGCCTCGCGGCGGGCGTGTGGACGCAGTCGATGCGCCGCGCGCTGGCGATGGCCGACCGCGTGCGCGCCGGCACCGTCTGGGTCAACAACTACCGCTCGACCTCGACGACCTCGCCCTTCGGCGGGTTCAAGATGAGCGGCATCGGCCGCGAGGGCGGCATCGCGGGCATCCGCGAGTACATGGAGGTCAAGAGCGTGTGGATCTCCACCGCGCTCGAGATCCCGAACCCGTTCATCCGCAGGTGAGGCCGCCCCTCAGCCGCGGCTGTCGGTGATCGCCGCGCGCCACGGCGCGTCGTCGCGCGCGCCGTCCGCCGTGTACTCGACCCGGTACTCGTAGCGGTCGGGGCGGTAGAGCGCCTGCAGCAGCTCGACGACGCGACCCGCCTCGTCCTCGACAAGCCGCGTCATGGCGATGAGCGCCGTGCCGACGTCGACGCCGAGGTGGCGTGCCGCCTGCGTGTCGGCGAGCGTCGCCGTGATGCGCTCGCGGAAGCGCGCGAGCCGGAGCCCGGCCGCGGCGAGCGTCGCGGAGATGGGCAGCGAGGAGATGCGCCGGCGGGGCACCAGCGGCGCGAGGTCGGCCGGCAGGTGGCATGTCGTGTGCGAGATCGGCGAGCGCGCGTCATGGCGCACGCGCACGATGCGCAGCGCCGGCGCGCCGGCCTCCGCGCCGAGCGCGGCCGCGACCTGGCGCGGCATGCGCGCCATCGCGTGCTCGAGCACGGTGACGCGCGTGCGCGCCGCGAGCGAGATCTGGTCGCGCAGGAGGCGGTTCTGCGCCTGCCGCGCGCCGTCGCGCGGCGGCAGCGGGAAGGTGCCGCGCCCGCGCTGGCGCAGCACGAGGCCCTCGCGCTCCAGCCGCTCGATCGCCTTGCGGATCGTCACGCGCGACACGCCGAAGCCCGCGGCGAGCTCGTCCTCGCCGGGCATCGGGCGGCCATCGGGGAAGGAGCCGTCGGTGATCCTCTGCAGCAGGACGACGTAGACGCGGTGGTAGAGCGGGACCATGTCCGCCCCGCCGCCGGCCAGGTCCGCCGCCGTCACCGCGCCGCGCCGCATCGCCATCCCGCCCGCTCCCCTGCGCGCGCCGCGCCCGGCCCCTTGCCGGGTGCGCCGCCACGCGCGTTGCGCACTTGTATCATCCTTGATACCTGAGGCGGGAGGGAGGACCAACGCATGGACGGCACGCGCACGGACCGGGCAGGCGAGCGGCGCTTCGAGGCGTCGCGCGCGCATCGCGAGCGGGCCCTGCGCCACCTCGCCTTCGGTGTCTCCTCGACGCCGCGCGCCAGCCAGCTCCCGGTGCCGGTCGCGATCGAGCGCGGCGAGGGCGCGCGGGTCTTCGACGTCGACGGGAACGCCTATGTCGACCACGGCCTGGGCTACGGCCCGCTGATCCTCGGCCACACGCCGCGCCGCGTGATCGAGGCCGTGCAGGCGGAGCTCGCGCGGGGCCTGCGCACCGCCTCGGTCCATCGCGGCGAGGCCGAGCTGGCCGAGCTCGTCGCGGAATGCGTCCCCTCGGCGGAGGCCAGCGCCTTCGTGAGCACCGGCAGCGAGGCGATACACCTCGCGCTGCGCGTCGCGCGCGCCGGCACCGGCCGCATGAAGGTCGCGAAGTTCCGCTCCAACTACCACGGCTGGTTCGACGGGGTTCACGTCGCGGGCAGCCCGGGCAAGGACGGGCCGGGGACGCTGGGCCAGGACCCGCGCGCGGCGGAATCGCTCGTGCTCCTCGACTGGGGCGACGCCGACGCGGTGGAGGCCGCGCTCGATGGCAGCTTCGCGGCCGTGCTCGTCGAGCCGGCGGCGATGAACGCGGGATGCTTCGCGCCGCCGCCGGGCTTCCTCGAGCGGCTGCGCGCCGCGACGCGCCGCCATGGCGCGATGCTGGTCTTCGACGAGGTCGTCACCGGCTTCCGCGTCGCGCTCGGCGGCGCGCAGGAGGCCTGGGGCGTCGCGCCGGACATCTGCGTGCTCGGCAAGGCGCTCGGCGCGGGCTTCCCGATCGGCGCGGTCTCCGGCACGCGCGCGGCGATGGCGACGCTCATGGACGGGCGGCTCCTGCATCGCGGCACGTTCAACGGCAACCCGGCCTGCGTCGCCGCCGCGCTCGCCTGCCTGCGGGAGCTGCGCGAGGGCGGGCCGGCGACCTATGCCCGCCTCGCCGCGGCCTCCGCCGGGCTCGCCGCCCATGTCGCGGCCGAGGCAGGCCGCACCGGCGCCCGCGTCTGCGCCACGCATGTCACCGGCGCGCTGCAGCTCTTCGCCGGCGTCGACCGGATGGAGCGCTTCGCGGACATCGCGCACGCCGACCGCGAGCGCGTGCTGCGCTTCACCGGGGAGATGCTGCGCGCGGGCGCGCTCGCCCTGCCGCGCGGCCTCATGTACGTCTCGACCGCGCATGGCGAGGCGGAACTCGCCGCGACGCGCGCGGCGATCACCGCGGCCATGGAGGCCTTCGCCGCCGAGGGGCTCTGAGCGCGCTTGCCCACGGCGGCCCGCGCGATGGATGCTCCCCGGCACGGGCAAGGACCGGCGGGGGGAAGAATGGACATCTCGGATTTCCTGTGGCGTTCGCTAGCCATCGGCATCGGCGGGACGGCGGCCATGGACGCCTGGGCGATCGTCCTCAACCGCGCCTTCGGCATCCCGCTGCCGAACTGGGCGCTGGTGGGCCGCTGGTTCTGCCACCTGTCCGGCGGCAAGGTCTTCCACGACGACATCGGCGCGGCGGCGCCGTGGCGGAACGAGCTCGCGGCGGGCTGGATCGCGCACTACGCGGTCGGGATCCTCTACGCCGGGATCCTCGTCCTGCTCGCGGGCCCGGCCTGGACGCGCGAGCCGACCTTCCTGCCGGCCTGGATCCTGGGCATGGTCACGATCGGCGCGGGCTGGTTCCTGCTGCAGCCGGGCATGGGCGCTGGCTGGGCCGCGTCGAAGCGCGCGAACGCCTGGCAGGTGCGGTTCCTGAACGTCGTCTCGCACACCGTCTTCGCCGCCGGCCTCTACGGCACGGCCCTGCTGCTGCGCTGAGCGCCGAAGGCGCTTTCCCGCCGCGCGCGGGGATGCGAGCCTCCGCGTCCTCATGATCCCGGGCGTCCACCTTCCACGCCGGCGCGCGACGCTGCGCAGCGCGCTCGCCGCCGCCGCGCTCGCCGCCGCGCCGCTGGCCGCGCGGGCCCAGCCGCGCGCGGAGCCGCCGCCGCCGCCGCACCCGCGCTCCGTCGCGCGCAGCGGCCATTTCGTGACCAGCGACAAGGTCAGGCTCCACTACCTCGAGGCGGGGCAGGGGCGGACGATCCTCTTCGTGCCGGGCTGGTCGATGCCGGCCTTCATCTGGGAGCCGCAGCTCGCGGGCCTCTCGCCGCGCTGGCGCACGGTGGCGCTCGACCCGCGCTCGCAGGGTCGCTCGCAGGTCGCGCGCAACGGGCACGAGCCCTCGCGCCGCGGCCGCGACATCGCGGAGGCGATCGAGCGCCTGGGCGCGGATCGCGTCGTCCTCGTCGGCTGGTCGCTCGGCGTGCTCGACGGCCTCGCCTTCGTCCAGGAGCATGGCGACGCGCGCCTCGCCGGCCTCGTGCTCGTCGACAATTCCGTGGGCGAGGGCAAGCCCCCCGCGCCCTCGCGCCCCTCGACCTTCCTGCCGGCGCTGCGCGCGGATCGCGAGAAGACGATGCGCGGCTTCGTGAAGGGCATGTACGCCACGCCGCAGGACCCCGCCTACCTGGAGGCGGTCACGCGCGCCGCGCTCGTCACGCCCTACGACGCGCAGGCGAAGCTGCTTTCCTACCCGCGGCCGCGCGAGTACTGGCGCGACGCGCTCTACGCCACGCGCCGCCCCGTGCTCTACGCCATCCGCCCGCGCTTCGCCGCGCAGGGCGAGGCGGTGCGGGCGCGCCACGCCGACGCCAGCGTCGAGGTCTTCGAGGACGCGGGCCACGCACTCTTCGTCGACCGCGCCGAGCGCTTCAACGCGCTGCTCGAATCCTTCTGCGCGCGGCGGGCGCTATGGTGACCCGCATGGCCGGCGATCGCGTCGCGGCGCGCGCGCTGCTGCCGCTCTTCCTCGTCGCCTTCGCGGCGGTGGGCGTGGAGATCGCGCTCACCCGCTACTTCGCCGTCGCGAGCTGGTCCGAGTACGGCTACTGGATCATCTCCATCGCGATGACCGGCTTCGCGGTGAGCGGCGTCGTCATGGTGCTCGGGCGCGAGGCCTTCCTGCGCCATGCCGGGTGGATGCTGCCGGCGCTGCCCCTCGCGATGCTGCCGGCGGGGGCCGGCGGCTGGATCGCGGTGACGCTCAACGAATTCAACCCGCTGGCGCTGCAGAACCCGGCCACGGCGGCGGCCGAGTTCATGGGGATCCTCGGCTACTACGCGGCGCTGTTCCCGTTCTTCTTCCTCGCCGGGCTCGCGGTCAGCCTGAACTTCGTCGTGCACGCGCGCGACGTCGGCCGCGTCTACGGCTTCGACCTCCTGGGCGCCGGGCTCGGCGCGGCGCTCGCGCTGGCGGCGATGTGGACGCTGCATCCCTTCGACCTCGTGCCCGCGCTGCTCCCCGCGCTCGCGCTGGCGGCGGCGCTGACGCCCTCGCGCCGGCCGATGGCCCTGTCGCTCGCCGCGCTGGCGCTGCTCGCCGCGAGCGCGGGCGCGGTGCTCGCCCTCGCGCGGCCAGCCACCAGCGAGTACAAGGCGATCTTCGCGCCGCTCAACGTGCCGGACGGGCGCGTGCTCGCCGAGCTGCGCTCGCCGCGCGGCCTCTACCAGCTGCTCGACAACTTCACCGAGCGGCCCGACATCGACATCTCGAACAACGCCGGCGCCATGGGCGTGCCGCCGCCGCCGCGCGCCTTCGGCCTCTACCGCGACGGCGCGCGCATCGCGGCGCTGCCGAGCGAGGCGCTGTCGGCGGGCTACGCGCCGGCCGCCCTCGACGCCGCGCCGCACGCGCTGGTCGACAGGCCCTCCGTGCTGCTGATCGGCAGCTCCGGCGGGTTCCGCGTCGCCGAGGCGCTGGCGCTCGGCGCGGCGCGGCTCGACGTCGTCGAGCCCGAGCCAATGGTCGCGCGCATCCTGCGCGAGGGCCTGGGGCCGGTGCCGCCGCTGCCCGCCGACCCGCGCGTGAACCTGCTCGACCGCCACGCGCTCACGGCGGGCGGGCGCGGCTACGACATCGTGGCCATCGCCGGCGACGCGCTCGGCGCCGACGACATGGCGCGCCACCTCTACGCCGCCGAGGCGCTGGCCTCGCTCTACGGCAGGCTGGCCCCGCAGGGCGTGCTGTCCATCCCGGTCTCCATCCGCGAGCTGCCGGTCTACGCGGTGCGCGTGCTCGCCACCGCGCGCGCCGCGCTGCTCGCCGCCGGCGTCGCCGATCCCGCAGCGCATGTCGTGGTCTACCGCTCGGCGTGGAACCTGCGCGTGCTCGTGTCGCGCGCGCCCTGGGACGCCGGTCGCCTCGCGCGGCTGCTGGCCTTCTGCGAGGAGCGCAGCTTCGACGTCTCCTACGCGCCGGGGCTCGACGCCACCGCGCCGGCGCGCGGCGTGTGGAACGACCTGCCGCCGGTGTCGCTCGACAGCGGCACGTCGGGCGCCTCGGACCGCGCGGTCGACGCCGTCGCGGAGGAGGCGCTGCTGGTGATGGCGGGAAAGGCGCCGGTCGACGCCTTCGATCGCTCGCCGGTGACGGCCGACCGCGCCTGGCTCAGCCCCGTCGTGCGCATCGCGGCCCTGCCGGCGGCGCTCGCGCGCGTCGAGGTGCTGCCGCAGCAGGAGATCGGCCTGCTCGTGAACGCCGCCGTCCTCGTCCAGGCGACGCTGCTCGCGCTCGCCGTGTCGGCGTTGCCGCTCTTCTCCCGCCGCGCGCTGGGCGTCGGCGCCGGCCTGCTCGGGCGCGCGCTCGTCTACTTCCCCGCGCTCGGGCTCGGGTTCCTGCTGGTGGAGATCGCGCTCATCGAGCACGCGGCCTTCCTGCTCGGCGACCGCGTCAGCGGCTTCGCGCTCGTCCTCACGGCGATGCTCGTCTTCTCCGGCCTCGGCTCGATGGCCGCGGGGCGCTTCGCCGCCGCGCCGCGCCGGGGCCTCGCGATCGCCGTGGCGGCCATCGCGCTCTGGTGCGCGTTCGCCTTCCACGGGCTGCGCCCGGCGACGCTCGCGCTCGTCGACCTGCCCGCCTGGGCGCGCGCGGCCGCGATCCTCGTCGCCGTCGCGCCGCTCGCGGTCGCCATGGGGCTGCCCTTCCCGATCGGGCTCGACCGCTTCCAGGCCGAGCATGCGGGGCTGCTGCCCTGGGCCTGGGCGCTGAACGGCGCCTTCTCGGTGATCGCGACGCCGCTGGCCAACCTCCTTGGCCACGCCGCGGGCCTGCCGCTGCTGCTGCTTGCCGGGCTGATCTGCTACCTGCTAACCCTGCCCGCGCTTCCACCGGGGAACGGATCGAGATGAGCCTGACGCGCCGACACTTCCTTGCCGCCTCCGCCAGCCTGCCGGTCGCCGCGGCCGGCGCGCCGGCGCTGGCCGCGCCGCCGCCCGCGCCGGCCTGGAGCCACGCCGCGTACCTGGAGGCGATGCGTGCCTCGGGTCGCGAGACCAGGCTCTCCGAGGCGTCCTTCCGCGCCATCCAGGCGCGGCGCACCAAGGCGCTGGCCACGATCCAGTCCTACCTGCGCGAGCGGCTTGGCTCGGCGGACCCCGAGGTGATGCGCGCCTTCGCGGAGGTGCCGCGCGAGTACTTCCACTACGACTACGCCGGCAAGCGCGCCTCGCCCGGCGAGGCCTACGAGGAGAACGCGAAGCCCTGGGCGATCGGCTTCGGGTCCGCGCTCTCCGACTACCTTGGACAGGCCTACATGACGCAGGTCTGCCAGCCGAAGCCCGACCATGTCGTGCTCGAGATCGGCACGGGCAGCGGCTTCCAGGCGGCGCTGCTGTCGCGCATCGTCCAGCGCCAGTACTCGATCGAGATCATCGAGCCGCTCGGCCGCGGCGTCGCGCCGATCTTCGCGCCGCTCGGCTTCACGAACGTCGAGACGCGCGTGGGCGACGGCTTCTTCGGCTGGCCCGAGGTCGATGGCGGCTTCGACACGATCATCGTGACCTGCGCCGCGCAATACGTGCCGCCGGCGCTGCTGCAGCAGATCAAGCCCGGTGGCCGCCTGGTGATCCCGATCGGCCAGCCCTTCCGCCGCGGTCAGTTCCTCTACATCTACACGAAGGACGCCGACGGGAAGGTGCGCAGCCGCAAGGACGTCGGCGTGTACTTCATCCCGATGACCGGCGCGATGGAGAAGACGCCCGCGCCGAAGTGAGCGTCGCCCGGAAGGGCGACGACCTCAGCCTGGCTCGCGCGCGCGCAGCGGCTCGCGCCTCGGCGCTTCCTCGCGCGGGCGCGTGGCGACCATCGGCGGCTCGAAGCCGGGCGCTCGCGCATGGATGAAGCCATCGGTCGGGTAGACGCGGCCATAGACCCGCGTGCCGGCGCGGTTCGCCACGCGCACCGCCGTCCAGTCGTTCCTCGGCGAGACGTCGACCACCGAGGCGCCACGCACCGGGCCGACGCCGAGCCAGTTGTTGTGGTCGATCTCGATCTCGCGCTCGTCGACGACGCGGCTGACCAGCGCAACATGGCCGAGCGGCATGCCGCGCACGGAGCGGAAGGACAGGACGCTGCCCACCTCGGGCGCATTGCCCCGGGCATGGATGCCGGCGGCGCGCGCCCACCACATGTGCGCGTTCGCCTGGATCCTGAAGGCGCTGTGCGCATGGACATAGGCGACGCACTGGCCGCGGCCGCTCGGCACGGGGGGCTGCGCGGCCGGCTTGCGCGCGGCCTGGGCGCGCTGGACCCGCGCGTCCTGCCGCTTCCCTGCCTCGGCCTTCGCGGGCTGGGCGGCGCGCGCGGGCGCGGCGGCGACGCGTGCGGGGGCTGCGCCATCGACGGGAGAGTGCTGCGCCTGCGCCGTGCCGGCGAGCATCGTCGCCGCGAGCGCTAAGACCGCCAGCGCGGCGAGGCGGCGCACGCCGCGCTGGCGCGGCATCGGTCGGGAATCGGTCATCGTCCGGCTCTCGGCCTCGTGAGGGGACCGGGAAGCTAGCCACGGCACCCGTGGCGATCAACCATTGTTTCAGATTGTTGCCATCCTCCGCCCGTGCGCGCGGCGCAGGCATGGCGCGCGCAGGCCCGGCTTGCCTGCGACTCCAAAGGGATGCTTCCTGCTGGCCGTCACCAGGAGGACACGACACGGCATGCACAGACGTTCCCTTCTCTCCGCCGCGGCCGCCTTCGCCGCTGCCGGCGCGGCGCCCGGCCTCGCGCGCGCGTCCGTGCCCATGCGCTGGGACGGCAAGCTCGCGCCGCCGCTGAACAACGCCGACGCCTTCGTGCAATGGGCCGCGCGCAACCGCGGCGAGGACCCCGAGCAGCTGCGCCGCCGCTGGGAGCGCTACCAGGCCGCGGTCGCGTCGAAGGACATCCTCGACGACCGCAACCGCACCGCGTTCCTGATGACGCCGCGCGAGCATTTCGTGCTCAGGCAGAACCTCGCGCGCTCCTACGAGCACAACTTCCTCGACATCGGCTACGGCGTCACGATCTCCGGCCCGCACCTCGTCGCGCGCATGACGCAGGTGATCGACGTGCAGCCGGGCGACAAGATCCTCGAGATCGGCACCGGCTCGGGATACCAGTCCGCCTACCTCGCCTACCTCGCGCAGCGCATCTTCACGGTCGAGATCATCAAGCCGCTCGCCGAGCGCACGCGCGGGATCTACGACGCCCTCGTCGAGCGTGGCTATGTCGAGTACGGGGCGATCAGCTCGCGCAACTCCGACGGCTACCATGGCTGGGAGGAGGAGGCGCCCTTCGACAAGATCATCGTCACCTGCGGCATCGACCACATCCCGCCGCCGCTCCTGCGCCAGCTGCGCAACGGCGGCACCATGGTGATCCCGGTCGGCCCGCCCGGCGCGCAGCGCGTGCTCAAGGTCGTCAAGGAAGTCGGGGCCGACGGCGCCGTGCGCGCGACGCGCTCCGACATCTATGGCGGGCGCATCGTGCCCTTCGTGCCCTTCACCAAGCTCGAGGGCGGCGTGATCAAGGGGACCCACAACAAGTGACCGCGCCCGTCGCGGGCGGCCTCCCGCGGGGCGCCTACTGGGCGACGGCGCTGGTCGCCGGCGCCCTCATCGCGTTCCAGATCGCGGTCATGCGCCTCTTCGCGGTCGGGAGCTGGGCGCATTTCGGCTCGCTCGTGGTCAGCCTCGCCATGTTCGGCTTCGGCCTGACGAGCGCGGCCATGAGCGTCGCCGACCCATGGTTCCGCCGGCGCTGGGACCAGCTCGCGCTGCTGTCGCTGGCGGCGTTCCCGCCGCTGGCGGTGGGGTGCAACCTGCTGGCGCAGCAGGTCGGGTTCAACGCGATCTTCCTCGTCTCCGACCCGACGCAGAAATGGCGGCTGGCGGCGACGATGCTGCTCTACCTGCTGCCGTTCCTCGCGGGGGCGCTGTTCCTGGGCGTCGTGTTCCAGCGCGCGCAGGCGGCGTTCAACCGGGTCTACTTCGCCGACCTGCTCGGCTCGGGCATCGGCGGCCTCGCCCTGCTGGCGACGCTCTATGTCCTGGCGCCCGCCGACCTCGTCGTCTTCCCGATCGCGCTCTGGCTCGCGGGCGCGATGTGCTGGACGGCGGCGACGGGGCCCGCGCGTCGCGCGATCCCCGTGGTCGTCGCGTCCGCCGCGAGCATCGCCGCGCATCTCCTGCTGCCGCCGTGGCTCGGCGTGCCGAGCCTCGCGGTGTCCGACTACAAGGGCGTCAGCTACGCGCGCAAGTTCCCGGACAGCCGCCTCGTGCTCGAGCATCGCTCGCCCTTCGGGCTGCTCGAGGTCTACGAGAGCTCCTACCTGCATTTCGCGCCGGGCCTGTCCGACAACGCGGCCTTCAACCTCGAGAAGATGCCCGAGCGCGCCTACTGGGGCCTCTATGTCGACGGGGAGGGGCCGCAGGGGATCATCCGCAGCCTGCCGGCGGAGGAGACCGCCTACTACCGCTACCTGCCGATGATCTACCCGTACCTGCTGCGCAAGGCGCCGGAGACCTTCGTCGTGCAGTTCGGCGGCGGGTTGTCGACCGCGCTGGCGCTGGCCGCGGGGTCGCGCCACGTCACGGTCGCGGAGAGCGAGCGCGGCGTGCTCGACGCGTTCCTGAACCATCGGGAACTTCGCGCCTTCACCGGCGACATCCTGCGGCGCCCCGACGTCACCGTCATCCCGCATGACGGGCGCCTGCACCTCGCCGGGCAGCGCGACCGCTACGACGTGATCGACCTCTCGCTCGCGGACTCCACGGGGCTCTCGAGCCCGGGCGGCTTCGCCATCGTGGAGAAGTTCGCCTACACGCGCGAGGCGATGGCGTCGTACATGCGCGCGCTCAGGCCGGGCGGGATCCTTTCGGTCACGACCTGGAACAAGGAGGAGCCCCCGAAATCCGTGCTGCGGCTCTACGCGACGATGGCGGCCGCCGCGCGCGAGGTCGGCGGGCCGGACATCGCGCGCCGCTTCTTCGTCGTGTCCTCCTACCTGTCGACGACGACGGTGCTCTACAGCCGCGACGGGTTCTCCGACGCGGAGGTCGAGGCGCTGCGCAGCCACGGCGCGGAGATGTCGTTCGACGAGATCCACGCCCCCGGGGCGCCGCGCGAGGCGGAGGACGTCGCGGGATTGCTGCGCGCCTATCGCGAGCAGATCTTCGGTGCCGGCACCGGCGCCGGCGAAGGCGAGGCCGCGCCCGCCGCCCAGGGCGAGGCCATGCCCTCGACGCGCCTCGCGCGGGCGGCGTGGCGCGCGCATGTCGATGGCACGTGGCCGCAGATCGCGCGCGACTACGTCTTCGACGTCCACCCGCTGACCAACGCGCGGCCCTATTTCGCCGCCTACCTGCGCGCGGGCGACCTGCCGCGCGTCCTCGACCGGCTCGACACGATGCAGGACGAGTGGGGCTACCTGCTCGTCTGGGCGACGCTCGGCCTCGCCTGCATCGCGGCGGCGTCGCTGGTCGCGATCCCCGTGCTGCTCGGCTGGCGGACCGCCTTCGCCGCGCAGCCGGGGAAGCTGGCCGCCGTCGTCTACTTCGCCTGCCTTGGCCTCGGCTACATCGTGGTCGAGGTCGGGCTGATCGCGCAGTTCGTCATGGCGCTCGGCAACGCGACGATCTCGGCCTCCGTCCTCATCACCGGCATGCTGGTCTTCTCGGGCCTCGGCGCGCTCGCCTCCGAGCGGGTGCGCGCGCATGGCGGCCCCGCGATGCCGGCGATCTTCGCCTCGATATGCGGGCTGCTCGCGCTCTATGCGATGGGCCTCGACCGCGTGCTCGACGCGATCGGGACGCTCGACTACGGGCTGCGACTCGCCTGCTGCTTCCTGATCGTGCTGCCGCCGGCCTTCCTGATGGGCTTCCCCATGCCGGTGGCGATGAACGCCCTCGCGGCGCTCGGCAGGCAGCGCGTCTTCATCTGGGCCTGGGGCATCAATGGCTGCTTCTCGGTGATCGGCGCGGCACTGGTGCCGATCCTCGCGACGTCGATCGGGCTGGACGGCACGCTGGCGACCTGCGCCGCCGCCTATGCCCTCGCCGGCGCCAGCTTCAGGCTGCTGCTGCGCCCGGGGGCGACGACGCGCTGACCCCGTGCGTCAGCCAGGATCGCGCGACGTGCGCGTCGTCGGCGCGTCCCAGGGGAAGATAGACGGGATGGCGAAGGGCGGCGGCGCCACCTCCGCGGGCTTCTCCGCGAGGTTCACCACCTCGTCGCGGGCTCGGGCGTGGATGAACCCGTCCGTCGGGTAGATGCTGCCATAGGTCGAGGCGCCGGCGCCCGGCTTCACGGCAAGGCGCACGGCGGTCCAGTCGTTGCGCGGCGAGACGTCGATCACCGAGTGGCTGCGCGAGATCGCGCCGCGGGTCCAGTTGGCATGGTCGACCAGGATCTCGCGTTCGCTCACCACCCTCGTCACCAGCGCGACATGGCCGAGCGGCATCGTCTTGACCGAGCGGAAGGACAGGACGCTGCCCGGCTCGGGCATGTTGCTGCGCGCGTGGATGGCGGCGGAGTTCCGCCACCAGTCGCGGGCGTTGCCGCGCACGCGGAACGCGCTGTTCGCGACGACGTACTGGACGCACTGGATCCGGCTCCGCGGCGCCTGCGCCGCCTGGCGGCCGCTCGCGCGCGCCTGCTGGCGCGACGTGGCCTCCCCGGGGCGGGCGGCGGCCTGCCGGGCGGAAGACTGCCGGGCGGCTGCCTGGCCGGCGGAGGCTGGGGTGGCCGTGGCCTTCTTCCTGGCCTGCTGGCCGTCCTGCGGCCGGTTGGTCGTCGTGGCGGCTCGACTGGCCGCCGGAACTGCAGCGACCTGCCCCGTTTGCCGCGCCTCGGGCTTGCGCTGGGGCGCCTGCGCCTGCGCGCCGGCACCCTGGCCAGGCGCTGGCTGGGCGAGGCAGAGGCCCGGCGCCACGAGCACGAGCATGGCTGCGCACAGGATGCGGTGCATCCAGGCGACGCGGCTCGGGTTCAGGATCTGCGCGGGACTCGCCATGTGCCGTCCGGTTTGCGAAGCGGACGCGGACCGTAACGTCCGAAGCGGACCGATTCAACGATTGTTTCACTTTGTTGCGCGGGGATCCGATGGCCGGCAGCCGGCTCTAAAAAGACCACAACTAACTGACTTGGAACGATATTCCAGATCCGGCGTGATTTGTGGCCGTGGTCGAGCCCTTGGGGCACCGCCTACCGGAGCCAGTCGCGCTTCCCCTGCGGCCTGAAACTGGCGGCGACGCGCAGGTCGACATGCGTGCCATCGGCATGCTCGCCCGGCGGTGCGAGGCGCCAGTCCCATGTCTCCCGTGCCGGGGGTGGCGCGACGCCGTGGAGCGGGTCCTCGATCCGCGGCCGCGCCCCCGGCCTGCCGACGATCCTCGCCGTCTCCGTCACGAGGCAGGCCGCCTCCTCGCCGCGCGCCAGGTCGTCGAGGGCGTCGGCGACGAGAGCGTGGCGCCAGGCCTCGCCCGGTGCCGTCGAGCGGGGTGGGGCGAGCTGGGAAAGCAGCATCGACGAGATGACGAGGTCGGCGCGGGGGATGGCGCCGCGCCACGACCGGTAGGCCGGCGGATCGGAGCCCGGCGCGACCAGCGACATCGTGCGGACGACGACGTTGCCCAGCCGCCACGCCAGCAGTCGCGCATGGAGCGGATGCACGGCATCGACGAGCACGACCTCGCGGAAGCGCCGCGACAACTCGCGCAGGGGGATGTCGAGAAGCGCGCCCGAGCCGAGCACCACGGCGCGGTCCTGCCGCCCGCCGGCGCGCGCAGCCTCGGCCAGGAAGCCCCGGCAACGCGCGAGGTGGGGACGCCACTCCTGCCGTCGCCGCAGGTAGCGCGCGACGATCGCCGCCTGCTCGGCCGCCACGCCGGACATGCGCGCGCCCCGGTCCGCTCGCTGCGTCGCCCAGATCAGCGCCTCGAGGATCATGCGGGCTGGATACCACGCCCCGCCGCCGCCACGGGCGCGGCGGCGCGCGGAGAGCGCGCATCCGCCGCGCGGCGCATCGCCGTCGGTCGATGGATCATGGGCATGCCGGGAAGGACCATGTCGAGGAAGGGAGGCAGGAAACCGCCCGCTTGCCAATGCCGGATCGACGATCGTTCAAGCCGGCCCGGGGGTGGCGGAGGCCGGGGTCCGTCCCGCCTTGATCCTTCGCGCCGCACCGGGGGAAGGATGCCCTTCTCAGGGCAGCAGCCCGGCGATGGGCACGTCGCGCGGCCCGTGCAGCAGGGCGCGGGCGCAGGATTCGCTTCCGCCCGCCGCCACCAGCTTGCCGGCGATCCTCGATTCCGGAAGCGGCCGGGCCGCGCTGCCAAGCACCTCGTCGACACGGGCGGCGAGCAGCCGGCCGTCGCGGAGCTCGAGCGTGACCTCGTCCGGTGCGAGGGGGCTCATGTCGCCAAGGCCGGGAGGCGGCTCGTAGGGCTCGAGCGCCAGCCTGCCCGCGAGGTCCCGGATTCCCGGCCGGGCAAGGGCCGCGGACGAGAAGCTCTCCGGCCCCGGCTCGCCATCGACGAGCGTCGCCGCGACGCACCAGGTGGCGCTGAACCTCGCGCGCGACGGTGTGCGCGGATCGACCTCGGCGACCACCCCGGCATGGGGGGCGGGCATCCGGATCCGGCCGCGCGCGACGTCGCCCGGCGCGAAGCGGTGCGCGGCGGCGATGCGCTGCGTCGCCTCGATCGCGCGATGGGCATAGGCGCAGCACGGCCAGGGCTTGCGCAGCGCGCGATGGACGAGGATCCCGGCTTCGCCCGGCTCGCGCGCCAGCGCCGCCGCGGCGCCCGGCGAGGCGGGCGTGCCGTAGAGCGCGAGGAAGCCGCGTGGCCCGTCGAGGACATTCGGCGCGGGATCGACGCCCTCGGCGGCGAGCAGGGCCGCCTCGAGGCCGGCGCGCGCGGCGAAGCCCGCATGCACGGGCTTGGCGTCGCTGCCGAACTGGAGCTTGAGCCCCGACGCGGCGCTGGCCGCGAGGCCGAGCGCCCGCGCGGTCGCCGCGGCGCCGAGGCCCAGCAGGCGCGCGCAGGCCGCCGCCGCGCCGAACGGCCCGATCGTCGAGGTCGCGTGCCATCCCGCGAGGTAGTGGCCATGGCCGAGCGCCTCGCCCATGCGCACGATCGCCTCGTGGCCGGCCGCATGCGCGGCGAGGACCTCGCCTAGGCTGGCCTGGCGCGTCGTCGCGAGCGCGAGCAGCGCGCCGAGCACGACGGCGCTCGGGTGGGTCGAGCCGGGGACTTCGTAGTCGTCGAGGTCGATCGCGTGCGCGGCGACGCCATTCGCCAGCGCGGCCGCCGCGAGCGACATGCGCTCCGCGCCGCCGATCGCGCGGGCGGGGCCTGTCCCGCCGCAGGCCGCCGCCATCGCGCGACGCGTCGCGCCGGAGACGGGCTCGTCGCGGCCGGCGAGGATGCAGGCGAGCGTGTCGACGAGGCAGAGCGCCGCCTCGTCGAGCGCCGCC
>JBEGVV010000243.1:0-8223 GCA_041178225.1 Pseudomonadota bacterium | reverse complement strand
AAGCCATGCGCGTGGTTGATGGCGATGCGGTTGGCGGTGCTGAAGCGCTTCATGAAGCCGACCACGACGGGCAGGCCCGCGCGCGCGGCGGCATCGGCGATGGCGCGCGCATCGGCGGCGTTCCGCCCCGGCGGCTTCTCCATGAACACCGGCAGGCCGCGCGCGAGCGCCGCGATGGCGAGGTCGCGATGCTGCAGGGGGCCTACCGCCATGCCGACCGCGTCGATGCCGCCGGCATCGAGCATGCGCATCGGGTCGGCGAAGCACCGCGCCTCGGGCACGCCGTGGCGCCGCGCGATCGTGGCCAGCCGCGCCGCGTCGATGTCGCAGAGCGCGGCGATCTCGACGTCGTGGCGCGCGAGCTGCGGCAGCAGCATCTCGCCCGCGTGGCGGCCGCAGCCGATCCAGCCGATCCTCACCACCGCCCCCTCCAGGCCGTCTCCAGCGCGGCGCGCAGGAAGGCGGCGCTGGTGCGCAGCTCGGGATCCTCGTCGCGCGCGGGCGCGCGCCACTGGGCGAGCGGCACGCCGGGTCGCTCGTCGTCGCGGCGGAAGGGCTCGAGCGTGACCGGGCCGCGATAGCCGGCATCGGCCAGCGCGCGCGCGATCGCCGTCCAGTCGAGATGGCCGGTGCCCACGAAGCCGCGATTGTTCTCGTTGGCCTGGAAATGCACCAGGCGGCTGCCCGCCGCGCGGATCGCCGCGGGGATGTCCGGGTCCTCCATGTTCATGTGGAAGGTGTCGAGCATCACGCCGAGCGCGGATGAGCCGACCTCCTCGACCAGCGCGAGGCCGTGGCGCGTGGTGTTGGCGACATCGGTCTCGAAGCGGTTGAGCGGCTCGAGGCCGAGGACCACGCCGTTGTCGGCGGCGAAGGCGGCCGCCGCGCGCAGCCCGGCGACGACGCGGGCCACCCGCCGCGCGCGCCTGTCCTCGTCGACCGGCGCGGGGGCGCGGCCGGCGAAGACCAGCGGCGCGCCGTAGAGCGGCCCGCCAACGATCTGCGCGCCAAGGCTGCGCGCGACCTCGACGCAGGCCTTGAGGTAGGCGATGCCGGCGCGATGCGCGGCCTCGTCCTCGGAGGCGAGGTCGCGCTGCAGGTTGACGCGCGCGGCAAGCACGACCGAGAGGCCGGAGGCCGCGAGCGCGCCGCGCGCGGCGTCGAGGTCGAGCTCGCCCGGCTCGGGCACCAGCAGCTCGACGAAGTCCATGCCCGCGGCCTTCATGCGCGGCAGCATGGCGAGCTGCATCGTGCCGAAGGGACGCGCGTAGAACATCGAGATGATGCCGATCGGGTTCGCTTGCATGGCGTGGGTTCCTGGATGCGTTGCCGGTCAGGCGGCGAGGATCTCGCGCAGGTAGCGCGCGGCGCGCAGGGCGCTTGCCATCGCCGCCGGCTCCTCGCGCGTCTGCTGCATGCAGCCGTGGAGGACGCCGGGCACGAGGTCGATCTCCGCTGGCGTGCCGGCATGGGCGAGGCGCGCGGCCATCTCCAGCGTGTCGTCGAGCAGCGGGTCGAGCCCGGCTGCATTGAGGAAGAGCCGCGGCAGGCCGCGCAGGTCGGCGCGCAGCGGCGCGGCGAGGGCCGTGGTGTGCTCGGGCAGCGCGCCGAGATGGTTGCGCCAGTACCAGCGCATGCGCTCGGTCGAGAGGCCGAAGGCGCCGCCGCCGAAGCGGCGATGGCTCGGCGTGTCGTGCATCGGCGCGTAGCAGCCGTAGAAGAGGACCGCGCCGGCGGGCAGCGGCGCCCGGGCGTCGCGCAGCGCGAGCATGGCCGAGAGCGCGATGTTCGCCCCGGCGGAATCGCCGCCAAGCGCCAGGCGCGCGGCATCGAGGCCGCGCGCGGCCTCCTCGCGACGAAGCCAGGCGATGGCGGAGATCGTGTCGTCCATGCCGGCCGGGAAGGGGTGCTCGGGCGCGAGGCGGTAGTCGATGCCGAGGACGGCGGCGCCGCTCTCCCGCGCGAGCAGGCGCATGAAGCGGTCATGGGAGTCGACGCTGCCGAAGGTCCAGCCGCCGCCATGGGCGTAGAGCAGGACCGGCAGGGCGGCGCCCGCCGAAGGACGGTAGAGCCGCGCGCGCATCTCGTGGCCGCAGGCGCCGATGGGGAACTCCTCCACCTGCGCGAGTTCCACGACCGGCTCGTTCCAGTAGGCGTTGTTGCGGTGGAAGAGGTCGCGCGCCTCGGCGATCGGGATGGCCGACCAGTCGATCGCGGGGGCGGCGCGCAGCCGCGCGAGGATGGCCCCCGTCTCGCGCGTGACGAAGGCGTCGGTCGTGGCGTCGGTCATGCGTCTCCCCCCGATGGCGCCGCGACGGTGCGGCCGGATGCGCGCCGTGTAAAGCGCGGCCGGCTTGCCGCCCCGGCCTGCGATATACTATAACATCGGCATGGATCCGACCCCCCGCGACGGGCACGGCGCCGCGCGCGGCGGTGCCGGCCATGGCGAGCATCACCCGCACGCCCATTCCCACGGCCATGCGCATGGGCATGCGCATCGCGCGGACCATGCCCACGGCCAGGCGCATGCCCACGCGCATGCCACCGCCGGCGACCGCGCGACGGTCTTCGCGTCGTCCGCCGGGTCGCGGCTCGCGCTGGCGGGGGCGCTGTCGCTGGTCCTCTGGGCCGCCGTCTGGTGGGCGCTGGCGCGATGATCGTCCTCGACGACCTGACCCTCGCGCATGAGCGCCATCCCGCCGTCCACCATCTCAGCGGCAGGTTCGAGGACGGCTCGCTCACCGCGATCGTCGGGCCGAACGGCGCCGGCAAGTCGACGCTGCTGCGCGCGCTCGCCGGCGCGCATCGCCCGTCGGGCGGCTCGCTCGACCTCGGCGGCCTGGGGCCGCGCGACATCGCCTACCTGCCGCAGCAGGCCGCGCTCGACCGGTCCTTCCCGATCTCGGTGATCGACACGGTCGAGATGGGCGATGTCGGGCGCAGCGGTCTCTTCGCGGCGCTGTCCGGCGCGGCGCGGCGGCGCGCGCGCGAGGCGCTGGCCGCGGTCGGGCTCGAGGGCTTCGACGACCGCCCGGTGGGCACGCTCTCGGCCGGGCAGTTCCAGCGCGTGCTCTTCGCGCGGATGCTGGTGCAGGACGCGCGGCTGATCCTGCTCGACGAGCCCTTCACGGCGGTCGACCAGCGCACGACGGCGGACCTGCTGGAGGTCGTGCGCCGCTGGCACGACGAGGCGCGGACGGTCGTGGCCGTGCTCCACGACTTCGAGCAGGTGCGCGCGCGCTTCCCGACCGTGCTCTACCTCGCGCGCGAGGCCGTGGGCTGGGGGCCCGCGGAAGCCGTGCTGACCCCCGCCAACCAGTTGCGCGCGCGCGCCATGGCGGAGGGCTGGGATCCCGAGGCCGAGGCCTGCAGCCGCGGCGCGGCCTGAGGCGATCGCGATGCCCGGCCCATACGACCTGCTCGTCGCTCCCTTCGCCGAGTTCGCCTTCATGCGCCGCGCGCTCGTCGCGAGCGTGGCGCTGGCGCTGGGCTGCGGCCCGGTCGGCGTCTTCCTGCTGCTGCGCCGCATGAGCCTGGTCGGCGACGCGCTCAGCCACGCGATCCTGCCCGGCGCGGCGGCGGCCTTCCTTGTGGCGGGGCTCTCGCTGGGCGCGATGGCGCTGGGCGGGTTCGCTGCGGCGCTGCTCACGGCGCTCGCCGCCGGCGCGCTGTCGCGCGTGACGCCGCTGCGCGAGGACGCGACCTTCGCGGTCTTCTACCTGTTCTCGCTCGCGCTCGGCGTGCTGCTCGTGTCGCTCGGCGGCACGGGCATCGACCTGCTCCATGTCCTCTTCGGCTCGGTGCTCGCGGTGGACGACGCGGCGCTGGTGGCGATCGCGGCCGTGGCCACCGCCTCCATGCTCGCGATGGCGGCGCTGCATCGCGCGCTGGTGGTCGAGTGCTTCGACCCGGAGTTCATGCGCGCGACCGGCGGCCCCGGCGCCGCGATCCATGCGGCCTTCCTCGTGCTGCTGGTCGCCAACCTCGTCGCGGCCTTCCTCGCGCTCGGCACGCTGATGGCGGTCGGGCTGATGATGGTGCCGGCCGCGGCCGCGCGGTTCTGGGCGAGGGGCGTCGCGGGGATGATCGCGGTCGCGACGGCGATCGGCGCAGCCTCGGCCTATCTCGGCCTCGTCCTCTCCTTCGCGGCCGACCTGCCTTCCGGCCCCTCGATCG
The DNA here is from genome assembly GCA_041178225.1 of Pseudomonadota bacterium. GTDB lineage: Bacteria > Pseudomonadota > Alphaproteobacteria > CACIAM-22H2 > CACIAM-22H2 > CAIOSQ01. Next base: position 4,047 of record JBEGVV010000243.1, on the reverse strand, counting down.
TGCTCGTCGCGGGCATCGCCTACGCGGCCTCCGTCCTGTTCGGCGGCGCAGGTGGCGTCGTGCCGCGCATCCTCCCGCGCGCGCACCTGCGCGGATGACCCTCGCAAGGGAGAAGACCATGTTTCGCAGGACCGTGCTGCTCGCATCAGCCCTCGGCGCCTTCGCGGCGCGCCCCGCGCTCGCCAGCGACGCGCGCCTCAAGGTCGTCGCGAGCTTCTCGATCCTCGCCGACCTCGCCAGCCTGGCCGCAGGGGAGCACGCCGACGTCCTCGCCCTCGCCGGGCCCGACGTCGATCCCCATGCCTTCTCGCCCTCGCCGGCGGACGCGCGCCGCTGCGCGGAGGCCGACGTCCTGGTCATGAACGGCCATGGCTTCGATTCATGGATGGAGAAGCTCGCGCGCTCGGGTGGCCGCAAGGCAAGGCTCGTGCTCGCGACGCAGGGCGTGGCGACGATCCGCGCCCGCGCCGCCCATTCCCACGGGCATTCCCATGGCCACTCGCACGGCCATGGCGCGGTCGACCCCCATGCGTGGCAGGACGCCTCTCGCGCCGCGCAGATGGTGCGCGCGATCGGGCGCGGCCTGGGGGAGGCGCGGCCCGCCGCGTCCCCTGCCATCGCCGCGCAGGCCGCGCGCGCCGCCGACGAGCTCCTCGCGCTCGACAGCTGGATCTCCGGCCTCTTCGCGCCGATCCCGAAGGAGAAGCGCAGGATCTTCACCTCGCACGACGCCTTCGCCTATTTCGGCGCGCGCTATGGCGTGGAGTTCCGCGCGCCGCGCGGCGTCGCCAACGAGGGCGAGCCCTCGCCGGCGGACCTCGCGCGGATCATCCGCGACATCAGGCGCGAGAACGCGAAGGTCGTGTTCCTGGAGAACATCAGCTCGCCGCGCGTCATCGAGCAGGTCGCGCGCGAGAGCGGCGCGCGCGTCGGCGGGCGGCTCTATTCCGACGCCCTGTCGGCCGCGGACGGGCCCGCCGCGACCTACCAGGCGATGATGCGGCACAACGCGACGCTGATGCGCGACGCCATGGTCGCCTGAGGCGACCGCGGCGCGCTCAGCCTGCCGCGGGCGGGCGCGGGAGGAGGCGGCCGGGAGGCAGGCGCAGCGTGACCACGGTGCCCTCGCCCTCGATGCTCTCGATGCCGATCGTGCCGCCATGGAGCTCGACCAGGCCACGCGAGATCGCGAGGCCGAGGCCGGCGCCCTCCTTCGATCGCACGAGGTGCGAATGCGCCTGCGCGAAGGGCTGGAAGAGGCGCGGCAGCATCTCCTCGGGTATGCCGGCGCCCGTGTCGCCGACGGCGATCGCCAGCCAGCCCTGCTCGTCGAGCGCGCACTGCACCTCCGCGCGCCCGCCCTTGGCGGTGAACTTCAGCGCGTTGGCGAGGAGGTTGATGACGACCTGGCGCAGCGCGCGCGCGTCGGCGCGCACGTGGGGCAGGTCCTTGTCCGCGTGCAGGCGCAGCCTGATCCCGGCGTTGCGCGCGCGGTCGCGCAGCATCGCGGCCGCGTCCTCGACGACGGCCACGGGGTCGACGACCTCCTCGATCAGCGTGTAGCTCCCGGCCTCGATCTTCGAGGTGTCGAGCAGGTCGCTGATGAGCTGCAGCAGGTGCGTGCCCGAGCGATGGATGTCCGCCGCGTAGTCGGCGTAGCGCTCGACGGCGGAGCGCCCGAAGCTCTGGTCGCGGATGATCTCCGAGAAGCCGAGGATCGCGTTGAGCGGCGTGCGCAGCTCGTGGCTCATCGAGGCCAGGAAGCGCGACTTGGAGTGGCTGGCGAGCTCGGCGTCGCGCCGCGCGGTCTCCAGCTGCTGCTCGCGGCGCTTGATCTCGGTGATCTCGGTGCCGACCGCGACCGTGCCGCCATCGGGCAGGCGCCGCTCGCTCAGCAGCACGTAGCGCCCGCCCGCGAGCCTGCGCACCCAGGGCTCGGCAGGGGGCGTGTCGTGGCGCTCCGCGCAGGTCCGTGCCCATGCCTCGGCGTCGGTGCCATCCTCGGGGCGCTCGCCGCGCGCGATCGAGCGCGCGACGACCTCGGCATGTGTCGTGCCGGCGAGCGCGGCGGGGTCGTCCTCCCCGGCGAAGAGCTCCGCGTAGCCGCGGGTGCAGAGGACGACGCGGTCCTCGGCGTCGAAGATCGCGAAGGCCTGCGTGACGTTGTCGACGGCCTCGCGCAGCCTGCGCTCGGTCTCGCGATGGCGCTCGACCTGCCGCGCCAGGAAGGCGACGAGCACGCCGGTGAACGCGGCCAGCGCGAGGAAGAGCAGCCCGTGCCGAAGGGCGCGGCCCATCCAGGCGCCGCGCAGCGACGCGGTCTGCGTCGAGGCGAGGATCGCGGCGGGCCAGCCCGCCACCGGGCGGATGCGCAGGATCCGCTCGCGGTCTCCGTCGCCCGCGGCGTCGAGCGTGTCCTCGTCGGCGGCCGCGCGGATCATCAGCGCGACGCGCCGCCTGGCGGCGTCGTCCTGCGCGCCGGCCTCCGCGCGGGACGTCGCGAGGAGCGTGCCGTCGGCGAGATGGATGTCGATCCCCACGAAGGCCGGGATGTCGCGTGGAAGGAGCGATCGCGGCGGCAGCAGCACCGCGGCGATGCCGGCATGGCGGCCGCGCTCGTCCTCCAGCCGCGCGGAGGCCACGACCATCGGCCCGGGCGCGCCGGTCGCCGCGGCGGCGAGGAGGGGGCCGGGCGCGCCGCGCCTGAGTTCGTCGAGGCCCGGCACGCGCGCGAGGTCGCGCGCCTGGGGCGGCGTGCCGGGGGGATGGACCTGGCGTGCGCGGTCCTGCGCGTCGAGCAGGACGAGCCGCGCCTCGGGATGCGCGCGCAGGACGCGCTGCGCCACGTCGCGCAGCGCGGCGTCGTCGCCGCGCCGCGCGGCGACCGGCCAGGCCGCATGCTCGCGCGCGCGTTCCAGCGCCGCGGCCGCCGCGTCGAGGGCGCGCGCGGCATGCGCCTCCGCGGCGCGCGCGGCCTCGGCGCCGCGCTCGGCGGCGCGCGCGGTCTCGTTCCGCCGCAGGTCCTCGAGGTCCAGCAGCAGCGCGACCGCGACCGCGGCGAGGAAGGCCACCCCGAGCAGGAAGATCGCGTGGCTCGCGCGCAGGCCGGAGCGGAAGGGAAGAGTGCGAATCTGCGAGCTCCGTTTCGCGCGCGATGCTAGCGCGCCGGGCCCGCGCGCCCTCAACGGATTCGCGTCGCGGATCCCGCGTCGGCGACGGGGCCTATCTCCCGCAGCAGCTTGCGCAGGATCACGTCGCGGAAGTCGTCGTAGTCGCCGGCCGGAAGCACGAAGCTCCCGGGCCCGCCGATCACCTCGCGCGCGTAGTAGGCCTCGAGCCCGGCCTCCTGGTTCGTGACGGCGAGGCCGTTGATCACGATCCCGCGCGCGAGCAGTTCGGCGCGCGCGACCGAGACAGGCAGGCCTCGATTGCTGGAGCCGTCGCCGGAGACGTCGACGACCATGCGCGCGGGGCCGCCCGGCGCGTCCTCGAGCAGGGTGGCGGCGAAGGCAAGGGCGTCCCCGATCGCGGTCTCGCCGCCGATCACCAGCCTGGGCGCGAGGGCGAGCTCCTCGGCGAACCTGCGCGTGGACTCCGCGCCATCGAGGATCCGCCACTCGAAGTTCAGGACTTGCTGGCCAGGGCCCGACCACTCGAAGAGCGCGACCGCGATCCGGCCCCTCGGCAGCGCGGCGATGGCCTCGGAGAGGAGCGGGTTGGCGAAGGCACGCGCGTAGCCCTCGAGCTGCAGGTAGTACTCGTCCATCGACACCGAGGAGGAGGAGTCGATGGCGAGGACGAGCTGCAGGTCGACGTCCTCGTCGGCGGCGCGCGCGACGCGCGGCCACGCGACGCGGGTCGACGCGAGGAGCGTGGTGGCGAGGAGGAGTCTGCGGCGCATGCGCGGGGACAGTGCGGGGCGAATGTGGCAGATTTCGCGCGCTCAAGGGGAGGCTGGCATGCAGTCCTCGCGCGCGGGCGGCCCGATGGGGCATTGCCTGCTCACGAACGCCGAGATGGCGCGCGCCGACGCGCTTGCCGCCGCCC
>JBEGVV010000242.1:0-23612 GCA_041178225.1 Pseudomonadota bacterium | reverse complement strand
GGATGTTCGCCGCGCCGTCGCCCACGAGACGGTCCGCGCCCGCGCCGCCGGTGATGTTCTCCACCAGCGACAGCGTGTCCGTGTCGCTGGCCGCCGCGGCCACCGTCACCGCGCCAGAGCTGTCCAGCGTCGCCGTGAAGCCGGTCCCCAGGTAGGCGTAGTCCGCCGTGTCCAGGTCCGCGCCGCCCAGCAGCGTGTCGTTCCCAGCGCGGCCGGAGAGCGTGTCGTTGCCGATCCCGCCATCGAGCACGTTCACGACGCCGTCGCCGACGAGCCTGTCCGCCCCGTCGCCGCCGGTGATGTTCTCGATCCCCGTCAGGATGTCGGTGTCGCCCGCGGCAGCGCTCACGGTCACCGTGCCCGCGGCGTCCAGCGTCGCGGTGAATCCCGTCGCGAGATAGGCGTAGTCGGCCGTGTCGATGTCGGCGCCGCCGGACAGCGTGTCGTCGCCACCGCGCCCCGCGAGCGTGTCGTTGCCGACGCCGCCGGAGAGCAGGTTCGCCACGCCGTCGCCGACGAGCCTGTCGGCGCCCGAGCCGCCGAGGATGCCCTCGATCCCGGACAGCGTGTCCGTGTTGCCGGCCGCGGCCACCACGGTGATCGTGCCGGCGGAATCGAGCGTCGTGTCCAGCGCGATGGCCGAGGCGGAGTAGTCTATCGCGTCGAGCCCTGCCCCGCCCTCGATGCGGTCGCCCGCGGCGGTGCCCGTGATGCGGTCGTCCCCGCCATTGCCGTCGACGATGAAGTTCGCGACCGTGATCGCCGAGAAGTCGAGCGTGTCGGCGCCCGAGGTCCCGAGGATCGTGTTCTGCGGACCGGTGCCGCCATCGAGCGTCTCGATCGAGACCAGGTTCGCCAGGCCGCCTGCGACGTTCAGGATGTCGACGATGCCGTCGCCGCCGAGCAGCGTGTCGTCGCCCCCGCCACCGTCGAAGGCGAGCGTGTCGGCGTTCGCGTTCAAGAGCAGGAAGACGTCGTTGCCCGCGCCGCCGGCAAGGCCTTCCATGTCGACCAGCACGTCGATGTCGCCGGCGCCGACCGTGACCGTCACGGTGCCGCTGGCGTTCATCGTCGCCTGCAGCCCGGTGGCGACGTAGGAATAGTCGGCGATGTCGACGCCCGAGCCACCGAAGAGCGTGTCGTTGCCGAGGCTCGATCCGGCGATCCTGTCATTGCCGGCGCCGCCATCGACGACGAAGCCGGAAAGCGTCTGGCCGGAGAAGTCGAGCGTGTCGTTGCCGCCGCCGGCGAGGATCGTGTCCTGCGGGCCCGCGCCCGAGACGAAGGCCTCGATCGAGGAGAGGTTCGACTGCCCGGACAGCACGTGGAGCGTGTCCGCGACCCCGTCCGAACCGAGGATCGTGTCGGTGCCGGCGCCGCCGGACACCGTGTCCGTCCCGTCCGTGCCGCCGGAGAGCAGGAAGACGTCGTCGCCGAGGCCGCCGACGAGCGTGTCGCCGCCCTGGCCGCCGGAAATCGTGTCGTTGCCGCCGCCACCATCGATCGCGTTGGCGGCGGCGTCGCCCGCCAGCCTGTCGTCGCCCGCGCCGCCGACGATGTCCTCGACGAGGGACAGCGTGTCCGTGTCGCCAGCCGCGGCCGTCACCGTGGCCGTCCCCGACGAGTCCAGCGTCGCGGTGAAGCCCGTCGCCAGGTAGCCGTAGTCGGCGGTGTCGCCGTCCGCGCCACCGGCCAGGGTGTCGTTGCCTCCGCGACCCGAAAGCGTGTCGTCGCCCGCGCCGCCCGACAGCACGTTCGACGCGCCGTCGCCGACCAGCCTGTCGGCGCCTGCGCCCCCGACGATGTCCTCGATCCCGGACAGGATGTCGGTGTCGCCGGCCGCGGCCGTCACCGTGATCGTCCCGGCCGAGTCCAGCGTCGTGGTGAAGCCGGTGGCCAGGTAGGAATAATTCGCGGTGTCGTCGTCCGCGCCGCCGATCAGCGTGTCGTTGCCGCCAAGGCCCGTGAAGCTGTCGTCGCCCAGGCCGCCGCGCAGCGTGTCCACGCCCGCGGTCCCGAGCAGCGTCTCCGCCACGACGTCGGCCACGGAGAGCGTCAGCGTGTGCGAGGAGAAATTCCCGTCCTCGTCGGTGATGCGGACCACGACCTCGTGGCTCGCGTCGTCCTCGAAGTCGACCAGGCGCGGGTCGACGACGCGGATCACGCCGGTCGCCGCCTCGATCGAGAAGCGGCCGCCCGCGTCCGAAAGCAGCGCGTAGGACAGCACCGAGCCGGCGTCGGGATCGGTGCCGACCACCGTGCCGACGGAGGTCCCCGCGGCCGCGTTCTCCGCGACGCTTCCTCCCTCCAGCGAGCCGAGATCGGGCGGGTCGTCGACCGGCGTGACGCCGACGACCAGCGTCGCGGTCGAGGTCGCGGTGGCGCCGTTGGCGGCCTCTAGAGATGTCGCGGCCACCGTCAGGGTGAAGCCGGTCTCGCGGTTCGGCGGCGGCGTGATCGTCAGCCCGGCGATCTCGCCGGGAAGCAGCGTCCAGCTGCCATCCAGGTTGTCGGTCCCCGCGGAGAGGACGGAGCCGGCGGGCACGCCCGAGATCGTGTAGGAGGCGATGCTCTCCGAACCGTCGGTGTCCGTGACGGTGGCGGTGAAGGACAGCGCGATCGCCGTGTCCTCGTTGCCCGCGGCCGGGCTGGTGACGAGGTCGGGCGGATCGGCGACCGAGACGATGGTCACCGGAAGCAACGCCGTCGCGCTCGCGGTCGAGCCATCGACCTCCGTCGCGGTCGCGACGACGGTCAGCGTGAAGGGCTGGTCGCTGCCCGCGGGCGGCGTGACGGAGAGCGTCGAGAGCTCGGCCGGAGAGAAGGAAAATCGTCCGCCGCCCAAGTCGGTGCCGCCCGACAGGACGGCGCCGGCAGGGAGGCCGGAGACGACGACGCGCACCGTCTCGCTGCCGTCGGGGTCGGAGGAGCTTGCGAGGATCTGCAGCGTGATCGCCGTGTCCTCGTCGCCGGAGGCCGGGCTGACCGCGAGGTTCGGAATGTCGGCCGGGTCGTCGGGCGGATCCTCCTCGTTGCCCCGCGGCAGCGACGGTGGCGCGTTCGGTGGCGCGCCCGATGCCTCGCCGCGCCCTCGCGCGGCGCCAGCATCGACGATCTCGGCGAGGAGATCGTCCTGCGCCGGTGGCGGGGTCGGCTCCTGGAGCGGCGGCTGGTCGTCGAGCGCGCGCGGCGCGGCGACGGCGCCCTCGCCCGGCCCCGCGGCGGCAAGCTGCGGCGTGTCGCGCGACGGCGCCAGGCTGGACTGGCCATGGCGCTGGATGCCGGGACCGCCTTCGCCGCGGAGGCCCGATGGATCGTCGTCGCCGGCGAGCAGGGAGGACTGGCCGTCGCGCGCCGCGACGATCCGGGTCCCGTCCTGCGGCGCAAGCGCGAGGATCGCGTCGCCCCGCCGCGAGGCCAGGCCGCCGCCGAGGCCACCCTGGTGGACGGCGGAATACTCCGAGGCGCGCCCCGCGGCGCCGGACGCGGGCAGCGACTGCTGCGCGCCCTGGATGCGGTTGTCGAGGCGCTCCTCGCGCTGCGTGCGCGGCGCGGCACGGGCATCGCGCGGGCTTCCCCGCGTGTCGAGCATCTCCTGCTCGAGCCCGATATCCCTGCTGGTCCCTTCGGCCATCGCGCGAGGTCCTCGAGGGAGCTCGCCGCGCGGATCCGGGAGGCACGGCCTCCCACAGCGCGGCGAAGTCCCGGCGACCGCAATGCGGCCACCTCTGCCGGAGCATCGCCCCGGCGACTTTAAGGAAGCGTGAAGCCTGTCGCCAAGCCGCTGGAGGCGCGGCAAGGACCCGGCTGCACCACGCCTGGCCCGGGGGCCGGTCGGCCGGCGGCGGCGGCTCCTACATCCAGAGCTTCTCGCCCTCGCGGGCGGTGTAGAGATCGGCCACGAAATCCGCGTAGCCGTTGAACAACTGGGTCGGGACGCGGTTGCCGCCCTCGCCGATCAGCTCCTCGGTCGCCTGGCTCCACCGGGGATGCGCGACCTTCGGGTTCACGTTCGCCCAGAACCCGTATTCGGCGCCCTGGAGTTCCTCCCAGAAGCTCTTCGGGCGCTGGTCGGTGAAGGTGAACCGCACGATCGACTTCACGTTCTTGAAACCATATTTCCACGGCACGACGAGCCGGATCGGCGCGCCCATCTGCCGGGGCAGCGGCTTGCCGTAGACGCCGGTCGCGAGGAGCGACAGCTCGTTCGTCGCCTCGTCGAGCGCGAGCCCCTCCACGTAGGGCCAGGGATACCAGCCCGCGCGCTGGCCCGACGCCACCTCCGGGTTCCTGAAGGTCTCCATGCGGATGTACTTCGCCGAGGAAAGCGGCTTCGCGAACTCGACGAAGCGGCGCATCGGGATGCCGGTCCAGGGCACGGTCATGGCCCAGGCCTCGACGCAGCGGAAGCGGTAGACGCGCTCCTCGAGCGCGATGGCCTTGAGCAGGTCGTCGATCGCGACCGTGCGCTCCTGCTCGACCATGCCGTCGATGCGGACTTCCCAGGGGCGGATGGGGAGCTTCTGCGCGGCCTGCCAGATGTTCTTGGAGGAGCCGAACTCGTAGAAGTTGTTGTAGGTGACCGCGACCTTCTCCTCGGTCAGCGCGCGCTCGTTGACCCGGTAGCGCATGCTCCGCCCCGCGGGATAGAGCGGCAGCGACGGGTCGCCGGCCGAGAAGTCGGGCAGCTCCTGCTTGCCCCCGCCGAGCCCGAACCAGCCCTGGCCCTGCAGCGCCAGCGATCCCGTGGCGACGGCGCCCGCGCCGAGGAGCCGGCGCCGGTTGAGGACGAAATCCTCCGGCGTGATGCGCGAGGCGGGGATCTCCCAGCCCTTCCTGCGATGGATGAACATCCGTCCCGCTCCCTCCAGATGCGCGGGCGCGTCAGATCGCGCCGTCGCGTTGCTTCCTGCGCAGTTCCTCGAGCTTCTGGCGCGCGCCTTCCAGGTGCGGGTGGATCGCCAGCGCCTTCTCGAACGCCGCCACGGCCTCATCTACGCGGTCCTGGCGCGCGCGGATCATGCCGAGGCCCGAGAGCGCGCCGAAATGCCTCGGCTCCAGCTCCAGCACCTTCGCGCAATCCTCCGCCGAGGGCTCGAGGGCATCCAGCATGTAGAACACGGTCGCGCGCTTGTTCCATCCCTCGGCGTAGCGGGGGTTCTGCCTCGTGATCGCGTCGAACAGGCCAAGCGCCGCGGGCAGGTTGCCCGACGCGATGGCTGCCACGCCGAGCTGCATCAGGCTGCCCGCGGCCGGGCCGCCCTGCGCCATCCAGCCGGCCCAGATCTCCGCCTCGACGCGCCGCGCCGCGGCTGGGTCGGCCGAGGCCGCGAGCCGCTCGAACAGCGCGTCGGACGGGCCTTCCGCCGCGCGCGCCGGCGCCGCCGCGAGGACGACGAGGAACGCGAGGAGGAGATGTCGGAGCAGGCGCATGGCCATGGAGACTAGGCCGCGCGCCGCGCTCGGGGCAATCTGGCGCTCCGACGCGCGAGCCAGGAGGACGGGATGGAAGCCGGGGTTTTCTTCGCGGGACGCTACGACGAGGCGCGTGCCCGCTTCCTCGCCGCCGCGGCCGCCGCCGGTGCGGCGATCGAGACCCACCCGCACCCGCTGCGCGGGCCGGCGGGCGAGCGGCTCGCCTGCGACGTCGCGCGCCTCGGGCCACCACGCGCGCCGCGGGCGCTGGTGACGCTCTCGGCCACCCATGGCGTCGAGGGCCATTGCGGCTCGGGCGCGCAGGTGGCGACGCTGCGCGAGGGGCTGCTGCGCGACCTGCCGCCCGACACCTGCGCCGTGATGGTCCACGCCATGAATCCCCACGGCTTCGCATGGAGCCGTCGCGTCACGGAGGACAACGTCGACCTCAACCGCAACTTCGTCGACCACGCGCAACCCTACCCGTCCAATCCCGGCTACGAGGAACTGCGCGCGGCGATCTGCCCCGCCACGCGCGACGCCCCGGCCCTCGCCGCCGCCCAGCGCCGCCTCGATGCCTATGCCGCGCAGCACGGGCCGATGGCCCTGCAGCAGGCGATCTCCGGCGGCCAGTACGTGGACCCGCAGGGCGTGTTCTTCGGCGGCCACGCGCCGACCTGGTCGAACCGCGTGCTGCGCCGGATCTTCGCCGGCCTCGCCACGCATGCCTCCGACATCGCCGTGATCGACTACCACACGGGCCTCGGCCCCTACGGGCATGGCGAGCTGATCATGTCCTCGAAGGCCAATCCCGATGGCTGGCGCCGCGCCTGCGACTGGCTGGGCAAGGACGAGATCACCTCGCCCGACCTCGGCAATTCCTCCTCCGCGCCGCTGGTGGGCGTGAACGCGCAGGGCATGCGCGAGGCCGCGGCCGGCGCACGCATGACGACGGTGGCGCTGGAATTCGGCGTGCGCCCGCTCTCCGAGACGCTCGACGCGCTGCGCGAGGATGCCTGGCTGCACGCGCATGCGGAGATGTCGTCGCCGCGATGGGCGGAGACCAAGGCGCGCATGCGCCACGTCTTCTACGGCGACGAGCCGCGCTGGAAGGAGATGATCGTCGCCCGCGGCTTCGACGTGACGCGGCGGATGCTCGCCGGCCTCGCGGCCGGCTGAGCGGCGCCCCGGCCGCGCCTCAGCCGCGCGCGAGGCCCTCCGGCCGCGGCCCGCCGGTCGCCCAGTCGAGCAGCTCGACGGTGTGCAGCACGGGCGTCGCCGTGCCGCTGGCCAGCTGCGTCATGCAGCCGATGTTGCCCGCGGCGATGGCGTCGGGCGCGGTGCGCGCGATGTTGGCGAGCTTGCGCGCCTTGAGCTGCCCCGCGATCTCCGGCTGGAGAAGGTTGTAGGTGCCGGCGGAGCCGCAGCAGAGATGGCCCTCCGGCACGTCCTTCACCGCGAAGCCGGCGCGCGCCAGCAGCTCCTTCGGCAGCGAGGTGATCTTCTGGCCGTGCTGGAGCGAGCAGGCCGAGTGGTAGGTGACCGACAGCTTCTCCGGCGCCGCCGCCGCGCCGAGCCCGAGCTGCGCCACCACCTCGGTCACGTCCTTCGCCAGCGCGGCGACGCGCGCCGCCGCGGCGGCGAGGTCGCGGTCGCCGCGGAACATGAAGCCGTAGTCCTTCACCGTGGTGCCGCAGCCCGAGGCGTTGACGACCACGGCGTCGGGCCCGCGCCCGCCCCAGAGCGCCGTCCATGCGCGGATGTTGCGCGCGGCGGCGGCGTGGGCCGCATCCTCCTGCCCGAGATGGTGCGTGAGCGCGCCGCAGCAGCCCGCGCCCGGCGCGATCGCCACCTCGCAGCCCAGCCGCGTCAGCAGCCGGATCGTCGCCTCGTTGATGCGCGGCTCCAGCACGCGCTGCGCGCAGCCCGCGAGCAGCGCCACGCGCATCCGCGTCCCGCCCTCGGCCGGGAAGACCTGCGGCCGGTCGAGGGGCGACGGCCCCTCGAGCCGCGCGGGCGCGAGCTCGAGCATCGCGCGCAGCCGCGCCGGCATCAGCGGCGCCAGCGGCCTGGCCAGCCGCGCCGCGGCAAGCGCGACGCGCAGCAGCGCGGGGCGCGGCAGGACCGCGCCGAGCATGCGGCGCAGCAGCCGGTCGGCCAGCGGGCGCCGATACGTCTTCTCGACATGGGCGCGCGCATGGTCGACGAGGTGCATGTAGTTCACGCTCGACGGGCAGGTCGTCATGCAGGACAGGCAGGACAGGCAGCGGTCGACATGGCGCACCGTGCGCTCGTCGGGCGGGTTGCCGCCCTCCAGCATGTTCTTGATCAGGTAGATGCGGCCGCGCGGGCTGTCGAGCTCGTCGCCCAGCAGCGCGTAGGTCGGGCAGGTCGCGGTGCAGAAGCCGCAATGCACGCAGCTGCGCAGGATCTTCTCCGACTCCGCCGTCGCGGGGTCGGCGAGCTGCGCCAGGGTGAAGTTCGTCAGCATCGCTCCTCACATCCCCGCATGCATGCGGCCGCGGTTGAGCACGCGCCTGGGGTCGAAGCCCTCCTTCACGCGCAGCGACAGCCGCGCCAGCGCGGGCTCCTGGGGCTGGAAGACCGGCACGGACGCGCGCATGGCCTCCGGCGCGCGCACCAGCGTCGCATGGCCGCCAAGGCCCGCGATCGCGGCGCGCAGGCGCGCGGCATGGGCGTCGGGCGCGCCGGGCGCGACGGCGATCCAGGCAAGGCCGCCGCCCCAGTCGAGGAAGAACGCGCCCGGCAGGTCGCGGCAGAGCGCGGGCGCCGCCGCGGGAGGCACGGAGACCCGCCACAGGGCGGCGGCGTCCGCGGGAAGCAGCGCGGCGACGTCGCGCAGCTCCTCCCACAGGCGGCGCGAGCGCATGGAATGCAGTTCCTCGTCGCGCGCGCGTCCGGCGAGCAGGCGGCGCAGCCCCTCGCAGCGCGCGGCCACGGAGGCCGGCGTGCCCTCGATGCGCAGCGCGACGACCGCCTCGCCGGCGTCGCGCACGAAGTCGACCGCCGAGCGCGCGGCCGCCGCGGCCGGCAGCATCGCCGCGCCCGAGACCTCGAAGGGCGAGTTCAGCGCATCGGCCATCGCGCGCGTGCCGGCGGCGACGTCGAGGCCGAAGAGCAGCACGGTGCGCGCCTTGGGCGGCGCGGGCAGCACCTTCACCGTCACCTCGGTCATCGCCGCGAGCGTGCCGTGCGAACCGCAGAGGATCTTCGGCAGGTCGTAGCCGGTGACGTTCTTCACCACCTTGCCGCCCGCCTTGAACGACTCGCCGCGCCCGCTGACCGCGGCGAAGGCGAGGAGGTGGTCGCGCGCCGCGCCGGCCTTCACGCGCCGCGGCCCGGACAGGCCGGTCGCGATCGCGCCGCCGATCGTGCCCGCGCCGGCGGCCGCGCCCAGCATCGGGCCGGTGTCGGGCGGCTCGAAGGCGAGCATCTGGCCGCGCGCGGACAAGGCCGCCGAGACCTCGGCCATCGGCGTCGCGGCGCCCGCGACGAGGAGCAGCTCGTCGGGCTCGTAGGAGACGATGCCCGAGAAGGCGGAGAGGTCGAGGACGTGGCGCGCCTCCGCCGGGCGGCCGAGCCCGCGGCGCGAGCCGCCGGCGCGCAGCTCGAGCGGCGTCTCCCCGGCGGCGGCCCAGGCGATGGCGTCGCGCAGCTGCGCCGCGTCGCGCGGCTTGATCGTCTCGGTCATCAGAACCGCGGGAGTTCGGGGAAGGGCAGCTCGCCCCGGCGCACATGCATGCGACCGAGCTCGGCGCAGCGATGCAGGACCGGGAAGACCTTGCCGGGATTGAGCAGGCCGTCGGGGTCGAAGGCGCATTTGAGGCGCTGCTGCTGGGCGAGGTCGGCCTCGTCGAACATCGTGCCCATCAGGTCGCGCTTCTCGACGCCGACGCCGTGCTCGCCGGTCAGCACGCCGCCCACCTCGACGCAGAGCCGCAGGATGTCGGCGCCGAATTCCTCGGCGCGCTCCGTCTCGCCGGGCTTGCTTGCATCGTAGAGGATCAGCGGATGCAGGTTGCCGTCGCCGGCATGGAAGACGTTGGCGAGGCGCAGGCCGTAGCGCACCGACATCTCGCCCATGCGCCGCAGCACCTCGGGCAGGCGACGGCGCGGGATCGTGCCGTCCATGCAGTAGTAGTCGGGGCCGATGCGGCCCACCGCCGGGAAGGCGGCCTTGCGGCCCGCCCAGAAGCGCAGCCGCTCCTCCTCGCTGGTCGAGGTCCGCGCGTAGACGGCGCCGTTGGCGCGCGCGATCGCCTCGACCGAGCCGATCAGCTCCTCCACCTCGGCCGCCGGCCCGTCGAGCTCGACGATCAGCAGGCTCTCGACGTCGAGCGGGTAGTTGGCGCGCACGAAGGCCTCGGCCGCCTCGATCGCCGGGCGGTCCATCATCTCCATGCCGCCGGGGATGATGCCAGCCGAGATGATCGCCGCGACGCAGGCCCCGCCCTGCTCGATGGTCGGGAAGCCGAGCAGCACCGCGCGCGCCGTGTCGGGCTTGCGCAGGATGCGCACCGTCACCTCGGTGACCACGCCGAGCAGCCCTTCCGAGCCGACGACGACGCCGAGCAGGTCGTAGCCCTCGGGATCGAGGTGGCTGCCGCCGATGCGCAGCACCTCGCCGTCCATCGTCACGAGCTCGACGCCGAGGACGTTGTTGGTGGTGACGCCGTACTTGAGGCAGTGCACGCCGCCGGAATTCTCCGCGACGTTGCCGCCGATCGTGCAGGCGATCTGCGAGGACGGGTCGGGCGCGTAGTAGAAGCCGTCGCCCTCCACCGCCTTCGTGATGCCGAGGTTGGTGACGCCCGGCTGGCAGGTCACCACCCGGTTCGCGTAGTCGATGTCGAGGATGCGGTTGAACTTGCCCATGCCGAGCAGCACGCCGTCGCCCAGCGGCAGGGCGCTGCCCGACAGCCCGGTGCCCGCGCCGCGCGGCACGACCTTGATCCCGCCCGCCTTGCAGTAGCGCAGCACGGCCGCGACCTGCTCCGTGGTCGAGGGCAGGACGACGACCATCGGGACCTGGCGATAGGCGGTCAGGCCGTCGCATTCGTAGGCGCGGCGCCCGGCCTCCGAGTCGATCACGCCCTCGCCCGGCACGATGCGGCGCAGGTCCTCGACGATCCTGTCGCGGCGCGCGAGCACGCTCTCGTCGAGCGCGGGCATCTTCAGCATCGGGGCGTCTCCGGCTATGCGGGCGACAGAACTAGACGCCGCGGGGCGGGCCTGTCCAGCGCCCGCGCGGGCGCGCGGCCGGCCCCGGAAAAGCAGAAACCCGCGCCGTCCTGGACGGCGCGGGTTCCTGGCTCCCGGCGGGGCGGCGGCGCGAGCCGCCGGCGCGGGTCAGCCCTGGCGGGCCTTGAAGCGCGGGTTGGTCTTGTTGATGACGAAGACCCGGCCCTTGCGGCGGACGATGCGGCAGTTCTTGTCCCGCTTCTTCGCCGCCTTCAGCGAATTGACGACCTTCATGGCACCTGCTCCTGGACTGGCGCGACCGGCCGGCCGCGCTGAAATGGCCGCGGGTTATAGGGGGCTCCCGGCCTCCAAGTCAAACCCCCGCGCGGGGGGTGGCCGCGGGAGGCTCGCCGGCGGGGGCCGCGCCGTCCCCCCGGGCCCTGAGCGCGGCATCGATGGCGATGCGCAGGTCGCTCGCCACCTCCGCCCGGTGCAGCGCGTCCGGCACCACGCAGGCGAGCTCGAAGGTGTAGGAGCCTGCCCCGAGGTCGCGCAGCAGCACCGCGGGCGCCGGGCTCGGCAGCACGCTGGGATGGCGCCTGGCGCAGGCCAGCAGCACCTCGCGCAGCGAGGCGGCGTCGCCGCGGGCATGCGAGACCTGCACCGTGACCTCGACCCGCGCGGTGAGGTCCTTGTGCGTCCAGTTGACGACATGGGTCTGCAGGAAGTCCGCGTTGGGCACCAGGACCGTGCTGCGGTCGAAGGTCTGGATCTCCGTCGCGCGCACGTTGATGCGCTGGACGATGCCCTGGTTGGCGCCGACCACGACCCAGTCGCCTTCCTTGATCGGCCGCTCGATGAGCAGGATCAGGCCCGAGACGAAGTTGTTGACGATGTTCTGCAGGCCGAAGCCGATGCCCACCGACAGGGCGCCGGCGAGGAAGGCGAGGTTCGAGACGTTGAGGCCGAGCGTCGACACCGCCATCGTCGCGCCGATCACCAGCCCGACATAGCCGAGGCCCGAGCGCAGGCTGTTGCGCACGCCGACGTCGAGCGTGGTGCGCGGGAAGATCCGCGTCTCGAAGAGGCGCTGGACGTAGCGCGTCACCGACACGGCGATCGCGAAGACCACGCCCGCCAGCAGCACGTCGGCGAGCGAGAACGTGTAGGAGCCGATCCGCACGCCATCGATCAGGCGCGTCCACATCACCGCGATGTCGCCCATCGTGGCGCCCCAGACCAGCAGCAGGCCGAGGAGCGTCAGCAGCAGGACCGCGAACTCGAGCAGCAGCCCGCACCAGAACTCGGCGAGGCGCAGCGCCTCGCGGCCGACCGACAGGCCCGCGGCCAGGCGCGCGCCCAGCCAGCCCCCGGGGCCCATCACCATGGGCAGGCATTCGCGCAGCAGGACGCGCGCGCAGGCCGCGGCGCCGAGGACGAGGCCGCTGCCCATCACGCCATGGACGATGAACTGCGCGAGCGACGGGAAGCCGGCCAGCGCGACGAGGATGGCGATGGCGGCCGCGAGCGGCGCGAGCGCGCGCAGCAGGATCCAGCCCTGCCCGCCGGTCCAGCCCGGGGCCGCGCGCGCCCGGCGCAGCAGGACGAGGAAGCCCGCGCAGGCGCAGGCCGTCCACAGGGCCAGCAGCGCCTCCGCGTAGTCGAGCGCGGCGCCGGCGCGCATGGCCGCCCAGTCGGCGGCGAGCAGCCCGGCGAGCGGCAGCAGCGCGCGCGCGAGGGGCTCCGCCTCGTCGTCGCCGAGCGCGGGCAGGCGCCAGCCGGGCCGTCCCGGCACCAGGGCGAGGCGCAGCGCCCAGCGCAGCGCCATGAAGAGCCCGGCGCCGGCGAGCGTCCAGAAGACGAGCGCGCGCACGGTCGCGTTCGGCAGCATCCCCTCGTCGGGCAGCGCGCGCAGCGCGAGGAAGGCCGCCACCACCCAGGGAAGGGCAAGCCCGGCCCATTGGGCGCCGGCGGCGAGGATGCGCGACGATGCGAGCGCCGGAGCCGGGTCGCCGCCCCAGGCGAGGCCCAGCCGCGCGCGGAACCGCTCGAGCACCCGCAGCAGGAAGATCGCGGTGGCGTAGCCGATGCCCGCGAGGAAGGCGACGAAGAGCGCGGCGTGGAGGACCTCCGGCTCGGCGGCGAGCCGTCCCGCCCAGACCTCGAGCGAGAGCTGCACCACCGCCAGGATCTGCGCCGCCTCGCCCGCCGCGCGCAGCCAGTTGCGCGGGTCGAGCGGCGTCGGCTTCGCCTCGAGCAGCGTGCGCGCCAGCGCCTCGAAGCGCTTGCCCGAGAGCTGGTCGAGCATCTGCTCCATGCGCGCGGAGGCGAGGTCCGCCTGGCGGATCCAGCCCTCGGCCTGGCCGAGATTGGCCTCGAGCACGCGCCGGCGGCGCGCGACGTCCTCCGCCTCGCCGCCCTCGGCGGGCTTGCCCAGGGCCTCCAGCAGGCCGCGCTGCGCCTCCGCCTCGGCCCGGGCCGTGGCGCGCAGCTGGTCCACCTCCGCGCGCATGCGCAGGGCCTCCTCCGCGAGGCGCTGCACGGCGGACTCGCTGAGCCGGAGGCTCACGGCCTCGCGCAGCATCGATTCGACGCTGCGCTCGATCTCGACGAAGCGCGCGCGGATCCGCTCCGGCTCGATCTCCACCGCGAGCGACGGGGCCGAGGCGACGGCGAGGAGGATCGCCGCCGCGGCGACGAGGAACGCGCGGCGCGCGCGGCGCAGGAACTCAGCCACCGCGCGCCTCCCGCACGAGCGTGGTCTTGCCGCCGCGCACGAACTCGATGCGGTTCGGGAAGAGCGAGGCGACCTGCCGGCGATGCGAGACGACGATCATCGTCTTCTCGCGCAGCTCGGCGAGCAGCGCGGCGGTGATCGCCATCTCCCCGGCCTCGTCGAGCGAGTTGAGCGACTCGTCGAGGATCACGCAGGGCGGGCGCGCCAGGAAGGCGCGCGCGATCGCGATGCGCTGCTGCTCGCCGCCGGAGAAGGGCTCGCCCTTCTCGCTGACCAGCGTCTCCCGGCCCGCGGGATCGAGGTTGAGCCGCGCGCCGAGGCGCGATTCCCCGAGCACCCGGCGCAGCAGCGCGTCGTCGGGCGACTGCGACAGCGCGACGTTGTCGTGGACCGTGCCCGGCACGAAGGCCGGGTTGGCCCGCATGAAGAAGAAGAGGCGCTTGCGGTCGGCGAGGGTGAACTTCGTGACGTCGTGGCCGTCGATCGTCACGCGCCCCGCCGCGGGCACCTGCAGGCCGAGCAGGACGGAGATGATCGTCGTCTTGCCGGACCCGGAATCGCCGAACAGCCCCATCTTCTCGCCCGGCTCGATCGCGAAGGAGATCCGGTCGAGGATCACGTCGCCGCGCGGGTTCTTCACGGTGACCTCGTCGAACTCGATGCGGCCCCAGGACGGACGCGGCGCGGCGACGGGCGTCGGCGCGCCGGGAAGCGGGCGCTGGCTCACCGAGGCGTTGGCCGAGATGCGCGCCAGCGCGGCGCGCGCGTCGTTGATCATCGGCCAGGCCTCGCCGATCTGCGACAGGCAGGGGAAGATCAGCATCGTGTAGTAGGCGAAGACCAGGAACTTGCCGACCGGCGGCGCGTCGTCGCCGGCGAGCAGCATCAGGATCACGAGGCACAGCGCCGCCGACACGCCGATCACGAACTGCATCGTCGCGTGGTAGCGGCTGTGGCGCATCCACAGCAGCCGGTTGAGGCCGTAGAGCCTGCGCGCCAGCGCCGTGGTGCGCGTCAGGAACACGGTGCGCAGGCCGGAGAAGCGCAGGTCGAGGTTGCGCTGGTAGATCGTCGCGAGCAGGCCGAGGAAGGCCTGCTCGTGGCCGATCTTCACGAGGAAGCGCTTCTTGCGCCACAGCGCGTAGAGCGCGATGCCGCAGGTCAGGACCAGGATCTCGACGAGCAGGAACCAGAAGAGCCAGGGCTCGACGAACCACACGACGACGAGCATGAGCGTCATCTGCAGCGAGGCCATGCCGGTGGCGACGATCGCCTCGCGCATCAGCCGCTGCACCGCCTCGACGTCGCTCGACGCGGCGGCGAGCACCGCGCCGGGCCCGGTCTCGCTCAGCGCGCGGTACGGCCCGCGCAGGAGCGTGGCGACGATCGAGCCGCGGATGGAGCGGATCACGCGCTCGCTCATGCGGCTGATCGTGAACTCGGTGGAGATCATCGAGCAGAACACGACGAGCTCCAGCGCCACGATCATCCCGGCGTAGAGCCAGAGCCGGTCGAACGAGCCCGAAGTCGCCGCCTCGAGCCGCGCGAAGAGCGTGCCGGGGGCCGGGGGCTCGATCAGCGACTTGATCGGGATCGGCCGCAGCACGATGGCGATGCTCTGGCAGGCGGCGATCGCGAAGGCGACGGCGATGGCCCGGCGCCAGAGGGGGTTGTGGCGGCGGAGGAGCCGGTCGATCTCGGCTAGGAACATGCGCGTGCTGGACCTCGGGCGATGCGGGTCGGCCGCTCGCCGCCCCGTCGGCGGAACGTCGCTCCACCGCGCGCGCCTGTCGAGGATTTATGCGCCCGCGCCGACCCCCGGCAGGGCCGCGAGCCCCTGCTCCAGGCCCGTCGCCGCCACGACGCCCAGCGCGCGCCGCGCCGCGCTCGGGTCGCCCGCCGAGACGCGGATGTCGCCGGGGCGCGCCGGGGCGCGCAGCACGCGCGGCTCCCGGCCGGCGCGGCGCGCCATCGCGTCGAGGAGCTGGTGGAGCGTGACCGCGCGGCCGGTGCAGACGTTGAAGGCGTCGAAGCGCGGCGCGCGCGCCTCCTCCAGCCGCCGCATCGCCGCGAGGAGATGGGCGACGACGTCCGCCACGTAGACGAAGTCGCGGCGCTGCGCGCCATCGCCGTTGATGGTCACCGGCTCGTCGCGCGCGAGACGGTCCGCGAAGATGGACACCACGCCCGAATAGGGCGAGGCCGGGTCCTGCCCCGGGCCGTAGACGTTGAAGAAGCGCAGGGCCGTCGCGCGCGCCGCGCCATCCCCCGCCGCGGCCGCGGCGACGCGCTCGCCCGCGAGCTTGTCCGCGCCATAGCCGGAGATCGGCCGGGTCTCGCTCTCCTCGCGCACGACGCCGGGCGCGTCGCCATAGACGGCCGCCGAGGACGCCAGCACGACCGGCAGCGGCGCGCCCCCGGGCCTGCGCGCGGCCAGGAGCGCGTTGCGCGCGCCGCCCAGGTTGACGGCGCGGGCGCGCTCCGGCTCCGCGAGGCAGCGCGGCACGGAGGCGATCGCCGCGAGGTGGAAGATGCCGTCGCAGCCCCGCGCCGCGGCCGCCACCTCCGCCTCGTCCGCGACGTCGCCCACGCGCAGCTGCGCCCAGGGATCGAGCCCGGCCCGCCGCCCCGTCGACAGGTCGTCGAGCACGTCGACCTCGTCGCCGCGCGCCAGCAGCGCGCGCACGAGGTGCCCGCCGATGAAACCGCAACCACCGGTGACGAGATAGCGCCGCATCCGACCTCCGCCGCCGGCTCCGTCGCGACGGGACTAGGACCTCCGCGCGATTGCCGGCCGATAAAGCGACGGGGATGATCCGCCGCGATGACCCATGGATCGGCGGACAAGACGGCGCGCGCGGCGATGCGTCCCGGAAGCGGAAAAGCGAACGCGTCCAGCGCGCTATGCGTCAACGCGCTGAGCGTCGACCTTGAGGACTACTTCCACGCGGAGGCCCTCGCCCCGGTCGCGCCGCGCGAGTCCTGGGACAGGCTGGCGCCGCGCTGCGCGCGCGCGACCGACGAGCTGCTCGCGATGTTCGCGAAGGCCGGGGCGCGCGCGACGTTCTTCGTGCTCGGCTGGGTGGCGCGCCGGGACCCCGCGCTGGTGCGGCGCATCGCGGCCGCGGGCCACGAGGTCGCGAGCCACGGAATGGAGCATGTGCGCGTCGACCGGCAGGACGCGGAGCGCTTCCGCGCCGACGTCGCGTCGTCGCGCGCGCTGCTGGAGGACATCTCGGGCACGCGCGTCGCCGGCTACCGCGCGCCGTGCTTCTCGATCGGCCGCGGCGAGTTCTGGGCCTATCCGATCCTCGCGGAGGAGGGCTACGCCTACAGCTCGAGCGTCTATCCGGTGCGCCATGACGCCTATGGCCTGCCCGGCGCGCCGCGCGGGCCGTTCAGGCCTCGCGAGGCTAGCGGGCTGGTCGAGTTCACGCTGCCGACGCTCGGGTTCGCCGGGCATGACCTGCCCGCGGGCGGCGGCGGCTTCTTCCGGCTGCTGCCCTACGCGGCCTCGCGCTGGGCGATCGAGCGGGTCAACCGCGTCGAGGGACGCGCCAGCATCTTCTATGTCCACCCGTGGGAGCTCGATCCCGGCCAGCCGCGCTTCGCCGGGCTACCGGCGCGCAGCAGGCTGCGGCACTACCTGAACCTCGGGCGCACGGCGCCGCGGCTGCGGAGGTTGCTTCGCGACTTCCGCTGGGGCCGGATCGACACGGTCCACGCGGCGGAAATCGCCGCGCCCGGCGCGCTGCCGGCCTGGTCGCCGGCGGATCCGGCGACGCGCCGACCGGGCCGCTGAAGGCGTCGGCACCGGTCGTCTTTGCGGAGGGAATGGTGGGCGCTACAGGGATTGAACCTGTGACCCCTTCCATGTCAAGGAAGTGCTCTCCCGCTGAGCTAAGCGCCCGCAAAAGCGGGGCGGACTATATCCACGGGCGACCCGAAATCAAGCATCGTTCCCGGCCGCCCGGTGCGCCGGGTGACAAGCCGGGTCGCCACGGGCTAGATCCATGCGCTCACCAGGCGACGCGACATGGATGCCGGCCCTGCCATCGACCCGCTCGACCCGCCCTTCGTCGTGAGGCTGCCCGCGATGGCCTCGGCGCCGGTCGTCTTCGCCTCGCCGCATTCGGGCCGGGTCTATCCCGAGGCCTTCCTGCGCGCGGCGCGCATCGACCCTCTGGGCCTGCGCAGTTCCGAGGACGCGTTCATCGACGAGCTCTTCGCCGACGCGCCCGCGCTCGGCATGCCGATGATCGAGGCGCGCTTCCCGCGCGCCTATGTCGACGCCAATCGCGGCCCCTGGGAGCTGGATCCCGGCATGTTCGCCGACCGCCTGCCCGACTGGGTCGAGGCCGACAGCCCGCGCGCCGCCGCCGGGCTCGGCACGATCGCGCGCGTGGTCTCCGACGGCGAGGAGATCTACGCCGGCAAGCTGCGCTTCGCCGAGGCGCGCAGCCGCATCGAGGCGCTGCACATCCCCTACCACCGGCGGCTCGACGAGCTCGTCGAGGAGGCGCGGGCGGGATGGGGCACGAGCCTCCTGGTCGATTGCCATTCGATGCCCTCCTCCGCCGCGCCCTCGCCCGCCGGGCTCGGCGGCGGGCGCGCCGGCTTCGTGATCGGCGACCGCCATGGCAGCGCCTGCGACGGCGGCATCGTGGCCGTGGTCGAGGACGCGCTGCGCGCGCGCGGCCACAGCGTGACGCGAAACGATCCCTATGCCGGCGGCTTCACCACGCGCCGCCATGGCCGCCCGTCGGCGCGACGCCACGCGCTGCAGGTCGAGGTCAACCGCGCCCTCTACATGGACGAGGCGCGGCTCGAGCCGCTGCCCTGCTTCGCGGCGCTGCGCGACGACCTGCGCCACGCGATGGCGGCGCTGCGCGACCACATGCGCGGCGCGTCGGCGCCGACGGAGGGCGAGGCATGAAGCTCAATCTCGGCTGCGGCTCCAGCCGCAAGGACGGCTACGTCAACGTCGACCGCGAGGCCGTGCTCGCGCCGGACCTCGTGGTCGACCTCGAATCCTTCCCCTGGCCCTGGCCCGACGACAGCGTCGACGAGGTGCTCATGCACCACGTGCTGGAGCATCTCGGGCGCGACACGGCGACGTATTTCGGGATCATGCGCGAGCTCTACCGCGTCTGCCGCCACGACGCGCGCCTGCGCATCGTCGTGCCGCATCCGCGCCACGACCTCTTCCTCAACGACCCCACGCATGTGCGGCCGGTGACGCCCGAGAGCCTCGAGCTCTTCAGCAAGGCCCGCAACCGCAAGTGGGCCGCGGAGGGCGCGGCCAACTCGCAGCTCGCGCTGTTCCTCGACGTCGACTTCGAGGTCGTCTCCGCGAACATCCTGCCATCCGAGCCCTGGCGCTCGCGCTACGCGCGGCGCGAGATCGACGCGAAGGCGCTGGCCGAGGCCGCGCGCCAGTTCAACAACGTGATCGAGGAGACGACGATCGTCCTGCGCGCGGTGAAGGCCGCGCCGGGATGAGCGCGCCGACCCGGCCGGGCGAAGGCCGAGCGCCGCCGCGCGCGGCGCTGCTGGCCGCGGCGGTGGCGCAGCACCGGCGCGGCGCGCTCGCCGAGGCGGCGGCGCTCTATCGCCGCGTCCTGGCGCTCGACCCGCGCGACTTCGACGCGCTGCACATGCTGGGCGTGGTCGCCGCGCAGCGCGGCGACGCCGAGGAGGCCATCGGCCTGCTCTCCGCCGCGACCGACGCGCGGCCATCGAGCGCGCGGGCGCGCTTCAACCTGGGCGGAGCGCTGATGGCCGCGGGCCGCCTGCGCGAGGCGATCGCCGCCTACGACGCGGCCGTGGCGCTCGAGCCCGGCCACGCCGCGGCGTGGACCAATCGCGGCACCTGCATGCTGCGCCTCGGCGAGGCGACGGAGGCCGCGCGCAGCCATGCCCGCGCGGTGGCGCTCGATCCCGCGGCACCCGAGCCGCGCTTCAACCTCTCGCAGGCGCTGCTGGTCGCCGGCCGGCTCGAGGAGGCCTGGCCCGGCTACGAGGCGCGGCTGCGCACCGCGGAGCTCGCGCCCCACGCGCGCCATGGCGACGTCGCGCGCTGGGATGGCGGGCCCTGCGAGGGGCGGCGCGTGCTGCTCCATGCCGAGCAGGGCATGGGCGACACGATCCATTTCGCGCGCTACGCGCCGCTTCTCGCGCGGCGCGGCGCGCATGTCGTGCTCGAGGCGCAGGCGCCGCTCGCTTCATTGCTCTCGAGGCTCGAGGGCGTCGCCGCGGTCGTCGTGCAGGACTCGCCCCCGCCGGCCGTCGACCTCGCCTGCCCGCTGCCGAGCCTGCCGCTCGCCTTCGCGACCACGCTCGCGACGATCCCGTCGCCCGGCGGCTATCTTTCCGCGGATCCCGCGCGCGTCGCCCTCTGGCGCGAACGCCTTGGCCCGGCGCTGCGGCCGCGCGTCGCCATCGCCTGGCGTGGCAGCGCGGCGCATCGCAACGACGCCAGCCGGTCGATCGACCTCGCGCGCCTCGCGCCCCACCTGCCCGCCGGCATCGAATACCTGTCGCTGCAGAAGGACATGCGCGCCGGCGACGCCGAGGCGCTGCGCGCGATCCCCGGCGCGCGCGACCTGGGCGCGTCGCTCCGCGACTTCGACGACAGCGCCGCGCTCTGCGTGCTCGCCGACCGCGTGGCCTGCGTCGACACGAGCCTCGCGCATCTCGCCGGCGCGCTCGGCCGGCCCGTGGACGTGCTGCTGCCCTTCGCGCCGGACTGGCGCTGGCTGCTCGGGCGGCGCGACAGCCCCTGGTACGCGAGCGCGACGCTGCATCGCCAGGAAGCCGCCGGCGACTGGTCAGCCGCGCTGGAGTCGCTGGGCGCGTGCCTCGCGGCGCTCAGTGGCCGGAAAGGACCAGCAGCTTCACCGGCATGACGACGACCTGCACGCGCAGCAGCACCGCGTGGACCAGGCCGACCGCGTCGACCGCGTGCAGCGCGAGGCGCCTGAGCGCCCCCGTCTCCTTCGCGGCGATCACCTCGTGGTTGCTCGAGTAGGCGTTGACGACGCAGCTGCTGCCGCGCGGCACGTCGTCGAGGCCGCCGGCATAGAGGGGCTCGAGGAACACCAGCACGGTGCCCGGCCGCGCCGACTGCGTGGCGTCGACCAGGACCTCGGAGGCGCGGAACTGCCCGGCGGCGATGAACTCCTGCACGTGCACGACGACCAGCGGGATCACCGTGAAGGGCTTCGACACGCAGGCCGCCTCCGCGATCATGCCCGGCCGCATCACCTGCGCCTCGATCTGGTGGAAGGCGGCCTGCAGCACGGGCCGCTCGCCGCCCTCGGGGATCATCAGGCCGGCGGGACGCGCGAAGGGGTTCACGAAGTCGCCGACCTTGAGCGCGAACTGCTCGACGCGGCCCGAGACGCCGGCGCGCACGATCGTCTTGTCGAGCTCGACCGCCGCCTGGTCGCGCGCCGCCTCGGCGCTCGCCTTCTGCGCGGGCAGCAGCGTGGACACGCGCGCCTCGGCGGCGCCGCGCGCCGCGACGGCGGCGGCGAGCGCGCCCTCGCGCGCCTTCACGTTGTTCTGCAGCCGCTCGATCTCGCGCACCGCGACGACGTCGGCGTTGCGGCGGCGCAGCGCCTCCTTCGTCTCCAGCTCGTCCTGCGCCTGGCGCAGCGCGGCGTCGGCCTGCTCGACCTGGCCCGCCGTCGCGGCGACGTCGGCGCGCGCCACCACCATCGCGGCGTCGATCTCCGCGACGCGGCGGCTGGCGGTCTCCAGCGCCGAGCGCTGCTTGGAATCCTCGAGGCGGAAGATCGTGTCGCCGGCCTTCACGTCCTGGCTCAGCCTGACGTTGATCTCCGCGACGCGGCCCGCGACCTCCGACACGATCGGCACCGTGCGGAAGTAATAGGTCGCGGAGACGCTGGTCGGGTGGTTGTAGAAGATCACCGTGATCAGGCCGATGGTCAGCATCGCGCAGGCGGTGATGCCCCAGCGCAGCTCGAACCAGACCGAATAGAGCGTGATTTCCTTGCCGATCCGCCTGCCCTGCGCGTAGCGGCGGAACAGGTAGTCCGGGAGGATGGTGACCAGCGAGCAGATGAGGACCTCGAGCATGGCCTAGCCCTTCTCCCCGGCGCGTGGCGCGTCGGGCGGGGTGGCCGGCGCCTCCGGCGCGCGGGGCGAGGCCGCGTCGGCGCTGCGCTCGAGGGCGCGCGCCACGCGGTCGAACATGCCGCCGAAGTCGGGGATGCGCACCAGCGCCAGCAGCAGCCCCGCCACCCAGAACATGTGCACGTGGGTGAAGAGCGAGAGCAGGCAGAGCACCGCCACGATCTCGAACTGCAGCTTGTGGCCCTTGTGCGCCATGCGCTCGGGCAGCGAATGCAGCCGGAAGAACAGGCTGCCGACGACGAGCACGATCGCGACGACGATGACCGCCGTCGTCGCGAGCAGCGTGTCCGAACCGTCCGCGCCAGGCAGGAAGCCCGGCAGGTGGTGCGGTGCCGCTGGATGGATCTGCGCCATGTCCCCCCCGGGAAAGCTCGACCGGTCCAGATTGATGCGACCGTCGTCCCCGGCGCGTCAAGGCCGCGTTGCGGTGGGCCGCGAGGGCGCCGCCCCTAGGCCAGCAGCGAGGCCAGCGACAGGACGAGGAGCCCGGCCATCGCGAGGTTGAACGCGCGGAGCCGCCCCGGCTCGCCGAGCAGCGGCCTGATCGCCACGCCGAACCCCGACCAGATCGCGGCGCTGGGCAGGCCGACGACCGCCATCACGACCGCCAGCGCGGCGATGTCCGCGGCGGAGGCCTCGCGCGGCGCGTAGGCGGCGACCGCGCCGATGGTCATGATCCAGGCCTTGGGGTTGACCCACTGGAACAGCGCCGATTGCAGGAAGGTGATCGGCCGCCGGGCGCCCGGGGCCCGGCCGTCGCCCGGCTCCGCCTCGCCCGAGCGCGCGATGCACCAGGCCAGCCAGAGCAGGTAGGCGCCGCCCGCGACGCGCAGCGCGTCGTGCAGCGCCGGCGCGGCGCGGAACGCCTCGCCGACGCCCATCGCCACCGCCACCAGCATCGCGACGCAGCCGAAGGCGATGCCGAGCAGCTGCGGCACGCTGCGCCGGAACCCGTGGTTTGCGCCCGAGGCGAGCAGCATCGCGTTGTTGGGCCCGGGCGTCACCGAGACCACGAACACGAAGCCGGCGAAGGCGAGCAGCAGCGCCGGCGTCATGCGCGCCCCTTGCCTAGAGCGGGCGCGCGACGCGGAAGCCGTTGTCGACCTCGCGCACCGCGCGCGCCGCCTTGAGGCGATGGGCCGTGCGCGCGAAGACCGGCTTCACGTAGAAGGAACCGCCACGCAGCGGGCGCATCGCGCAGTCGCCCGTCATGCGCGCCGTCCCGTCGGCGGGGATCCCGGCGAGGTCGTCGTTCCAGCAATCGGCCACCCACTCGAAGACGTTGCCGATGACGTCGTGCAAGCCGAAGGCGTTGGCGCGGAGGCTTCCGCCGGGCGCCGTGTGCGCGTGCCCGTCGTCGCAGGCGACCGCCAGATCGATGTCGAGCCTCCGGCGCGCGGACTGGTCGGCGAGGTTTGCGTGCACGCAGCCAGTGTCGGCCGCGTTGCCCCAGGGCCGGCGCGACGTCGTGCCGGCCCGCGCCGCGTATTCCCACTCCGCGTCGCTCGGCAGCCTGTACGCCTGCCGGGTCCGGCGCGACAGCCAGGCGACATAGGCCTGCGCGTCGTCCCACGACACGCAGGACACGGGATGCGTGTCGTCCTGCGCGAAGCCAGGGGCACGCCAGTTGCGGCCATCGCGCGACTCCCACTTGCCATCCTCGATGGTCCAGCAGGACTTGCCCCCGTCATGCCCGGTCTCGCGGGCGAATGCCGCGAACTGCCCGCGCGTCACCTCTAGCCTTCCCAGGGCGAAGGGCTGGGCGATCTGGACGTTGCGGCGCGGCGTGGCGCGGCCGCGCATCTTCTCCTCGAGGCCCTCGGCCTCCTCCTCGCCCTGCGCCGCGCCCATCACGAAGCGGCCGGCAGGCACCACGACCATCTCCGGGCATTCGGGACAGTCGCGGAAAAGGGATCCGGGCGCGGGAGGACGCGGCGGCTGGACGGCGGGCGGCGCGGGCACCGGGGCGGCCGTCGCGGCCCGCTTGAGTTCCTGCAGCCGGTTGCGGGCGAGGTCGACGAAGGCGCCCGCGGGATAGCGGCGCAGATACGCCTCGAGGTCGTCCGGGTTGCGGCTGGCGCGCACGCTCTCCCAGAAC
>JBEGVV010000241.1:0-2543 GCA_041178225.1 Pseudomonadota bacterium | reverse complement strand
GTGACGTCCCTGTAGAGGAGCATCGCCCGGCTGCGCGCGGCCGCGCCGAGGTCGAGCCGCAGGACATGCACGACGAGATGGCGCTCGACCGGCCCCGGGGGCGTGAAAGGGATGTCCGCGGCCTCGCGCCCCGCCAGGACGTCGTCGATGCCCGCGAGGATGTCCGGGTCGCGGACGATGGACAGCAGGGACGCGCCCTCGGTCGCGGCGAGCAAGCCACGCGCCGCCGCGTTCGCGCGCACCACCTGCCGCTCCGCGTCTATCTCGAGGATCGCGTCGGGCAGGGCATCGAGCGTGGCGACGACCATGCGCACGGCCTCGTCGGCTCGCTGGCCACGCGTCGTGGCTACGCGCTCGACCTCGAGGATACGCAGCGAGGCACGCGCTTCCGCCGACCGCGCCTTCCTCGTGGCAAGCACCACCCCGCAAACCGCCACCACGCCGACCACGAGGGCTCCAGCCGCCGTCGCCGCGCCCGCATGCCACAGGACGAATGGCAGGGACGCGGCTGCTACCAACTGCACGACAGGCACGCGCACGGTTTCGTTTCGTTGGGACGACATCGCGTGAAGAAGGCCGCGCCTCGATCGACACGTCAAGCGGCAAGGCGCCATGCCCTGCATTCACGGCAACGTCACTCCGCCGATGCGCGGCATTCATGCGGCGTATCTATCCAGCATGCCCTGGCAAGGAGGAGATCCACCCATGAAGATGTCGTTGGCGACGCTCGCGTGTTCGATCATCGCGCTTGGCCTCGGGGCCGCGCCCGCGCCCGCGCAGCAAAGGACGAAGGCGGAATACTGGTACGGGCTGACCGGCCAGCTCGGCGAGGTGATGGAGGCGCATTGCAAGCGCTTCAACGCGTCGCAGGACAAGTACGAGATGGTCTGCACGGGCCAGGGCGGCTACGACAAGGCCGAGCAGAACACGATCGCGGCGTTCAGGTCGAAGCAACACCCCACGCTCGTCCAGGTCTATGACGCCGGCACCGTGAACTTCATGCTCTCTGGCGCGATCTACCCAGCCAACCAGCTGGTCAAGGATTTCGCGCTTGGCGTCGACTGGGCCGACTACTTCCCCGGAGTCGCCGACTACTACGCGACGTCGAAGGGCGAGATGTGGTCGTTCCCCTACAACTCTTCGACCGCCCTGCTGTACTGGAACCGCGACGCCTGGGCGAAGATCGGGAAGTCCACGGCGCCAGCGACGATCGAGGAATGGTTCGCCGACCTGCGCCGGATGAAGGCGGCGGGCGTCCAGTGCGGGTTCGCGTTCGACTACGACACGTGGATGCCCCTGGAGCAGTTCTCCGCGATCCACAACCTCCCCGTCGCGACGCGAGACAACGGCTACGCCGGGCTCGACGCCGAGGTGGTTTTCCACAAGACCCGCTTCGTCGACTACATGAAGGAGTGGAAGAAGCTCCTCGACGAGGGTGTCGCGCGGATCCAGACCGCCCAGACCGGCAAGACGATCCTCCAGGCCTTCGCGGACGGCTCCTGCGCGTCGGTCCTGACCTCGGTGGCCAACCATGGGGTCATCGCCCAGACGGCCAACGCCGGGCTCAACTGGGGCGTCGCCATGCTGCCGGTCTACGAAGGCACGAAGCGCCAGAACTCGCTCGTCGGTGGCGCGTCGCTGTGGATCATGCAGGGCAAGAGCAAGGCCGAGTACGAGGCGGCCGCCGCCTTCCTGCGCTTCGTGTCCAAGCCCGAGGAGGCGCTCTGGATCTCGACGGTTACCGGCTACATCCCGATCACGAACTCCGCGTTCCGGCACCTGCGCGAGAACCGCTTCTACGAGGACCCTCGCCACGCCGGCCGGGAGATCGCGATCGAATCCCTGACCGCGACGCCGCCATCTGCGCTCTCCCGCGGCATCAGGCTTGGCAACTTCACGCAGATCCGCGCCGAGATACGCTCCGAACTCGAAGCGGCATTCACCGGGAAGAAGGAGATGCAGGCTGCCCTGAATGACGCCGCGGAGAGGTCGAACCAGATACTCCGCCGCTTCGAACAGACCTTCAGGAACAAGCCCCTGCCCTGACCAGGAGCACCCGCGCCGGCCGCGCATGCCGCGGCCGGCAGGGGATCCAAGACAGATGGACCGACGCGCGACATTCAGGAACGGCTGGCTGGCAGGGGCGCTCATCGCCCCCCAGATCGCCCTCGTCCTCGTCTTCTTCTACTGGCCTGCGAGCCAGGCGATCTACTGGGCATTCACGACCCAGCCGCCATTCGGCGGCAGCAACGAATGGATCGGCACGCAGAACTTCGCGCAGATCTTCGCGGACCGGGTCTACTGGAACTCCGTGGCCGTGTCCTGCACCTTCGCGTTGCTCTCGACCAGCCTCTCCCTCTTCCTGGGACTTCTCTTCGCCCTGCTCGTCGATCGGCAACTCGCGGGATACCGGTTCTACCGCTTCGTCTATTTCTGGCCCTATGCGGTCGCCGCCCCCGCGGTCGGCCTCGCCTTCAGGTTCATCTTCGCCCCCGACGCCGGCTTCGTCTCCGCGATCAACACGCTCCGGCCCGGGCTCTGGA
>JBEGVV010000240.1:0-8537 GCA_041178225.1 Pseudomonadota bacterium | reverse complement strand
ATGGCCCGGGATCACGCCACGCGGCAACCGCCTCGCGAGGTCATGGTACTCGAGCCTGTGGCCCATGTGGGTCAGCACGGCCTGCCTTGGCCGGACGCGCTCGATCCAGGACAGCGTCTGCGGCAGGTGGCTATGGGCGACGTTCGGCTCGTCCTGGAGGCAGTCGACGATCCAGGTGTCGATCCCCTCGAGGGCCGCGAAACCCTCCTCCGGCATCTCCTTGACGTCCGTCGAATAGGCGAAGGCCCCGAAGCGCAGGCCCAGCGTCGGCGGCCGGGTGCCGCCATGGACCTGGTGGAAGGCCAGCACCTGCATCCCGGCGATCTCGACCGGGCGGCCGACCGGCATCTCGCGTCCGACAAGCGACGGCGCGTACCAGATCCCGGCGTTGGTCCGCGGCGGGTCGAAGCAGTAGCCGAACCGGCCGGTCGCCTCCGCCAGGGTCGCCGCATCGGCCCAGACCTCGAGCGGTGCGTTGCGGTGGTAGTTGACCGAGCGCAGGTCGTCGATGCCGTGCATGTGGTCCGCATGCGCGTGGGTCAGGATGACCGCGTCGACCGTCACCAGGCCCTGCGCCAGGAACTGCTGGCGCAGGTCAGGCGACGTATCGACCAGGATGCGCCTGCCATCGTCGCCTTCGACGACGATCGACACCCGCAGGCGCCTGTTCATCGGGTCCCGTGACGTGCAGGTCGCGCAGCGGCAGCCGATCAGCGGCACGCCGCCCGAGCCGCCGCTGCCGAGCATGGTGACCTTCATGCGGCGGCGGCCTGGCGCGCGATCGCGGCCTTCGGGAAGAGCGCGAAGAAGTTCCGCGTCGTGGCATCGGCCAGCGCCTCGGGCGACACGCCCTTGAGTTCCGCGACGAAGCGCGCGGTATGCGCGACGAATGCCGGCTCGCAGGTCTTCCCGCGGACCGGGACCGGCGCGAGGAAGGGCGAATCCGTCTCCACCAGCAGGCGCTCAACCGGGATCGCCCGCGCCGTCTCGCGCAGCGCGTCGGCGTTGCGGAACGTCACGATGCCGGAGAGCGAGATGTAGAAGCCGAGGCCGAGCGCGTGGCGCGCAAGTTCCGCCGAGGAGGTGAAGCAGTGCAGCACGCCTGCCAGCGGCCCCTGCCCGGCCGCGGCGTCGAGCATGCGCGCGGTGTCGTCGTCGGCGTCGCGGGTATGCACGATCACCGGCAGGCCCGAGAGCCGCGCCGCGGCCAGGTGCGTGGCGAAGTTCGCGCGCTGCGCCTCGCGCGGGCTCTTGTCGTAGAAGTAGTCGAGCCCGGTCTCGCCGATGCCGACGACCTTCGGGTGCCGCGCGAGATCGACCAGGCGCTGCGTGTCGGCCTCCTCGCTTCCGGCCTCGTGCGGGTGGATGCCGACCGAGCAGACGACGTCCTCGTTGCGCTCCGCGATCGCGAGCACGGAGGGGAACTCGCGCAGCTTCGTGCCGATCGTGAGCATGGTGCCGACGCCCGCGCCGCGCGCCCGCGACAGGACGCCCGCGAGGTCTCCCTGGCGCTCGAGGTAGTCGAGGTGGCAATGGCTGTCGACGAGTCCGCCGCTCATGGGGTCAGCCCGCCTGCTCCTGGTGGCGCGGGAAGACGCCGCTGGGCGGCGGCAGCCTCGTCCCCGGCGCGAGCCGCGCGTCGAAATGGGCGAAGTCCCGGGCGTCCGCGGGCACGGCGAGCTGGTCGAGCAGCCTCGCCATGCTCGAAGGCATGAAGGGCTGGAGGACGACCGCCACGCGGCGGATCGTCTCCGCGAGGACGTAGAGCACCGTCTCCATCCGCGCCGTGTCGGTCTTGCGCAGCGTCCAGGGCGCCTGCACGTCGACATAGCGGTTCGCCTCGGCGACGACATGGAAGATCGCCTCGAGCGCCTTGTTGAAGGCCTGCGCGGCCGCGAGCTCCGGGCGCAGCTGCGCCAGCAGCCCGGCGGCGGCGGCGAGGAGCCGCTCGTCCTCGGCGGTGAAGGCCCCGGGCGCGGGCACGGCCGCGCCCGCGTTCTTCTGGATGAAGCTCAGCACGCGCTGGCCGAGGTTGCCGAGGTCGTTGGCGAGGTCGGTGTTGATGCGCCTGACCATCGCGGCCTGGCTGAAGTCGCCGTCCTGGCCGAACGGGACCTCGCGCAGCAGGAAGTAGCGCACCGGGTCGAGGCCGAAGCGCGCGATCATGTCCGCGGGCTTCACGACGTTGCCCAGCGACTTGGACATCTTCTGGCCCTCGACCGTCCACCATCCATGGGCGAAGACGCGCCGCGGCGGCTCGAGGCCCGCGGCGGCCAGGAAGGCCGGCCAGTAGACCGTGTGGAAGCGGACGATGTCCTTGCCGACCATGTGAAGGTCGGCCGGCCAGAACCGCGCGAAGAGGCCGCCGGGATCCGCCTCGTTGGCGGGCCAGCCGAGCGCGCTGACGTAGTTCGATAGCGCGTCGAGCCAGACATACATGATGTGGTCGGCGTCGCCGGGCACCGGCACGCCCCACTTGAAGGTGGTGCGCGAGATCGAGAGGTCGACGAGGCCTTGCCTGACGAAGCTGGTGACCTCGTTGCGTCGCGTCGCCGGCCCGATGAACTCCGCGTTCCCCTTCGCGTAGTAGTCGAGCAGCCAGTCCTGCCACGCCGACAGGCGGAAGAAGTAGCTCGGCTCCTCGACCCACTCGACCTCGGCGCCCGACGGCGCGCGGCGCTTGCCGTCCGCGCCGACGGTCAGTTCGTCCTCGCCGTAGAATGCCTCGTCGCGGATCGCGTACCAGCCCGCGTACTTGCCGAGGTAGATGTTGCTCTCGCCGTTCGGCGCCTTGCGCGACGCCATGCGCCGCCACAGCTCGGCGCAGCATTCCTTGTGCCTCTGCTCGGTCGTGCGGATGAAGTCGTCGTTCGATATGTCGAGCTGCTGCGCGAGCTCGCGGAAGTTTCGCGAGACGCGGTCGGTGAATTCCTGCGGCGTCGTGCCGGCGTCGCGCGCCGCCTTCTCGACCTTCTGGCCATGCTCGTCGGTGCCGGTCAGGAAATGCACCTCGCGCCCGTCGAGGCGCATGAAGCGCGCGAGCACGTCGCAGGCCAGGGTCGTGTAGGCGTGCCCGATATGGGGCGCGTCGTTCACGTAATAGATGGGCGTGGTGACGTAGAAGCGCGTCATCGGGCTCGCGGTCGCTGCGGGGGGCGGGAGCGCATCTACCTATAGGGCGCTGGCGCCGGAGGCAAGCCGACAGCCCCCGCGCTCAGCCCCGTCCCTGCCCCGCCGCGTCGCGCAGCGCCGCGAGCACCGCGAAGGCCGATTGGCGGCGGTCGAGGTTGAGCCCCTCGGCCGCCGCGGCGAGGCGCCGCAGTTCGTCCCAGGCCGCGAGCCAGCGTCCGCTGCCGGTGGCGGCGAGGGCCGGCAGCGCCCGTGCCTCGCCCGGCAGCGCCGCCACGACCGGCGCCCCCGCGGCGCAGCGTGCGCAGGCCGCCGCCAGGTGCAGGGCGACCTCGCGGAAGGCGCGGAACGACGCCTGCCCCTCCGGGCCGAATGCGCCGACGCGCTCGGCGAGCGCGTGCATGGCGAGGCCGGCGCCGTCGCGCGCGACGACGACCTCGAGCAGCGCCTCGTAGATCTCGATCGCCCCGGCCTCGAGCAGGTCGATGGCGCGGCCGACCGAGCCCGCCGCGAGCACCGAAAGCGCGGCGCCCTGCTCCGCCTTGAGGTCGGGTACGCAGCGCGACAGCAGCGTCGCCACGACACCGGGCTCGAGCGCGGGCATGTCGAGGCGCCGGCAGCGCGAGCGTATCGTCGGCAGCAACCGCCCCGGCGCGTGGCTCACGAGCAGAAGAAGGCTGCGCGCATGCGGCTCCTCGAGGATCTTGAGCAGCGCGTTCTCGCTGCTCGTGTTCATCTCCTCGGCGTGGTCGACGACCAGGACGCGCCAGCCGCCCTCGGCGGGAGTCATGCCGAGGAAGGCGATGGCCGCGCGCACGTGGTCGACCACGATCTCGGCGGATTCCTTCTTGGTCTCGGGATGGATCATCCCCGGCTCGAGCACCATGAGGTCGGCATGCCCGCCGGCGGCGACGCGGCGGAAGACGGGGTGGTCGCTGCCAAGCGCCATGCCCTTCGGCCGCGGCGGCGCCGGCTCGGCGCCGAACAGCCCCGCGCCGCCACCAGCCTCGCCGGGGGAGTGCTGCGAGAGGACGAAGCGCGCGAAGCGGTAGGCGAGCGTGGCCTTGCCGACGCCGCGCGGGCCGGCGAGAAGCCACGCATGTGGCAGGCGCCCCGAGTTCCAGGCCGCGAGCAGCGTGCGCTCCGCGGCATCCTGGCCGACCAGCGCGGGGTTCGCGCGCGGCGGCGTGACCTCGACGCTCATCGACCCAGCGCCCGCGCGAGGCGCCGCGCGACGACGCGCCGGATCTCCTCCTGCAGGGCCTCGGGCGGGAGCCTCGCGTCGAGCAGCGCGCAGCGCCGCGGCTCGCCACGCGCGATGGCGCGGAAGCCGCGCCGCACCCGCTCGTGGAACTCGACCGCCATGTTCTCGTAGCGATCCTCGCGCCCGCGCCGCGCGGCCGCGCGCGCAAGGCCCTCGCGCACGGGGATGTCGAGGACGATGGTGAGGTCCGGCGCGAGGCGCCCGATCGCCGCGCGATGCAGCGCCTCGATGGCCTTGCGCCCGAGCCCGTGGCCGAAGCCCTGGTAGGCCATCGTGGAATCCGCGAAGCGGTCGCTGAGCACCCATTGCCCGGCGGCGAGCGCCGGCGCGATGACGCGGGACACGTGCTCGCGCCGCGCCGCGTAGTTGAGCAGCGCCTCGGTCATCGGCGTCCAGTCGCCCGCCTCTCCCTCGACGAGGAGGGAGCGGATGCGCTCGGCGCCGGGCGTGCCGCCTGGCTCGCGCGTCATGCGCGCCTCGACGCCGCGCTCGGCGAGCCAGGTGGCAAGGAGGCGTATCTGGGTCGACTTCCCCGCGCCCTCGCCGCCCTCGAAGGTCACGAAGCGGCCGCGCACGGGGCTCATCGCCGCCCGAAGACGAGATGCGACAGGCCGGCCGCGACGCGCCCGCCGAAGCCCAGCTTCTCGACGTCGTCGCCGGCCACGAGCGCGAAGCTCGCCGCCGGGCGGTCCGGCACGGTGATTGTCAGGGTGCCCATGGCCTGGCCGCGCTGGATCGGCGCGGCGACAGGCCCGTCGAAGCTCGCGCGCGCGACGAGCTGTGCCCGCAGCCTGCGCGGGATCGTCACGACCACGTCCTGCGCCGCGACCAGGTTCACCTTCTCCAGCTTGCCCATCCAGACCGGCGCCTCCTCGATCGGCTGGCCCGCCTTGAACAGGGTGTAGGAGCCGTATTCGCGGAAGGCCCATTCGAGGAGGCGCTCGCTCTCCTCGGAGCGGGCGCGCATCGTCGGCCAGCCATTGGCGACGAGGATCACGCGGCGGTTCTCGCGCATGGCCGAGCCGGAGAGGCCGTACCCCGCGCTCTCCGTGTGGCCGGTCTTGATCCCGTCCGCGCCGGGCATGCGCTGCAGCAGCGGGTTGCGGTTGGGCTGGGTGATCGTCCGGTTGCTGCCCATCTCGCGGCCGAAGGTGAAATCGCGCTCGCCGTAGTAGCGGTAGTATTCCGGGAAATCGGCGACCAGCCGCGCGCTCAGCGCGAGCAGGTCGCGCGCGGTCATGTAGTGCTCGGGATCGGGCCAGCCCGAGGAGTTGCGGAAGTTGCTGGAGGCGAGGCCGATGCGCCGCGCGGTCTCGTTCATGCGCTCGGCGAATGCCTCCTCGGAGCCCGCCAGGCCCTCGGCCAGCACGATGCACGCGTCGTTGCCCGACTGGATGATCATGCCGCGCAGCAGGTCCTCGACCTTCACCCGGTCGCCGAGCGGGACGAACATCTTCGAGCCCTGCATGCGCCAGGCACGCTCCGAGACCGGCAGCGTGTCCTCGAGCCGCAGGTCGCCCCTGCGCAGGGCCTCGAACACGACATAGGCCGTCATGATCTTCGACATCGAGGACGGCGGCATGCGCTCGTCCGCGTTCTTCTCGAGGAGGATCGTGCCGCTCGCGATGTCGGCGATGATCAGCTGGCGAGCCGTCGTCTCGGGCGAGAGCGGGTTCGCCGGCGCCGCGGGCGCGGGTGGCGTCGCCGGCGCGCTGCGCGCGGGGGGCTGGGCCGGCTGGCGCTGGCGCTGCTGCTGGGCGTTCGACGCCTCGAATGGCAGCAGAACCATGGAGGCGGCGGCGACGAGCGCGGCGATCGCGCCCATGCGGATCGTGGCTGGAAGGCGTGTGTTCATGCATCTCTCCCTTGGCGGGGGAATGCGGCGCGCATTGGGCGCTCAGTCGACGAGGATGCGGGCTTCCGGCACCACGCCGGCGACGTCCGCGAGCAGCTTGTCCGCCTCGGGCACGTTGGCGGCTGGTCCGATCCGCACGCGGTAGAGCCGCTGGCCGCCGGACTGTACCTGCATGATCTGCGGCGCCCCGAAGCGGCGCAGCTGCTGGCCCAGCTTCGCGGCGTTTTCGTAGCTGGAGAACGCGCCAGCCTGGACCCAGAGCGCGGTCGGGCGCACCGGGGTCTGGACCAGGGTGGGGATCGCCGAGCCCTGGGCCTCCGGCGGCAACGCGGCGACGCGCGCGCTCGCCATCTCCGGGCGTGGCGCGGGCCTGCCGGCCTGCCGTCCCGCGGGCGAGGGCGGCAGCGTGGCCGAGGGCGGCGGGATCGGCGCGGCGACCGCCGCCACCCGCGCGCCGGCCGGCGGCGGCAGCGCGTCGCTGGCGATCGGGCCGCGGGCCGGGGCCGCGGAGGCTTCCGCGATCGGGGCCTGGCGCGCGTTGAGCAGCGCCATCTTGAGCTGCCGGCTGTCGTCGGCGAGGATCTCGACGCGCACCCGCGCCGTGCCGCGCTGCTCGAAGCCGAGCAGCTGCGCGCTCCGCCGGGACACGTCGATGATCCGGTTGCCGGCGAAGGGACCGCGGTCGTTGACGCGCAGGACGAGCTGCCTGCCGTTCTCGAGGTTCGTCACGCGCACGAGGCTCGGCATCGGCAGGGTCTGGTGCGCCGCCGTGAGCGAGTTCATGTCGTAGAGCTCGCCATTGGCGGTCACGCGCCCATGGAAGTCGATCCCGCTGCGCTCGCCGCCGTAGAAGGAGGCTATGCCCGTCTCGTTGTACGAGTAGTTCTCCGCCGGGTAGTAGGTGACGCCGTTGATCTTGTAGGGGTCGCCGACCTTGTAGATGCCGCCGCGCGGCGCCGGCTCGCCAGCCTGCTGCACGGCCTTCACGCCGGTGGCTCCGAGCTGGATCTGCGCGCAGCCGCCCAGGCCGAGGGAGGCGGCGAGCGCCGCCGCGATCCCCGCCTGGCCGATCCTGCCGCGAAGCCGGTGCATCGCCATTCGCATGTCCATGCGCCCCGTCAGGCGGAGAGGCGGTCGGCCAGCATGCCGACCGCGATGCGGAAGCGCTGCGGCGTGTTCCACCGGCGCAGCGTGCGGAAATTCGCGGTGGTGAGGAAGGCGCGGCCGCCCTCGCCGTCCGGTTGGCTGATGCCGGCCGAGGGGTCCGCGCCGGCGAGCGCGCCACCGCCCACGCGCCGAACGCCCAGCGCCTGCCAGTCCTGGATTGGCCTGCGCACGTTGTCGGGATCGACGAGCGCGCGATCCATGCCGCGGGGCAGCGTCACTTCCTGACCCCAGCCCTCCTGCCCCTTCCAGCCGAGCTTCAGCAGGAAGTTGCTGATCGATCCGAAGACGTCCGCGTGGGTCGCCCAGATGTCCGCCTTGCCGTCGCCGTCGAAGTCGACGGCGTGGACGAGGTAGTTGGACGGCATGAACTGGCACTGGCCCATCGCGCCGGCCCAGGACCCGCGCAGCTCGGTGCTGCGCATGCGACGGCGCTCGAGGATGCGCAGCGCGTTCAGGAGTTCCTCGCGGAAGAAGGCGCTGCGCCGGCCGTCATGCGCGAGCGTGGCGAGGCAGGCGACGACCTGGAAGTCGCCCATGAAGCGGCCATAGTCGGACTCCATTCCCCAGAGCGCGACGACGAATTGCGGCTGGACGACGAAGCGCTCGCGCACCCGGGCGAGAAGGTCGGCATGCTCCAGCATGCGCTTGCGGCCGTTCTCGACCTTGGTCTGGGTCAATCGCGTGGAAAGGTACTGCTCGAGCGTCTGCACGCTCTCCGGCTGGCGGCGGTCGAGCTCGAGGACGCGCGGCACCGGCTGGAGGCCGCCCAGCGCATCGTCGAGCACGGCCGCCGAGATGCCCTTCGCCGCGGCCTCGGCGCGCATGGCCTGCAGCCAGGCGCCGAACGAAGCCGAGCTTGCGATGGCCGGTGCGCCGGCCAGCGACGCCATGGCCGCGGCGGACGCCGTGGCTGCGACGAAGCGGCGTCGCCCGGGATTCGGAACGTGGGACTTGTCGGGCATCGCTGGCGAATCGCGATCGCAGGGAGGGACGGGATGGATGCTGGATCGCACAGCCCGCCGCCCAGCGCAAACGATGACGCGGGCTACGCGCTCAGGGCGCGGGCAGGAAGGCGCTGCTGCGCCCCATGATGCGGTAGGCGGCGAGGCCTATGTACTCGCG
>JBEGVV010000239.1:0-3554 GCA_041178225.1 Pseudomonadota bacterium | reverse complement strand
CGTCGACGCGCGGCTGCGCAGCAGCAACCGCCGGGTCTTCGCGATCGGCGACGTCGCCGGCGGGCCGCAATTCACCCATGTCGCGGGGCAGCACGCGGGCATCGTGATCCGCAATGCGCTTTTCGGGATCCCGGCTCGCGTCGACTACAAGGCGCTGCCCTGGGTGACCTACACGGATCCCGAACTCGCGCATGTCGGCCTCACCGAGGCGGCGGCGCGCGCGGCGGGGCACGACGCGAAGATCCTGACCTGGTCCTTCGCGGCCAACGACCGCGCCCAGGCGGAGCGCGCGACCGAGGGGCTCGCGAAGATCGTGCTGGGCCGCAAGGGCCGGATCCTCGGCGCCACGATCCTGGGCCCGCGCGCGGGCGAGCTGATCGGCCCCTGGGTGCTCGCGATCTCGTCCGGCCTCGGGATCGGCAGCGTCGCCAGCGCGGTGCTGCCCTACCCGACGCTGTCGGAGGTCTCCAAGCGCGCCGCCGGCAGCTACTACACACCGAAGCTCTTCGGACGGACGACGCGGCGGATCGTCGGCCTCGTCCAGCGCTTTCTCCCCTGACGGCGCGCGCGATGGCACCCTCCCGGCTCCTCCGCGATCGCAGGCTCTGGCTGGTCGTCGCCGCGCTCGTCGCCTTCGCCCTCGTCCGCTGGTCGGGGCTCGGCGGCCTGCTGTCGCTCGACACGCTGCGCACGCATCGCGAGGCCCTCGCCGGCTGGGTCGGCGCCAACGCCGTGGTCGCGGGCCTCGCCTATGTCGCGGCCTATGTCACCGCCGTCGCCTTCTCGCTGCCTGGCGCGGTGTTCCTGACCCTCGCGGGCGGGTTCCTGTTCGGCGCGGTGGCGGGCACGCTGCTGACCGTGACGGGTGCCACGATCGGCGCGACGCTCGTCTTCGTCTTCGCCAGGGCGATCCTCGGCGCGAACGCGCTCGACCGCTTCGGCGCGCCCGCGGCGCGGCTCGCGGACGGGATCAGGCGCAACGCCGCGTCCTACCTGCTCGTGCTGCGCCTCGTCCCGCTCTTCCCGTTCTTCCTCGTGAACCTCGTCCCCGCCTTCGTCGGCGTGGCGCTGCCGACCTATGTCGCCACGACCTTCGTCGGGATCATCCCGGGCACCGCCGTCTTCTCGCTCGCGGGGGCCGGGCTCGGCGCGCTGCTCGACCAGGGCGACGCGATCACGCCCGCCACGATCCTGACGCCTGAGATCCTCGCCGGGCTGCTCGGCCTCGCGGCGCTGTCGCTGGCCGCGATCCCGCTGCGCAAGCGCTTCGAGCGACGCGACGGCTGAGGAGGACGAGATGGCGCGACCCGCCTGCCCGCCCGTCCTCGGCCGTCGCGCCTTGCTCGGCACCGGCATCGCCTGCGCCACGCTCGCGCGCGCGGCCCGTGCCACTTCGGACCCGTATGCGACCTACGACGCGCTGCTCCGGCGCCATGTCGTCGCCGGCGCCGACGGCATCACCCGCGTCGCCTATGGAAGCTGGCGCGCGAGCGGCGCCGATCGTGCGGCGCTCGACGGCGCCATCGCCGCGATGGCCGCGCACCGCCCCTCCGCGATGTCCCGCGCCGAGGCCTATGCGTTCTGGGCCAATCTCTACAACGCCGTCACGCTCAAGGTGGTGCTCGACCGCTATCCGGTCGCCTCGATTCGCGACATCAAGGGCAGTTCGTGGCTCGATCCCAAGGCCTATGCCGGTCCATGGCGCGACCAGCGCGTCAGCGTCGAGGGTCGCGGCCTGTCGCTCGACGACATCGAGCACGCGATCATGCGGCCCGGATTCAAGGATCCGCGCGTCCACTACGCGGTCAACTGCGCCTCGCTCGGCTGCCCCAACCTGATGGCGCGCGCCTGGCGGGCGGAGACGCTCGAGCCCGACCTCGATGCCGCCGCGCGCGCCTACGTCAACCACCCGCGCGGGGTCGCGGCGCTGCCCTCCGGTGCCTTGCGCGTATCGTCGATCTATCGCTGGTTCGCCGAGGATTTCGGCGGCGACGACGACGGGC
Source organism: Pseudomonadota bacterium (assembly GCA_041178225.1). GTDB lineage: Bacteria > Pseudomonadota > Alphaproteobacteria > CACIAM-22H2 > CACIAM-22H2 > CAIOSQ01. Next base: position 1,551 of record JBEGVV010000239.1, on the reverse strand, counting down.
TGCGCGCGCATCTGCGCACCCATGCCGCGCCGCCGCTCGCCCGCATCCTCGATGGCGCGCCCGCGATCGCGGAGCACGGCTACGACTGGTCGCTCAACCGCGCCTGAGGAGTCCCTGGCGGGTCGCGGCCGAGCAGGACCACGTCCACCGGGCCATCGATCCCGGCCACGTCGATCCCGCGCCTCGCCGCCGCGACGGCGCGCGGCACGTAGCCCTGCGCAAGCGCGAGGTCCCAGGTCGACGCAAGGACGATCGCCGGCACGGCCTGCGCCTTGGTGGCCTTCTCGAGCCTCGACGCGAGGTTCGCCGCCTCGCCGATGACCGTGTATTCGAGGCGCGCGCCGTCGCCGATGCAGCCGAACACGACCGAGCCGCTTGCGGTCCCGATGCCCACGCCCGCGAGCGGGATGCCCTCCCTGCGCAGGCGCTCCAGCCAGGCGTCCGCGGCCACCACGAGCGCCTCCGTCGCGCGAAGGGCGTCCGCGGCATGGCTGGCCGATGGGCTGGTGGCCCCGAAGCTCGCCATGATCCCGTCGCCGAGGAACTTGTCGATGTTGCCGCCATGGGCGCGGATCGGGGGAACCAGGCTGGCATGGTAGTCGGTCAGGATCCGCACGAGCGTGTCCGGGTCGACGCGGCGGGAGAGGGCCGAGAAGCCGCGCAGGTCCACGAACAGGGTCGCGGCGTCGCGGCGCTCGCCGTGGCCCGGCTCGAGCAGCTCCTCCGCGCCGGTTATGCGCGATGCCACGCGCGGGTCGAAGAAGCGGCGGAGCTCGCGTGCCGCGGCGGCCTCCGTGACCGAGCGGTGCAGGATCCGGCGCGCGCGGACGATCGACAGCGCGATAACGCCCGTCACGAGGGCGATCGAGACGATCTTGTCGATCTCCGCACCCCAGAGGATCGTCGACGACGTCATGTAGACGACGAAGTCCCTGGTGACGGCCATCCCGCCCTCCCCGGCCATCGCCGCATAGGCGACCAGGACGAGCCAGCCAGCGGCGGCGGCGGCGCCAGCCAGGACGACGTAGGTCGCCTCCATCCGCAGCGCGCGCAGCGCGATGAAGATGAAGACATAGAGCAGCGTTGGCGCCTTCAGGTAGAAGGCGGCCACCTGCCCGTACTGGATGTGGAAGCTCCAGATCAGCCCGAGCAGCAGCACCATGTCCGCGAGGATCGACGCGACCTGCACCGGCGCGGCGAGCGGCCCTCGGCAGGCGAGGCGGAACCTGGCGAGCGAGAACGCGGCATAGGCCGCCAGCGCCCATGGCACCGGCATGAATGGCGCGTCCGCGGGCGACGTGCCGCGCGACAGCGCGTAGAGGGCGACGAAGATCGCGCACAGCGCCAGCTGGACGACGCTCGCGAGGATGTCGCCGCGATGCTGCTCGGCGCGGAGTTCCTGGCGCACGCGTTCGGGCATCTCCTCCTTCCCGATGCCGCGGCTGAAGATCTCCCGGAGCAGGGAGCGCATCGCATCCCGGCCGGTCGGCCGCGCCGCGCCATCGGCCTGCCCATGCCGGCGATTGGCCGGCGCCCGATCAGCCGCCATGG
>JBEGVV010000238.1:0-18062 GCA_041178225.1 Pseudomonadota bacterium | reverse complement strand
TGGCGGGCGTGGCCGCGCCGTGCGGGAATTGCTAAGGAATCGGGACATGCCCAAGGGAGGATCTCCGTGAAGAAAAGCCTCGCATCCGCCGCCGCGTTCGCCTGCCTCGCGCTTGCCGCGGGCGCCGGCGCGCAGACGCTCGAGATCGGCTATGACCAGTCGCCGGCCGGGCTCGACCCGCATATCGCGACGGCCTTCTCGACCTTCGCGGTGATCAACGGCACGATCTACGAGGGCCTGACCTCGATCGACCGCGACCTGCGCCTGCGGCCCGGCCTCGCGGAGTCCTGGACCGTGTCGCCGGATGGCCGCACCTATCGCTTCCGCCTTCGCGCCAGCGTGAAGTTCCACGACGGCAGCCCGATGGAGGCCGCCGACGTCGTCGCCTCGGTCGAGCGCGTTCTGGCGAAGGAGATCGGCTCGCCGCTGGCAAGCCGCCTCGCCGCGGTCGAGGGCGCGAGCGCGATCGACGCGTCGACCGTCGAGATCCGCCTCAAGGAGGCGCAGGCGCCGTTCCTCGTGTCGCTCGCCACCATCGCGATCGTCCCGCGCCGCATGCAGGCCGACAAGGACTCGCTGCAGCGGCAGCCGGTCGGCACGGGCCCCTTCGCCTTCGCCGAGTGGCAGCCCAACGGCTTCATCCGCCTCGCGCGCCACGCCGGCTACTGGGAGGCGGGGCTGCCGCGGCTCGAGGGGCTGAAGTTCAACATCGTGCCGGAATCGGCGACCCGCCAGGTTGGCCTTGCCGGCGGCACCTACGCGATGCTGCCGAACATCGATGCCGCGACCGCGCTGCAGCTGCAGGGCAGGCCCGGCGTGCGCGTCGTCGAGACGCTCGAGCTCGCCTACACGCTCGTCGGCATGAACGTGTCGAAGCCGCCCTTCAACGACCCGCGCGTGCGCCGGGCGCTCAACCACGCGCTCGACCGCGCCGAGATCGTGCAGGCCGCGCAGTTCGGCAAGGGCGTGCCGGGCGGCCCGCTCTCGCCCGCGCTCAAGGACTGGGCGATCGACGTGAAGGAGTTCCCCTGCTACGCGCACGACCCCGCGCGGGCGCGCGCGCTGCTGAAGGAGGCCGGGCTCGCCGAGCCGGTCGCCGTGACGATGAACGTCCTGCCGCGCCAGGACATCAAGGACATCGCGCAGGTCGTGCAGGCGCAGCTCGCGAAGGCCGGGTTCAAGGTCGAGCTGCGCAACCAGGAGCTCGGCCAGTTCGTGCAGGACTGGCGCAACTCCAACTTCGACATGTTCGCGTCCACCAACGCGGGAAGCCCCGATCCCGACGACTATTTCTACCGGACCTTCCGCAGCGGCGGCTCGACCAACGTGTTCAAGTACTCCGACGCGCGGGTCGACGAGCTGCTCGACAAGGCGCGCGCCGCGACCGACCAGGGGCAGCGCCGCGCCATGTACGCCGAGGTCCAGAAGGCGCTGGCCTGCGAGGGACCGGTCGCCCACCTGACCTATGGCCAGCTCTTCACGGCGCTGCGCGGCAACGTGCAGGGCTACGAGATCATGGCCAACCGCTCGCTGTCCTACCTGCGCGGCACCACGGCCGCGCGCTGAGCCGCGCCCGCGGCCGCCCGGATCCCCCGGGTGGCCGCGGGCCGCAAGCCTCGACGCCCCAGCATGCCGACCAGGCTCCTCGCCGCCCGCGCCACCGACCTCGTCCTGGTCGTCCTCGGCGTCTCGGTCGTCGTCTTCCTGCTGATGCGCATGATCCCCGGCGACGCCGTGGCGATCATGCTCGGCGCCAACACCGAGATCACGCCCGAGCGCCTCGCCGCGCTGCGCGCGCGCTTCGGCCTCGACCAGCCGCTTCTTGCCCAGTATCTCGGCTGGGCGGGCGCCGCGCTCTCCGGCGACCTCGGCACCAGCCTCTGGACGGGCAGGCCGGTCGCCGAGGAGATCGCCGCCCATGCCGGCGTCACGCTGCAGCTGCTGGCCATGTCGCTGGCCTTCGGCGCGGCGCTCGCGGTGCCCGCGGGCTGCGCGATGGCGCGCGTGCGCGGCGGCGCCGCGGACATCGCGCTGCGCGTCGCCACCATCGCCGGCATCACCGTGCCCTCGTTCTGGCTCGGCATCGTGATGATCCTCGCCGCGGCCAGCCTCGCGCCGTGGTTCCCCGCGGTCGGCCACGTCCCCTTCGCGCAGGACCCCATCGGCAACCTGCAGCGCATGGCGCTGCCGACGCTGGCGCTGGGCCTTCCCATCCTCGCCTCGCTGTCGCGCCTCGTGCGCACCGCGATGCTCGACGCGCTGGGGCAGGACTACGTCCGCACCGCGCGCGCCAAGGGCCTGTCCGAGCGCCGCGTCGTCTACCGCCACGCGCTGCGCAACGCGCTGCTGCCCTTCGTCACCAGCGTCGGCATCACCGCCGGATACCTCTTCGGCGGCGCGATCGTCGTGGAGCAGGTCTTCGCGCTGCCAGGCATCGGGCGGCTCGTGCTCGGCGCGATCTCGGAGCGCAACTACCCGCTCGTGCAGGCGACGATCCTGATGGTGACCGTCGGCTTCGTCGTCGTGAACTTCGTGGTCGACATGCTCTACGCCGCGATCGACCCGCGGGTTCGGCGATGAGGCTCGCCGCCACGCTGCGCGACCACCGGCTCCTGTCCTTCGCGCTGGCGCTGGTCGCGCTCCAGGTGGCGCTGGCGCTGCTCGCGCCCTGGATCGCGCCGCACGACCCGCTGGCGCAGGTCGTGGTGCGGCGGCTGAAGCCGCCCGACGCGATCTCCTGGCTCGGCACCGACCAGCTGGGGCGCGACAACCTCTCGCGCATCCTCCATGGCTACCGCGCGTCGCTCGCCATATCCGGCGGCGCGGTCGCGCTCTCGCTCGCCGTCGGCGGCGCGATAGGCATGGTGGCGGCGCTCCGGCGCGGCTGGACCGACCGCATCGCCATGCGGCTGATGGACGTGGTCTTCGCCTTCCCGCTGATGCTGCTGGCGATCGGCATCGTCGCGGTGCTCGGGCCGCGGCCCTGGACCACAGCGCTCGCCATCGCCGTGGTCTACACGCCGATCTTCGCGCGGCTGGTGCGCGCGCCGGCGCTGGTGGTCGCGCAGAGCGAGTACGTCGCCGGCGCGCGCGCGATCGGCGCCTCCGACGCGCGCATCCTGCTGCGCCACATGCTGCCGAACCTCTCCAGCATCCTGCTGGTGCAGGCGAGCCTCCTGCTCTCGGCGGCGATCCTCGTCGAGGCCTCGCTGTCCTTCCTCGGCCTCGGCACGCAGCCGCCCACGCCCTCGCTCGGCCTCATGCTGTCGGAAGGACGCAACTTCCTGATGCTCGGTCCGTGGAGCGCGATCTTCGCCGGGTTCGCGATCCTGTTCCTGTCCTTCGGCTTCAACCTGCTGGGCGACGCGCTGCGCGACACGCTCGACCCGCGCCTGCGGAAGCTCGCGTGAGGATCCGCCGCGTCCATCCCGGCGACATCGTGGCGCTGGCGCGCATCGCGGCGGCGTCCTACCGCGCGGCCTTCGCGCACATCATCGGGCCGCGCGCGCTCGCCGCGCGCGACGCGGGCTTCTTCGCGCGGCGCTTCAGGCGGCAGCGGCGCAGGCTGCGCCTCGCCAGCATCGCGGGCAGGCCGGTGGGGTTCAGCATGGCCACGCGCCGGCACCTCGACATGCTCTTCGTCGATCCTCGCTTCGCCGGGCGCGGCGCGGGCCGCAGGCTGCTCGCGGAATGCGAGCGCCGCGGCGTGCGCACGCTCGAATGCTTCGCCGCCAACCACGCGGCGCGGCGCTTCTACGAGGGGGCGGGATGGCGGCTCGAGCGCGCCTATGCACGGCGCTTCGCGGGCGCGACGCACGACTTCGTCGCCTACGAGAGGCCTGCTTGACGCCGCGACGCGACGATTCCCATAGTCCGCGATGATCCTGCAGCACGCGACCTGGGCCGACATCGAGGCCTACCTGCGCCGCTCGACCGGCGTCGTGGTCCCGATCGGCTCGACCGAGCAGCACGGCCCGGACGGCCTCATCGGCACGGACGCGATCTGCGCCGAGGCCATCGCGCTCGGCATGCAAGCGGGCGACGACATCCTGGTCGGGCCGACGCTCGCGCTGGGAGCGGCGCAGTTCAACCTCGGCTTTCCCGGCACGGTCAGCCTGCGCGCCGCGACGCTGATGGCGGTGGTGCAGGACTATGTCGGCTCGCTCGCCGCGCAGGGCTTCCGCCGCTTCTATTTCCTCAATGGCCATGGCGGGAACATCGCGCCGGTGCAGGCCGCGTTCCACGACATCCACGCCGGCGCGAGCCTGCGCGGCGGCGAGGCGCCCGCGCTGTCGCTGCGCCTGCGCAGCTGGTGGGAATATCCCGCGGCCGACGCGCTGCGCCGCGAGCTCTATGGCGAGCGCGAAGGCATCCACGCCACGCCGAGCGAGATCGCGATCGCGATGGCGGTGCTGCCCGGCACGCGCCGCGACGGCACCGCGCCGCTTGGATGGGCACGCGTGCCGCCGGAGGAGCTGCGCGAGATGGCGGGCGACCGGCATGTCGACGCAGCGCGCCATCGCCGCCGCTTCCCCGATGGCAGGATCGGCTCCGACCCCGGGCTGGCGCGCGCCGAGGATGGCGCGCGCCTGCTCGCGGCCGCGATCGACGGGGCGCGGGCCGACTACCGCGCCTTCCTGGCGGGCGACTGAGCGCCCGCACCGCCCCTCAGGCGACGCCCCAGGCCCCGGAGGGGCGGACCACCAGGTTGTCCTTCACGTCGCGCACGCCCTCGACGCGGCGCGCGAGCAGGACAAGGCCCTCGCGCTGCGCCTGCGAGCCCACGGCCCCCGCCAGGTCGACGGCGCCATCCTTCACCGCGATCGAGACGAAGGCGAGCGGTGCCCAGTCCTCCTTGCGGATCGCGGACTCGATCGCCTCGTGGATGTCGGCGTCCATGCGCCGCTTCGCGGCGGGCTCGGGCTGGCGGACCAGCGTCTTCACGACGTCGGAGCGCGTGATGACGCCCGCGACCTTGCCCTGCGAGAGCACGAAGACGCGCTTGATGCGCCTCGCCTCGAGCAGGTTGGCGATTGCGGACAGCTCGGCCTCGGGGTCGACGCCGACCACGCCGCGCGTCATCACGTCGGCCGCGACGAGCCCGTGCGTCTTCACGAAGCTGCGCGCGTCGTCGTCAGGGTCGGAGAGGATGGAGACCCACCAGGCCTTCCGGCCCTCGGTGCCGAGCTCGATGCGACGCAGGAGGTCGCCCTCGCTGACGACGCCCAGCGGCACGTCGCCGGCGCCGACCACGGGCGCGGCGCTGATGCGATGGTCGACCAGGAAGCGCGCGAGCGCGCGCACCGGCGTGCCGGGGCTCACCGACAGCACCTTGCGGGTCATCACATCGCGGGCCTTGAGCGTCGTGGCAGTCATGGGCACCCTCCGTTCCGTTTGCCGACCTGCATCGGGTCGCGGGCCGAAGGTGCGACCGCGGACAGGTCCGCGCCATGCGGCGCCCCGCCGCGCGACGCGCGGTCGCGCCGCATGCGACGATGCGACGCAACGACGCGACACGGGACGGGACTGCGCGCCATGGGCTTCACCACGCGACCAGAGCTTGCGGGCACGTTCGGCGCGGTCTCGTCCACGCACTGGATCGCGACGGCCGCCGGCATGCGCATGCTCGAGCGGGGCGGCAACGCCTTCGACGCGGCGGTCGCCGCGGGCTTCGTGCTGCAGGTCGTCGAGCCGCATCTCAACGGACCCGGCGGCGAGGTCCCGATCCTCGCCTGCCGCGCCGGCGAGGCCGAGCCAACCGTGATCTGCGGCCAGGGCCCCGCGCCCGCCGCCGCGACGATCGCGTCGATGCGCGCGCTCGGCATCGACGCGATCCCCGGCACCGGCCACCTCGCCGCCTGCGTGCCCGGCGCCTTCGGCGCCTGGCTCGCGCTGCTGCGCGACTTCGGGACGATGCGGCTCGCCGACGTGCTGGAGCCCGCGATCTTCCACGCCGGCGGCGGCCATCCGCTGTCCTGGCGCGTCCCCGCCGCGATCGCCTCGGTGAAGACGCTGTTCGAGCTGCACTGGCGAAGCTCAGCCGCGCTCTACCTGCCGCGCGGCGAGGTGCCCGCGCCTGGCAGCCTCTTCGCCAACCGGATGCTCGCGACGCTCTACGCCTCCATCGTCGCCGACGCCGCGCGCGTCGCAGGCCGCGAGGCGCAGATCGAGCGCGCGCTCGACCACTGGTATCGCGGCCCCGTCGCCGAGGCGATCGACCGCTTCGCGCGCATCGAGGCGATGGACGCCACGGGCCGTCCCCATCGCGGCTTCCTCTGCGCCGACGACCTCGCGCGCTGGAGCCCTTCGATGGAGCGCCCGGTGCATGCCGATTTCGGGTCCGATCGCGTCTTCAAGTGCGGCGCCTGGAGCCAGGGGCCGGCGCTGCTGCAGCTCCTGCAGCTGCTCGACCACGACGCGATCGCGGCGAGCGACCCGGCGGGCCCCGGCTTCGTCCATGCCGTGGTCGAGGCGACGAAGCTCGCCATGGCCGACCGCGACGCGTGGTACGGCGACGCGGCGCCCGTCGACGTCGCCGCGCTGCTCGATCCCGCGCGCGCGGCCGCGCGGCGCGCGCTTGTCGGCGCGGAGGCCTCGGCGGAATTCCGCCCCGGCGCGCTCGGCGGCCGGGAGCCCCTGCTTCCGCCGCTGGCGGCGCTGGAGCCGGGCGCACGCGCGGCGGGGGCCGGCGAGCCGACGCTCGACCGCACGGGCGAGGCGCCCCTGCGCGGGGACGGCGCGCAGCGCGGCGACACCTGCCATGTCGACGTCGCCGATCGCCGGGGCAACCTGGTCGCGGCGACGCCCTCGGGTGGCTGGCTGCAGTCGAGCCCCGTGGTCCCCGAGCTCGGCTTCGGCCTGTCGACGCGCGCGCAGATGTTCTGGCTCGCGGAAGGCCTGCCCTCGAGCCTCGTGCCCGGCACGCGGCCACGCACCACGCTGACGCCGACCATGGTCCATCGCGACGGCGCGCCCTGGCTCGCCTTCGGCACGCCGGGCGGCGACCAGCAGGAGCAATGGTCGGCGCTGCTCTACCTGCACCATGTCCACCACGCGATGGACCTGCAGGAGGCGATCGACGCCCCGGCCTTCCATACCGACCACCTCGTCGGCTCGTTCTGGCCGCGGGGCTTCCGCCCGCGCGCGGTGACGCTGGAGAGCCGCTTCCCAGAGGCCACGCGCGCCGAGCTCGCGCGCCGCGGCCACGCGGTGGAGGTCGCCGACGCGTGGAGCGAGGGGCGCCTCTGCGCCTGCGCGATCGAGATGCGTGGCGGCACGCGCGTCCTCAAGGCCGCCGCCAATCCCCGCGGCATGCAGGGCTACGCCGCCGCGCGCTGAGCCCCCCTCGAGAAACCGGATCCAGACAACCATTCAGGCGACAATGGTTGTCTGGATCCGATTAAGCGCGCGTGCCGTCCTTGCTCACTTCGCCGCGTTGGGGAAGAAGAGCTGCTCGCCGCCGATCCTGTAGGCGGCGATGCTCTGCTGGCCGGCGGGCGAGGCGAGCCAGTCGACGAAGCGCTGGCCGGCCTCGGCCTTCACGTGGGGATGGCGCTTCGGGTCGACGAGGATCACGCCGTACTGGTTGAACAGCCGGGCGTCGCCCTCGACCAGGACCTTGAGCTGGCCGCGGTTGCGGAAGGACAGCCAGGTCCCGCGATCGGCGAGGACATGGGCGTTCGCGGCGGAGCTGGCGTTCAGCGCCGGGCCCATGCCCTGGCCGATCTCGCGGTACCACTCGCCGCGGATCGCCGCGAGGTCGAGGCCCGCCTGCTGCCAGTAGCGCAGCTCGGCGGCATGCGTGCCCGACTTGTCGCCGCGCGACACGAAGGGCGCCTTCGCCGCGGCGATGCGGCGCAGCGCCTCCAGCGTGTCGGATCCCGCGATCCGCGCGGGATCGTCGCCGGGGCCGACGATGACGAAGTCGTTGTACATGACCGGGATCCGCTTCACGCCGAAGCCCTCGGCGACGAATTTCTCCTCCGCCGCCTGGTCATGGACGAAGACGACGTCGGCGTCGCCGCGCCGGCCGACATCCAGCGCCTGGCCCGTGCCCAGGGCAATCACCTTGACCTCGATGCCCGTCGCGGCGCGGAAGGCCGGCAGCAGGTGGCCGAACAGGCCGGACTGCTCGGTCGAGGTCGTCGATGCGACCGTGATCGCCTGCTGCGCGGCGGCAGGCGCGGCGATGCACGCGGCGAGCGCGGCTGTCAGGGCGAGGCGTCGAAGGATTGCCATGGCAGTTCTCCCCTGAGATAGGCCCGCGCCGCTTCGCTCGCGGGCCGCCTGAAGACCGCGTCGACGGGTCCGTGCTCCGCCACGCGTCCGGCGGCGAGCACGACGACGTCCTCGGCGAGGCGCGCGACCTGGCCGAGATTGTGCGAGACCAGCAGGACCTTCGTGCCGGCGTCGCGCAGCGCGGCGACGAGGCGCTCGATCTCCTCCGTGGCCGCGGGATCGAGGCTCGCGGTCGGCTCGTCGAGGAGGAGGAGTTCCGGCGCGCGCGCCCAGGCCCGCGCGAAGGCGACGCGCTGCTGCTCGCCGCCGGACAATCGACGCGCCGCGTCCCGGGCGCGGCCGGACAGGCCGACGCGCGCCAGCGCATGGTCGACGCGCGCGCGCGCCTCGGCGGCGGGCAGGCCCTCGGCCTCCACCGCCAGGGCCACGTTGCGCGCGACGCTGGCGCGGACGAGGGCCGTCTTCTGGAAGACGAAGGCGCGCCGAGGCGCCGTCGCCGCGCCATCGTCGCCGAAGCCGATGCGGCCCGCCGTCGGCGCGACGAGGCCGTCGAGCGCGCGCAGCAGCGTGCTCTTGCCCGCGCCGTTGGGGCCGATGATGGCGGTGACGCCGCGCGTCGCGAGCTCGAGGTCGATGCCGTCGAGCACGCGGCGCCCGCCGGCCTCCACCACCAGGCCCGAGATGCGCAGGGGCAAAGCCATGGCCGCGGCCCCGCCCCTAGCCGTGGCGGCGCAGCGCATGGGCGCGCAGCACCGCCGCCGCGGCGTTGACGACGAGGACCAGCGCGAGCAGGACCATGCCGAGCGCCAGCGCGAGCGGCAGGTCGCCCTTCTGCGTCTCCAGCGAGATCGCCGTGGTCATCGTGCGCGTGTGCCCGGCGATGTTGCCGCCCACGACCAGCACGGCGCCCACCTCGGCGATCGCGCGCCCGAACGCGGCGAGCACCGCGACGGCGAGGGAGAAGCGGACGTCGAGGAGCAGCGCGCGCACGCGCCGCCAGGCCGGCAGGCCGAGCGAGCGCAGCTGCTCGCCGAGCTCGCCTTCCGCGTCCTCGACGATCTGGCGCGTCAGCGCGGCGACCAGCGGGGTCACAAGCACCGCCTGCGCGACGACCATGGCGGCGGGGGTGAAGAGCAGGCCCAGGTGGCCGAGCGGGCCGGAGCGCGAGAGCGCGAGGTAGATCACGAGGCCCACCACGACCGCCGGCAGGCCCATCAGCGCATTGAGCGCGACGATCGCCCCGCCCCGGCCGGGGAAGCGGGCGATGGCGAGGAAGGCGCCGGCCGGGATGCCGACCGCGCAGCCGATCGCGGTCGCCGCCAGGCTGACGCGCAGCGAAAGCGCCGCGATCCCGGCGACCGACGGGTCGAGGGCGAGCAGCAGCGCGGACGCCTGGGCGAAGGTCTCCAGCATCGGGACCGGTATCCGACGCATGGCAGGTCATGTTCAATATGCAGGATATTGCCTATTCTGCGGCACCCGGGCATTGAGCCCGGGGGTGGTCGCGTGGGATCATCGCGCCATGGACCCAAGGCGCCCCAGGGTGACGCTCGCGCTGGACGGCCGCATCGAGGCGGGCGGTGCCTCGCTGCCGCTCGCCGGCACGCTCGACCTGCTCGAGGCGATCGCCGCGACCCGCTCGATCCAGGGCGCGGCGGCGCGCACGGGCCTTTCCTATCGCGGGGCCTGGGGCAAGCTCGCCGCGCTCGAGGCGGCGCTGGGTCGCCGCGCGGCGGCCAAGACCAAGGGCCATGGCACGGAACTCACCGCCGCCGGCGAGGCGCTGCGCGCCGCCCTCGATGCCGCGCGACGCCGGCTGGAGGCGCCGCTGGCGCGCGAGGTCGCGACGCTCGGGGCCGCGCTCGCCGCGCTGCCCGGCGCGGGCGACGCCCCCGCGCCGCCGCTGCGCCTCGCGGCGAGCCACGACCCGACCCTCGTCGAGGCGCTGGGCGGGCTCGAGGGCATCGCGCTGCAGGTCTGCGGCAGCAGCGAGGCGCTCGAGGCCCTGCGCGCCGGGCGCGCCGATGCCGCCGGCTGCCATTTCGGGACCGCGGGCGACGCGCCGCCCGCCGCCGTGCTCGCCGGGCTGAGGAGGGACGGGCTCCGCGCGCTGCCGCTGTTCCGCCGCGCACAGGGGCTGATGGTCGCGCCCGGCAACCCTCTGCGCCTCGACTCCGTCGCCGATCTCGCGCGCACGGGCGCGCGCTTCGTCAACCGCCAGCGCGGCTCGGGCACGCGCGCCTGGTTCGACCGCATGCTCGCCGCGGCGGGGCTCGAGCCCGCCGCGATCCGCGGCCATGGCGACGAGGAATTCACCCACCAGGCGGTTGCCGCGGTGGTCGCGGCCGGCCGGGCCGACGCGGGCATGGGCGCGGAGGCGGCCGCGCGGCGCTTCGGTCTGCACTTCCGCAAGCTGGGGGAAGAGACCTATTTTCTGGTCCTGCCCGCGCGCGCGGCCAGGGATCGGCGCGTGCGCGCGCTGGTGGCGAGGATGCGCGCGACGCGCGGGGTGGCCGCCGGCCGCGGGCCGCGGGCGAATGCGCGGCGGCGAAGGATCGGTGAAGGGGAGGGAAGCGCGCGATGAGCACGAACGAGCAGGACGGCATCGACAGGGCGGCCGACGACAGGCTGGTGGCGGCAAGCGTGACGGCGATCGAGGAAGCCTGCGCGCGCGCGGGGTTCCGCGTCGCGGTCGACAACGACATGTTCGCGCTGCGCCGCTACCTGCAGGCCTGCGGCGCCTACGACAACCCGAGCTTCGACCCGAACGAGCACGACCTGTCGCGCGACGCCTTCTGGCTGCGCGCCGAGGACGCGTCGGGCCGCATCGTCGCCTCGCATGCCGAGCGCATCTATCGTTGCCGCGACTTCGTCCAGGAGATCGTCGAGACCGACCGCGTCTGGTTCGACAAGGGCGTCGCGCTCGAGACCTCGAAGTGGCGGACGGTGGTGTCGCATCCCCCCGTGCCGATCTCCGGCACGGTCGGCTTCGCGGGCGGCATGTTCGTGCAGCCCGAGCATCGCGGCTCGGGCCTGGCGCTCTACCTGCCCTATCTCAGCCGCTCGCTGTGCCTGCGCGACCATGGCACGGACTGGCACACGGGCCTCGTGCGCGAGAACATCGCGCGCACCCGCGTGGCGACCGAGTACTACGGCTTCCCGCGCACGACCCATCTCTTCTTCGGCACGATCCCGAGGACGACGGGCGACTTCAAGGACCTGCATCTCTGCTGGATGGACCGCGCCGAGAGTCTCCGGCGCCTGCACGAGCTGCCAAGCCACGCGCGCTACCCCGTCGCCATCCCCGGCGCCTGAGCGCGCCGCGGCGTCGCGCGCCTAGTCGTTGCCGGCGTCCGGCCGGAAGCGCGACAGCTCGGAGACGATCAGCAGGCAGTCGACCGAGTCGCCCGCCAGCGCGAGCGGCAGCATCAGCCGGTGGTAGTCGTGCTCGGAGCCCCGCAGCGTGCCGAGCAGCCTGTGGAACATCGGCCTGCCCGTCGTCTTCGCCTCGGTGAAGTCCGCGCGCAGCACGCGCGACAGCGCCCCGATCTTGCAGGCCCCCAGCCGCACCGCCATCATCGACTTGCGGAAGGGTGGATCGTCCGCCGCCGGCCCGTCGCAGACCATGAAGGCGTAGTCCTGCCACTGCTCGGCCGAGACATCGACGATCGCGGTGATCGCCGGCGAGGCGCGGCGCGACAGCGGCGCGGCGAAGAAGGGGCGCAGGCTGCGCGGCAACCGGTCGGGCGAGGGGCAGCTCTCCCGCCAGAGCGCCAGCCATTCGGCGAGCCGGCGATTGGCCTCCTCCACGTGCGGTCCCTCGAGCCACGCGGTGTCGAAGCGGCGGCGCACCAGGTCGCCGTCGGAGCCGACGCGGTAGATGGTGTAGGGCTTGCCGACGACCGGGATCGCCTCGAGCAGGCGCGGCCCCGCCTGCAGGTCGACCGCCTTGTCGATGCAGGGGCTCGGCACGGGCACGAGCATCTTCTGGCCGATGAGGCGGCGGATCGTCTTCTTCGTGCCCGCGGCGGACATGCGCCGCTCGCGCACGACGAAGCCATATCCCTCGCCCCAGGTCACCGGCCGCCTGCCGCGCGCATGCGCGAGCCGCGCCTCGATCAGCAACGCGAGGCCCGTGGTCGTCCGCACCTCGGGCAGCCGGCGCAGCACCGTCGCCACCGCGTCGAGGTTCTCGATCGTCAGCCTGTCCGCGCCGTCGCGCCTGCCCGCGCGCGCGCCGGGCTCCTTGTCCTCGAGGATGGGCGGCGGAATCTCCCTCGGGCCGCCGCGCCCCTTCCCCGCCTTCGTCGACTTGCCGCTACCGCCCTTCGCTCTTCCGCCGTCGCCCATCGCAAGCATCCAGGACCGTTTCCGACGCGGCCATCAGAGCATCGTCTTCCCCAGCGAATCGTGAACGCGCATCACGGCAATCGATTCCAATTACGTCCGTCATTTTCCGCTTTCGCGATCGATGCGCGCGCCCGGCCGCGCGCCATCCGGCACGCTCGCGAGCGCGCGGGCGAGGATGCGCTCCGAGTCGCTCGCGGCGCGCTCGGCGAGGGCGCGGGCGGACGAGGCGACAAGGCGATCGAAGCCGCGATTGCCGCGCGACGGATCGGCCTGGATGGCCGCGAGAACCGCGGAGGACGCGGCGCGGCCGGCGGCATCGGCGGCCTTGCGCAGGGTCGCGGCGGCGGCATCCCGCCCCGTCGCCTCGGCCTCGGCCAGTCGCACGGCGTCGCGCGCACGGGCGATGGCGCCACCGGCGTCGCGGCTCGCGGCCGTGGCGTCGCGCGCGCCGAGCGTCGACAGCAGGGCGCCGCGAAGGCGCGCGCGCGCGGCGGCGCAGGCGCGGCGCGCGACGACCGCGCGCTCGATCGCGGCGAGCGCCTCGCCGACGACGCGCTCCTTCGCGCGGTCGGCGCGCTCGGCGGCCGCGATCGCCGCCTCGAACCCGACGAGCGAGGCCTCGATCGCCTCCACCAGCCTCGCCTCGTCCGGCGGGGCGTCGGCGTCGTGCATCGGGATCGGCCGCTGCGGCGGCTCGGCCGCGCCCGGCACGCGACCCGGCGGCGACGCCCCGGCCGTGCGCTCGTGTATGTCGACGAGGCTGCCGAGCTGAACCACCAGGCTGCGCCTCAGGTCCTCCACCGCGATCATGCTCCACCTCCTGCCTGCCGCGCGCCATGCGCGGCGTTGCGCATGGTTGAGGATTCCTTGATCCCCGCGATGCGCGTCAGGGGCATTCGGGCTACTTTCGGGACCTTGCGGGGAAGGCGGGGAGGCGCGCGCGTGGAGGAGGAAAGGCAGGTCGACGTCCTGGTCATCGGCGGCGGCTCGGCGGGCTGCGTGCTCGCGGCGCGCCTGTCGGAGCGCGCGGACCTGTCCGTGGCGCTCGCCGAGGCCGGGCAGGACACCCCGCCCGGCGCCGTGCCGGAGGACATCTCCAGCCGCTATCCCGGCCGCGCCTACTTCAACCCCGCCTATTCCTGGCCGGACCTGGGCGTGGTGCTCGGCGGCGCGCACATGAACGATCCCGCGCGCAGGCCGCGCGTGCGCTACGAGCAGGCGCGCGTGATGGGCGGCGGCTCGAGCATCAACGGCATCGGCGTCAACTACGGCGCGCCGGCGGACTACGACGAATGGCACGAGGCCGGCGCGCGCGGCTGGCGCTGGGCGGACGTGCTGCCCTATTTCCGCAAGGCCGAGCGCGACCTCGACGAGGCCACGCCTGGCCATGGCACGAGCGGCCCGATCCCCGTGCGCCGCGTGCCGGAGGCGGAATGGTCGGGCTTCACGCGCGCGGTCGGCGACGCGTTCGCCGCGCTTGGCCACGCGCGCCGCGCCGACCAGAACGGCCCGTGGGAGGACGGCGTGATGCCGACCTCCGTCAACCTCGACGAGGAATGGCGCCGCGTCTCCACGGCCGTGGGCTATCTCGACGCGACCGTTCGCGCGCGGCCGAACCTCGCCCTGCTGCCGCGCCATGTCGCGCGGCGCCTGCTGGTCGAGGGCACGCGCGTCGCCGGCGCGGAATTCGCGCATGCCGGCGGGACGCTGCGCATCCGCGCGCGGCGCACGATCGTCAGCTGCGGCGCGATCCACACCCCGGCGCTGCTGATGCGCAACGGCATCGGCCCCGCGGGCGCGCTGCGCGCGATGGGGATCGCGCCGGTCGCCGACCGGCCCGGCGTCGGCGCCAACCTCATGGAGCATCCCGCGACCAACATGTCCTGCCTGATGTCGCGCAGGGGATGGCTCGCGCGGCGCGACGGCTACCACATCCAGACGATGTTCCGCTTCTCCTCGGGCCTCGCGGGCGAGCGCCAGGGCGACATGCACATGGCGATCGCCGCGCAGTCCGGCTGGCACGCGCTCGGCCATCGCATCGGCTCGCTGGTGATGTGGGTGAACCGCTCGCATTCGCGCGGCCATGTGCGCCTCGCCTCTCCCGATCCCGCGGCGGAACCCGAGGTCGATTTCCGCCTGCTCTCCGACGAGCGCGACATGGTGCGGCTGATGGGCGCCTTCCGCCTCGCGGCGACGGCGCTGCTGTCGCGCCAGCTCGACGGCGTGCGGCGCATCGTCTTCCCGAGCTTCTACTCGGACCGGCTCAAGCGCGTGTCGCGGCCCGGCGCGCGCAACGCGCTGCTGCTCGCGCTGCTGGCGCGCTATGTCGACGCGACCGGGGAGCATGGCGCGCTGCTGCTGCGCGGCCTCGCCTCGCGCGGGCCCGGGCTCGACGCGCTGCTGGCCGACGAGGACGCGCTGCGCGCGCATCTCCACGCCTCCACCACCGGCGTGTGGCATGCCTCGGGCACCGCGCGCATGGGCCGTCGCGACGACCCCATGGCGGCCTGCGACGAGGAGGGCTCGGTGATCGGGGTCGGCGACCTCACGGTCTGCGACGCCTCGCTCATGCCCTCCATACCCTGCGCGAACCTCAACCTGCCGATCATCATGATGGCGGAGAAGGTCTCCGACGCGCTGAAGGCCCGGCTCTGAGCGCGCGCGCGGAGGCCCGGCGGGATTAGTCCTGCCGGGCGGCGCGCGCGCGGCGCGCGCGGTGCCATCCTCCGGCCGGCGTGGCGGCCCGGCCGGCCGCGCATCCCCGGGGAGATCCGCGCATGACCCGAACCGGTGCGTCCTGGCGACGCCTCGCCTATGCCTGGCGCCGCCATGGCTGGCGGCTCCTGGGCCCCGTCCTCGTCCACAACCTCGCGCGCGGGCTCGACCGCCTGCGCGGGCGCGCCAACGTCCCGCGCGTGGGCGAGCTCGACCGCCGGCTCGGCATCGACACCTGGCGCGCGGAGAGCACCGCCCTGATGCGCATCGAGGGGGCCAACCTCATGCGCGGCAACTGCTACCAGCCCGTGGGGGAGGCGGCCTTCCGGCGCGTGGTCGCGCGCCTTTGCATCGATCCCGCCGAACACGCCTTCGTCGACTACGGCTCGGGCAAGGGCCGCGCGCTGCTGCTGGCCTGCGAGCTCGGCTTCCGGCGGGTCGTCGGCGTCGAATACGCCCGCGAGCTCCACGAGGCCGCGCTCGCGAACATGGCGCGCGCGCGTGGCGCGCTGCCCGGGGTCGAGCGCGTCGAGTGCGCGTGGAGCGACGCGGCGGCCTTCGAGCCACCGGGCGGCAAGCTCGTGTGCTTCCTCTACAACCCGTTCGACGGCACGGTGCTGCGCGCGCTGCTCGACCGCCTCGCCGCGTCCTTCGCGGCGGAGCCGCGCGACATCCTCGTGGCCTATCTCAACCCCGTGCATCGCGACGTCGCCGACGCGCATCCGGCGCTGGCGCCGCGGCATGCGGAGGACGACCTCGCCATCTATCGCGTCGTGGCCGGGCCGCGCGCATGAGCGAGCCGACGCACGTGCCGTTCCGCTGCGAGGTCGGTGGCGTCGCGCTGTGGACGCCGCGCCTGCGCCTTTCGCGGCGCGAGGCCGACCCGGACGAGGCGCCCCTCGATGGCGAGGCGATCCGCGCGCGGCTGCAGGCGATGATGGCCACGGCGCCGCCCGGTTGCGCGGGCGCGATGCTCGCCGCGCAACCCTGCGCCACGGAGCTGCCGGCGCTCGCGCTGGCGCAGGGCGCGATCCTCTACGCGCCGCGGCGCCAGCCGCGCCATCTCGTCGAGCTGGGCCTGGGCCAGGCGGCATGGCAGGCGCGGCTGGGCGCCGCGACGCGCGCGGCGATCGCGCGCAAGCTCCGGCGCTTCGCCGCGGAGGATGGCGGCGCGATCGACTGGCGCGCCTATGCCGGCGAGGCGGCGATCACGGAATTCCACGGCCTCGCGCGCGCCATCTCGGTGCGCAGCTGGCAGGAACGGCGCCTCGACGCCGGCCTGCCCGATGGCGCGGGGTTCCTCGACGGGTTGCGCGCGCGCGCGCGGCGCGACGCGGTGCGCGGCCACCTGCTCTTCCTGCGCGGAGAGCCCGTCGCCTACATGCTCTGCCCGGTCGACGACGGCATCGTGCGCAACGCCCATGTCGGCTTCGACCCGCGCGCGGCGGCGCTGTCGCCCGGGGCGGTGCTGCAATGGAAGGTGCTGGAGGCGCTGATCCAGGAAGGCCGCCACCGGCTGTTCGACTTCACGCCGGGCGACGGGCAGCACAAGCGCCTCTTCGCCACGCGCAGCATCGCCTGCGCCGACGTCATGCTGCTGCGTCCCTCGCCGCCGGCGCTGCTCGTGCTCGCCGCGCAGCGCGGCTGCGACCTTGCCTCGTCCGCAGGCGCGGCCATCCTCGACCGCCTCGGCCTGCGCGGTCGCATGCGCGCCCTGCTGCGCCGCTGACGCCCGCGCAGGCGAGCCTCGCCGCGCCGTGGCGTGGATGGGAGGGGGCATGGGTCACCGGCCGGCGAGCGGCCGGAACGCGACGATCGGCGCCTGACCGCCAGGGCCCTCGCCCGACGCCCGGCCTCCGGCACCATCGCCCTCCCCTCGCCGCGCTGCCGCGCGGGAGAATTCCCTCCAGGGCAGGATGCCGATGGAATTCCGCCCTGGAGAGGTTCTCGCGGCTTCGAAGGGGTCCGGAATCGTGGTAATGTCCTTCGTCGATGGCCGTGCGGATCGAAGACCTTCCTGATGTCCGCACGCGCCCCCTCCGCCGCGCGCGCGACGCCGGCGAATGCGCGGTCCACCGCGCCGCGCTCGAGTGGGGCCTGGTCGACCCGATCGTCATGGAGGACCGCGACGACCTGCGCTCGCGGCCGCGCTGGCGCGACCGGGTCGAGCCCTTCCACCACCAGGTCGACAACCTCCTGACCTTCTGCCGGCG
The DNA here is from genome assembly GCA_041178225.1 of Pseudomonadota bacterium. Lineage (GTDB taxonomy): Bacteria > Pseudomonadota > Alphaproteobacteria > CACIAM-22H2 > CACIAM-22H2 > CAIOSQ01. Next base: position 546 of record JBEGVV010000238.1, on the reverse strand, counting down.
CCTGCCGGTGACGCTGCTCGCCGACGACGTCGGCCTCGGCAAGACGATCAGCGCCGGGCTGGTTGCCAGCGAGCTCGTCGCGCGCCGTCGCGTGAAGCGCGTGCTCGTGGTCGCCCCCAGGCTCCTCGGCCCGCAATGGAAGGAGGAGCTCGAGACCCGGTTCGGCATCCCGACGATCGTCGCCGGCGGCCGCGCGCTGCTCGACGCCATGCCCGAAGGCGAGGCCGGCGCGGTGGTCACGACCTACCATTCCGCGCGCGACCACATCCACCGCATCCCTTCCGACCGCTTCGAGATGCTCGTCCTCGACGAGGCGCACAAGCTGCGCAACCTCCATGGCGTGCCCGAGCCGCCGCGCGTCGCCACCCGCCTGCGCGAGGTGCTCGCCGAGCGCCGCTTCCGCTTCGTGCTGATGCTCACCGCGACGCCGATCCACAACCGGCTCTGGGACATCTACTCGCTCGTCGAGCTGCTCGCCGTCGCGCGCGGGCACCGCAACCCGTTCGGCGACGAGGCGGCCTTCGCGCGCGAGTTCGTCGCCGACCA
>JBEGVV010000237.1:0-5974 GCA_041178225.1 Pseudomonadota bacterium | reverse complement strand
CATCGCGCGCGCGCAGCGCCACCGAAGGATGTTCGGCGGCGCCATGCGCCAGGCCGGGATGATGGCGGCGGGCGGCCTCTTCGCGCTGCGCCACAACCTCGGCCGGCTCGCCGAGGACCATGCCAATGCCCGCCTCGTCGCCGAGGCCCTGGCCGGCAGCCCGGCGGTCGACCTCGACCCGTCGACGGTGGAGACGAACATCGTGGTCTTCCATCTTCGTCCCGGCGCGCCCGACGCCGCCCAGGTCGTCGAGGAGGCGCGCCGTCGCGGCGTGCTCGTCCTCGCCTTCGCCCGCCGCACGGTGCGCGCGGCGACGCACCTGGACGTCGACCGCGCGGCATGCCAGCGCGCGGGCGAGGTCCTGCGCGCCATCGTCGACGGCAGGTGACGGACGACGCCGGCAGGAAAGAATCGCCCGCGATGGCCCGCCTCGCTTAACCTCGGCGGCGCAATCGCGAGGGGGAGCACATCATGACCACGTCCATCGCCAACCCGGTCCGCCAGCGCATCGCGCAGGGAGGCGTCGCGCTCGGCGTCGGCGTGCGCGTGGCGCGCGGCATCGAGATCGCCAAGCTGATGAAGGTCGCCGGCTTCGACTGGCTGTTCATCGACCTCGAGCACGGCCAGATGTCGATCGACGCGGCGTGCCAGATGTCGGTCGCCGCGCTCGACGCCGGCATCGCGCCGCTGGTGCGCGTGCCGATGGGCCAGCTCACGATGGGCACGCGCTGCCTCGACGGCGGCGCGCTCGGCATCGTCATGCCGCATGTCGACACCGCCGAGGAGGCGCGCGCCATCGCCGATGCCTTCCGCTATCCGCCGGTGGGACACCGCTCGATCGTCGGCGGGCTGCCGCAGGTCGCCTATGCCAGCCTGCCGCTCGCCGAGACGGCCTCGACCATCAACGCCGCGACGCTGGTCACCGTGATGCTGGAGACGCCCAGGGCGATCGCCAACGCCGAGGCCATCGCGGCCGTGCCGGGCATCGACATGCTGCTCATGGGCTGCAGCGACCTGACGCTGGAGATGGGCATCCCCGGCAAGTTCGAGGACCCGCGCCTCGTCGCCGCGATCGAGACCACGATCGCGGCCTGCAGGAAGCACGGGAAGATCCCGGGCATCGGCGGCGTCTACGCCGAGGCGCTGCTCGCCCGCTACCTCAAGCTCGGCATGCAGGTCGCCCTCGCGGGCAACGACCTGCCGCTGCTGCTCGGCGCCGCCACGCAGCGCGCGAAGGCGATGCGCGACCTGACCGCCTGACCAGAACCGAACCGACACGACCGGAGACCGCCATGGCCACCGTGCTGAAGACCAACTCCCCCCTCGAGACCGCCTATCGCGAGCGCACGCCGGGATCCGCGCGGCTCTACGCGGAGGCCGCGCGCGTCCTGCCCTCGGGCGTCACCCATGATTCGCGCGCGCTCAACCCCTGGCCGGTCTACGTGGCGAGGGCGAAGGGGTCGCGCAAATGGGACGTCGATGGCAACGAGTACGTCGACTACTACGGCGGGCACGGCTCGCTGCTGCTCGGCCACGCGCATCCGTCCATGGTCGAGGCGGTGACGCGGCAGATCGAGCTCGGCACGCATTACGGCTCTTCGCACGACGCCGAGCTGCGCTGGGCCCAGCTGGTGACGCGCCTCGTGCCCAGCGCCGAGCGCGTGCGCTTCACCGCCTCGGGCACGGAGGCGACGCATCTCGCCATCCGGCTGGCGCGCGCCTACACGGGCAAGCCGAAGATCCTGCGCTTCACCGGGCATTTCCACGGCTGGCACGACCAGGTCGCCGCCGGCGCGACGTCGCATTTCGACGGCTCGACGCCGATCGGCATCCTGCCCGCGCTGGTCGACCAGGCGATCATGCTGCCGACCGACGACGTCGACCGCGTGGTCGCCGCGATCGAGGCGCGCGACGACATCGCCGCGGCGATCGTCGAGCCCTCGGGCGCGTCCTGGGGCACCGTGCCGCTGCCGCCCGATTTCCTCGCGCGGGTGCGCGAGGTCACGGCGCGCCGCGGCATCGTGCTGATCTTCGACGAGGTCATCACCGGCTTCCGCTGGGCGCGCGGCGGCGCGCAGGAGCATTTCGGCGTCATCCCCGACATGACGACGCTCGCCAAGATCGTCGCCGGCGGCCTGCCGGGCGGCGCGCTCGCGGGCAAGCGCGAGATCTTCGACCAGCTCGACTTCGCGGCGATGAAGGCGGCGAACCGCGAGAAGGTGCAGCACCAGGGCACCTACAACGCCAACCCGCTCTGCGCCGCCGCGGGCGTCGCGATGCTCTCGACCATCGAGCGCGAGGACGTGGTCGAGCAGGCCTGCCGCACCGCCGAGGCTCTGCGCGACGGCATGCGCCGCGTGCTCGTCGAGGAGGGCATCCCCTGGGGCGTCTATGGCGACCGCTCGGCCTTCCTCGTCTTCGTCAACCCGGCGGGCCTCGCGATCGATCCCGCGTCCTTCGACCCGCTGAAGCTGGGCTTCAAGGGCCTCAAGGGCACGCGCGACCCGAGCATCGCGGCGCGGCTGCGCGTGGCGATGCTCGCCAATGGCGTCGACATCATGGGCGCGCCGGGCGGGCTCGTCTCGGCGGCCCACGGGCCGGAGGACGTCGCGCGCACGCTCGAGGCCTTCCGCACCTCCGTGCGCTGGATGAAGGCCGAGGGCGACATACGCGGCTGACGGGAGGGGACGCGCGATGAAGTACGCGCCGCTTGGCCGCTCCGGCCTCGTCGTCAGCAGGATCTGCCTCGGCGGCAATTCCTGGGGCGCCAGGGGAAGGCGCGGCTGGGGCGCCTTCGATGCCGCGGAGAGCGCGCCCTTCTTCCGCAAGGCGCTCGACCTCGGGATCACCTTCTTCGACACGGCCGACAGCTACAACCAGGGCCGCAGCGAGGAGATCATCGGCGAGGTGCTCCTGCGCATGGTGCCGCGCGACGAGGTCGTGATCTCGACCAAGGTCGGCATCGCCATGGGCGATCGCCCGAACGAGTCCGGGCTCGGCCGCAAGCACGTCATGCGCAGCATCGACGCCCAGCTGCGACGCCTGCGCACCGACCATGTCGACGTCTACCAGGTGCATCGCCTCGACCCGCACACGCCGGTCGAGGAGTTCATGGAGACGCTCGACATGCTGGTGCGCGCCGGCAAGGTGCGCCATGTCGGCGGCTCGACCATGCCGGCCTACAAGTTCGCGCAGATGCTCATGTTCGCCGACTGGCGCGGCCTGGCGCGGCCGATCTGCATGCAGAACCTCTACAACCTCGTCCAGCGCGAGGAGGAGCGCGAGATGAACCGGCTCTGCCACGAGCAGGGCGTCGGGCTCATCCCCTACAGCCCGCTCGCGCGCGGCTTCCTCGCGGGCAACCGCGACCCGGCCGGCGGCGGCGCGACGGAGCGCGCCGCGAACGACAAGGTCGTGAAGCCCGGCACCTACCGCCCCTGCGACTGGGTGGTCGTCGAGCGGCTGCGCGCCGTCGCCGCCGCGCGCGGCGCGACGCCGGCGCAGGTCGCGCTGGCCTGGCTCCTCGCGAAGCCGGCCATGGTGGCGCCGATCATGGGCGCGACGAGCCTCGGCCAGCTCGAGGGCGCGGCGGCCGCGGTCGACATCGCGCTCGACCCCGCGGAGATCGCCGCGCTCGAGGCGCCCTACGAGTTCCGCCCGGCGCCAGCCGAGTGAACCCGCGCCCTTGGCGGGGGCTGGCCTATGGGTCTAACGTGCCGTTCGGCACCTTGGCCGGAAGCCGAGGATCAAAGGGGGGAGACATGACCAGCAGGACAACGGGACGGGCGATCGCCCGTCGAAGCCTCGTCGCGCGCGCCGGCCTCGGCCTGGCCACGGCGGCATCCGGCGCGCTCGCCGCGCCGGCCATCCTCGCGCAGCAACCGCGCGCGATCCGCATGGGCTACGTGATGGGCGCGGGCGGCGCCGCCGACAAGGCGGCGGGCGACTTCGCGCGGATCGTCGCGGAACGCTCGAAGGGCGCGCTGACGGTGCAGAACTTCCCGGGTGGCCAGCTCGGCGGCGAGCGCGACATGGTCGAGTCCGTGCAGCTCGGCTCGATCCAGATCGGCTTCTTCGGCAGCTACCTCATCGGCAACATCGTGCCGGAATGGGGGCAGGTCCTCGACACGCCCTACCTGATCCGCAGCCAGGACCATTTCCGCAAGATCGTCGACGGCCCGCTCGCGAAGCCGATGTACGACGCGCTGCTCCAGCGCAAGGGCCTGCGCCATGTCGCGTGGTGCAACCGCGGCCCGCGCTACCTCACCACCAACCGCGCCGTGACGACGCCGGCGGACCTCAGGGGCATGAAGCTGCGCGTCCCGGAGCTCGAGACCTATGTCGCCGCATGGCGCAGCCTGGGCGCGGTCGTGACGCCGATGGCGCTGCCCGAGGTCTTCCTCGCGCTCAAGCAGGGCACGATCGACGGCCAGGAGAACCCGCTCGAGCTGATCTTCACCAACTCGTTCTTCGAGGCGCAGAAATTCGTGAACCTGACGGGGCATATCCGCTCGGGCTACGAGGTCGTCGTCAGCGAGCGCTGGTTCTCCGGCCTGCCCGCCGACCAGAAGACGATCGTGATGGAGGCGCTCGTCGAGATGTGCCGCCTGGAGGACAAGTACCAGGCCGAGGACGAGAGCGTGCTCGAGCAGAAGCTCAAGGCCGGCGGCATGACCTTCCACCCGGTGCGGCTCGAGACCTTCCAGTCCGCGCTCGCCGACCTGCCGAAGCAGTTCGAGAGGAAATGGGCGCCGGGCTTCCACGACGCCGTCCTCAAGGCCTGAGCAAGGCGACGCGCCACCACCGCTCCCCCGGCCGCAACGCGCGGCCGGGCGGGGCGGGTGGCGCGGCCGGTCCAGTGCCATGCAGAAGCTCCTCAAGGCGATCGACCGCGGCCTCTTCGCCGCGATAGCGGTCCTCCTGATGGCCATGGTCGCCAACGTGGCCTGGCAGGTCTTCAGCCGCCACGTGCTCGACGATCCGCCGACATGGACCGAGGAGATCGCCCGCTACGTCTTCACCTGGCAGATCTTCCTCGGCGCGGCGCTCGCCTTCGGGCGCGGCACGCACATCGTCGTCGACATCGTCCTCGCGCTCGCGGGCCCCGGCATGCGCCGGGTGCTCGGCATCCTCTCCTACCTGGCCTGCCTCGCCCTTCTCTTGCCGCTGGTGAAGCTCGGTGCCGCGATGGTCGGCCTCACCTCGAACACCTACGCGGCGGCCTCGGGCCTGAACATCGGCGTGGTCTACGCGGCGCTGCCCGTCGGCGCGGCCATCGGTGCCGTCTACGTGATCCTGAACCTCGCGATCCTGCTTCGCGGCGGCGCCATCCGCCAGGACGAAGCCTCGACGATGATCGACTGATCCCGGAAGGGGAAGCTCATGCTCGGAACCATGGCGATCATCTTCGTCGTCCTGCTTGCGATCGGCGCGCCCGTCGCGGTGGCGATGGGCCTGACCGGCGCGATCGCGGTCACGATGCTCGACGAGATCCCGCTGGAGGTGATCGCCCAGCGCTTCGTCACGGGCGTCGACTCCTTCCCGCTGCTCGCCGTGCCGTTCTTCATCCTCGCGGGGGCGCTGATGAACACCGGCGGCACGACGCAGCGCCTCGTGCGCCTCGCGAACGTGCTCGTCGGGCGCTTCACCGGGGGCCTCGGCCACGTGAACGTCGTCAGCAACATGATCATGGCCGGCATGTCGGGCTCGGCCGCGGCCGACGCGGCGGGCACCGGCTCGGTGCTGATCCCGGCGATGGCGCGCGCGGGCTACAGCCGCCCCTTCGCCGCCGCGCTGACCGCCGCGGCCTCGACCATCGGCCCGATCATCCCGCCGAGCATCCCCTTCGTCGTGTTCGGCGTGCTGGCCAGCGTGTCGATCGGCAGGCTCTTCCTCGGCGGGGCCATCCCCGGCCTGCTCATGGGCCTCTACCTGATGGCGGCGGTCTACATCATCGCGCGCCGGCGCGGCTACG
>JBEGVV010000236.1:0-7897 GCA_041178225.1 Pseudomonadota bacterium | reverse complement strand
GGCACCGACGACCTCGGGCGCGACCTGCTCGCGCGGCTGCTCCATGGCGGGCGCGTGTCCCTGCTCGTCGGCGTCGTCGCCGCGACGATCGCCGCGGTACTCGGCACCGGGCTGGGCCTCGCGGCCGGCTATCTCGGCGGCAGGCTCGATTCGATCCTGATGCGGCTGACCGACCTCGTGATCGCGCTGCCGCTGCTGGCGCTGCTGATCGTGCTCGCCGCCGTCGACCTGACGCGGCTCGGCGTGCCCGAGGACGTGGCGCGCTCGCCCGAGGCGGGCCTTGCGCGCATCGTCGCCATCACCGCCGCCTTCGGCTGGACCACGGTCGCGCGGCTGGTGCGCGCGGCGACGCTGTCGCTGCGCGCGCGCGACTTCGTGCGCGCGGCCGTCGCGCTCGGTGCCTCGCCGGCGCGCGTGATGCTCGTCCACATCCTGCCGAGCGCGATGCCGACGGTCCTCGTCGCCACGGCCCTTGCGGTGGGCGAGGTCATCAAGTTCGAGAGCGTCCTGAGCTTCCTCGGCCTCGGCATCCAGCCGCCGGTCCCGAGCTGGGGCAACATGCTCACCAACGCGCAGGAGCTGATCTGGACCGCGCCCGCCCTCGCGCTCTGGCCGGGCCTGCTCATCCTCGCCACGGTCGCCACCTGCAACATCCTCGCCGACGCCGCCGCGGCGCGCCTGCGCCCGGGGAGCGGCGCGGGCCGGCGCTGAACGCCGCCCCGCGCCGGATCAATTGGCGCCGCTCGCGCGTTTGCTGTAGTGACGCCCCAAGTCGAACGGAAGAAGCCCCCAGCCATGGCGACCATCCATCCGGTCATCCTCTCCGGCGGCTCCGGGACGCGGCTCTGGCCGCTGTCGCGCGAGCATTTCCCCAAGCAGCTCCTGCCGCTGGCGGGCGAGCGCAGCATGATCCAGGAGACGGCGCTGCGCGCGCGCGAGGCCGGCCTCGCCGCGCCCATCGTCGTCTGCAACGCCGAGCACCGCTTCGCGATCGCCGAGCAGATGCGCGCGGCCGGGGTCGCGCCGGCCGCCCTGCTGCTCGAGCCCGTGGCGCGCAACACCGCCGCGGCCGTCGCCGCGGCCGCCGCCCACCTCGCCGCCACCGGGGCGCCGGAGGGCGACATGCTGCTCGTCCTGCCCTCCGACCACGTCATCCTCGACCGACCGGCCTTCGCCGCCGCGGTGGCGCGCGCGGCGACCGCGGCCGGCCTCGGCCGGCTCGTCACCTTCGGGATCGAGCCCACCGCTCCAGAGACCGGCTATGGCTACATCAGCGCCGGCGTCGCGCTCGCCGGCGCGCCCGGCGCGCACGACGTCGCGCGCTTCGTCGAGAAGCCCGACCTCGCCACCGCGCAGGGCTACCTCGCCGCCGGCGGCTGGTCTTGGAACAGCGGCATGTTCCTCTTCCCGCTCGGCGCGTTCCGCGCGGAACTCGCGGCCCATGCGCCGGACGTCGCCCGGGCCGCGGCCGCGGCGGTGGCCGGCGCGGCGCGCGACCTCGACTTCGTGCGCCTCGACCGCGAGGCCTTCGCCGCCGCGCCCTCGATCTCGATCGACTACGCGGTCATGGAGAAGACCCGGCTCGCGGCGGTGGTCCCCGCCTCGCTCGGCTGGTCGGATGTCGGCTCGTGGTCGGCGCTGTGGGAGATCGGGGCGCGCGACGCCGACGGCAACGTGGCGCAGGGCGACGTGCTGTCGGAGCGCACGCGCAATTCCTACCTGCGCGCCGAGCATGGCCTGCTCGCGGCGGTCGGGATCGAGGACACGATCGTGGTCGCGCTCAAGGACGCGGTGCTGGTCGCCTCGCGCGACGAGGCGCAGCACGTGAAGGCCATCGTCGACCGCCTGAAGAAGGCGGGCCGGGGCGAGGCGACGACGCATCCCCGCGTCTACCGCCCCTGGGGCAGCTACGAGACGGTGGACCGCGGCGAGCGCTTCCAGGTGAAGCGCATCATCGTCAATCCCGGCCAGCGCATCTCGCTGCAGAAGCACGCGCGCCGCGCCGAGCACTGGGTCTGCGTGCAGGGCGTCGCGCGCGTCACGCGCGGCGAGGACATCCTCACCCTGCGCGAGAACATGTCGACCTACATCCCCGTGGGCTGCGTCCATCGCCTCGAGAACCCGGGCAGCGAGCCGGTCCACATCATCGAGGTGCAGTCCGGCGACTACCTCGGCGAGGACGACATCGTCCGCATCGAGGACAGCTACGGCCGCAGCTGAGGCGGCGACCTCGCGCGCGTCAGGCCGGCGCGAGCCTCGGCGCCGCGGCGAGGCGGCCTTCCTCGACGGCGTGGCAGGCCGCGACGCCGCCATTGGCGACGGGGCGAAGCTCCGGGCGCTCGCTGCGGCAGCGGTCGTTGGCGAAGGGGCAGCGCGGGTTGAAGGCGCAGCCCTTGGGCGGGTCGAGCGGGTTGGGCACCTCGCCCGCGACCGGCGTGCGCGCGCGGCCGGTCATGTCGAGGTCGGGGATCGCGTCGAGCAGCATGCGCGTGTAGGGATGCTGCGGGTTCTCGAACAGGGCGCGCGCGTCGGCGAGCTCGACCAGGCGGCCGAGATACATCACGCCCACGCGGTCGGAGATGTGGAAAACGACCGCAAGGTTGTGGCTGATGAAGAGATAGGTCAGCCCCAGCTCGCGCTGCAGGTCCTTCATCAGGTTGAGGATCTGCGCCTGCACCGATACGTCGAGCGCGGAGGTCGGCTCGTCGCAGACCAGGAACTCGGGGTTCGAGGACAGCGCGCGGGCGATCGAGATGCGCTGGCGCTGGCCGCCGGAGAACTCGTGCGGGAACTTCTCGCCGTCGGCCGGCGACAGGCCGACCTGGCGCAGCAGCTCGTCCACGCGGCGGCGGATCTCCGTGGCGTCGCTGGAGAGGCGATGGGCGCGGATCGGCTCGGCGACGATGTCGGCGACGCGCCAGCGCGGGTTCAGGCTGGCATAGGGGTCCTGGAAGATCATCTGGAAGCGCTTGCGCAGCGCGCGCTCCTCGGCGCGCGTCGCGAGGCTTCCCATGTCGGTCCCCTCGAAGAGGATCTGCCCGCGCGTCGGCTTGTAGAGGCCGACGATCAGGCGGGCGACGGTCGACTTGCCGCAGCCGGACTCGCCGACGAGGCTCAGGGTCTCGCCCTTGCGGATCGCGAAGTCGATGCCGTCCACGGCCTTGAGGATCAGCCGCGGCTGCCCCTCGATGACGCGGTTGAGCAGCGGCTTGGAGACGTCGAAATGGCGCGCGAGGCCGCGCACCTCGATGTAGGGCGCCCCGGCGATGCTCATCGCGTGCCTCCCTGCGCGGCGTCGTAGAGCCAGCACGCGACGTCGGAGTTGCCGACGCGCATCGGCTCGGGCCTCTCGGCGCGGCAGCGGTCGAAGGCCCTGGTGCAGCGCGGGTTGAAGGCGCAGCCGCGCGGGATCGCGTTGAGGCGCGGCATCGCGCCGTCGATCTGCGCGAGGCGCGCGTCGGTGCGGCCGACCTTCGGGATCGAGGCCATCAGCCCGTCCGTATAGGGATGCCGCGCGGCCTTGATCACGTCGCGCACCGGGCCGATCTCGGCGATGCGCCCGGCATACATGACCGCGACGCGGTCCGCGGTCTCAGCGATCACGCCCATGTCGTGGGTGACCAGCATCACCGCCGCGCCGTGCTCCCGGCAGAGCTTCTTGATCAGCGCGATGATCTGCGCCTGGATCGAGACGTCGAGCGCGGTGGTCGGCTCGTCGGCGATGATCAGCTTCGGGTTCGCCGCGAGCGCAAGCGCGATGACCACGCGCTGCCGCATGCCGCCGGAGAACTGGTGCGGGTAGTGGTCGATGCGCTTCTCGGCGGCGGGGATGCCAACCTCGCGCAGGAGCCCGATGGCTCGCTGCTGCGCCTCGGCCTGCGAGACCGGCAGGTGCGTCAGGATCGTCTCGGTGATCTGGCGCCCGATCGTGTAGAGCGGGTTGAGCGAGGTCAGCGGGTCCTGGAAGATCGCGCCGATCTCGCGCCCGCGGACCTTGCGCATCTCCTCGTAGGGCAGGTCGTCGATCCTGCGCCCGGCGAGCGAGATGCTGCCGCCGGCGATGCGGCCCGGCGGCTCGATCAACCCGATCACGGCGGCGCCGGTCATCGACTTGCCCGCGCCGGACTCGCCGACGACGCCGAGCACCTCGCCAGGCGCGATCGAGAACGAGATGTCGTCGACCGCGACCAGCGTGCCGCGGCGCGTCGGGAACTCGACGCGCAGGTTCTTGACCTCGAGGATGGGGGCTTCGGCCATCAGCGGAGCTTCGGGTTGAGGGCGTCGCGCAGCCAGTCGCCCAGAAGGTTGACGGCGAGGACCAGCACGATCAGGGCGGCGCCGGGGAAGATCGTCATCCACCATTCCCCGGAGAACAGGAAGTCGTTGCCGACGCGGATGAGCGTGCCCAGCGAGGGGCGCGTGGGCGGCACGCCGACGCCGAGGAAGGAGAGCGTCGCCTCGGCGAGGATCGCGAAGCCGAGGCTGAGCGTGGCGATGACCAGCACCGGCCCCATCACGTTGGGAAGGACGTGGCGCAGCATGATCAGCCCGGGATGGAGGCCGATGACGCGCGCGGCCTGGACGTATTCCTTGCTCTTCTCGACCAGCGTCGAGCCGCGCACCGTGCGGGCGAATTGCGGCCAGTTGGCGATGCCGATCGCGAAGATGACGACGTAGAGCGCGATCTCCGAGTGCAGGTCGCGCGGCAGCGCGGTGCGCGCGAGCCCGTCGATCAGCAGCGCGATCAGGATGCCCGGGAAGGTCAGCTGCACGTCGGCGACGCGCATGATGACGGACTCGACCGCGCCGCCCACGTAGCCGCTGACGAGGCCGAGCGTGATGCCCACGGTCATGGCGAAGAGGACCGCGCAGAAGCCGACGAGCAGCGAGACGCGCGCGCCGAAGACGATGGTCGACAGCACGTCGCGGCCCTGGTCGTCGGTGCCCAGCAGGAAGCGGCGGCTCCCCTCCCCGGTCCAGGCCGGCGGGGTGAAGGCGTCGTTCAGGTCGAGCGAGGCGAGGTCGTAGGGATGGTAGGGCGTGATCCATGGCGCCAGCAGCGCCGCGAGCACGAAGACCGAAGTGACGACGGCGGAGACGACGACCACCGGGTTGCGCCGGAAGGAATGGAAGACGTCGCTGTCGAGCATCCGGGCGAGGGCGGAGGGAGCGGCCATGGCTCAGTGCCCCGAGGCGGCGCCGCGGTCGATGCGCAGGCGCGGGTCGACGACGTAGTACAGCAGGTCGACGACCAGGTTGATGACGACGAAGAAGAAGCCGACGAGCAGCAGGTAGGCCGCCATCACCGGCACGTCCGCGTTGTTGACGGACTGGATGAAGAGCAGGCCCATGCCCGGCCACTGGAAGACCGTCTCGGTCACGATCGCGAAGGCGATGATGCCGCCGATCTGCAGCCCCGTGATCGTGATCACCGGGACCAGCGTGTTCTTGAGCGCGTGGCCGAAGTTGATGGCGCGGTTCTGGAGGCCGCGGGCACGCGCGAACTTGATGTAGTCGGTGCGCAGCACCTCGAGCATCTCCGAGCGCACGAGGCGCATGATGAGCGTGAGCTGGAAGAGGCACAGCGTCACCGCCGGCAGGACCAGCGCCTTGAGGCCGCTCGTCGTGAGGAAGCCGGTGCTCCAGCTGCCGAGCCTGACCACGTCGCCGCGCCCGAAGGAGGGCAGCACGCCGAGCTGCACGGCGAAGACGAGGATCAGCAGGATGCCGATCAGGAAGGTCGGCAGCGAGACGCCGACCAGCGAGATGGTCAGGAAGAAGCGGCTGAGCCAGGAGTCGCGGCGCAGCCCGGTGTAGACGCCCATCGGCACGCCGATCGTGAGCGCCAGCAGCGCCGCCATCATGCTCAGCTCGAGCGTCGCGGGCAGGCGCTCCGCGATGAGCTGCGCGACCGGCCGCGCGAGGCGGTAGGAGATGCCGAACTCGCCCTGGACGGCGGAGACGACGAACTTGGCGAACTGCACGTAGAAGGGCTGGTCGAGGCCAAGGTCGCGCACGAGCATCTCGTACTGCTCGCGCGTGAAGTCCTGCCCGAGCATGATGAGCACGGGGTCGCCGATGTAGCGGAACAGCGCGAAGGAGATGAACGCCACCGCCAGCATCACGAGGACTGACTGGAGCAGGCGCTGTACGACGAATGCGATCATGGCATGGCAGCCGGCATCCCGGCCCGCTCCACCTCGTGCGGGCCGGGGACCAGGCGCGTCAGTCCAGCTTGACCCACTTCACCTCGAGCTGGTTGTTCGCCATGTGCACGGTGTTCACGCCCTTCTGCATCGCCCAGGGGATCATCTGGTGGTGCACCGGGATGTGCGGGATGTCCTCGCGGTAGATCTTGAGCGCCGCATGGATCGCCGCCGTGCGCTTCGTTGTGTCGAGCTCGTTCTTCATGATGTTGATCAGGCGATCCATCTCCGCGAAGGAGTAGCGCCCGTAGTTCCAGATGCCATTGCCCGGCTGCCCGTCGCGCGACTGCAGCAGGCTCTGGAACGAGTAGAGCGCGTCGTAGGTCGGCACGCCCCAGCCCATCAGGTAGAGCGAGCTGTCGTCCTTCTGGATCTTCGGGAAGAACGTCGCCAGCGGCATCGCGTTGAGCTTGGTGTTGATGCCCACGCGCGTCCACATCGCGGCCACCGCCTGGCAGATCTGCTCGTCGTTGATGTAGCGGTTGTTCGGGCAGTCCAGCGTGACCTCGAAGCCGCCGCCGTAGCCGGCCTCGGCGAGGAGCTTCTTCGCCGCGTCGACGTTGAACGGATAGCGGACGTCCTCGGACTTCAGGTAGCCGTTGACCTGCGGCGGGAAGAACGTGCCGGTCGGGATCGACTGGCCGCGCATCACGCGGGTGTGGATCGCGTTGCTGTCGATGGCCTGGTACATGGCCTTGCGCACGCGCACGTCCTTGAACGGGTTCTTGCCCTTGACGTTCGAGTAGAGCAGCTCGTCGCGGTGCATGTCGTAGGTGAAGAAGATCGTGCGGACCTCGGGGCCCTCGAGCACGCGCAACGACTGCTTCAGGCGGTTGACGTCCTGCAGCGGCGGGTCGAGCACGAAGTCGACCTCGCCCGAGAGCAGCGCCGCGACGCGCGTCGCGTCGGAGCCGATCGGGCGGAACGTCATCTGCGTCACGTTGCCGTCGTTGAGGCCCTTGTCCTGCCAGCCCCACCAGGAATCCACGCGCGCCAGCTCGGTGCGCACGTCCGGCTCGCGCGTCGTCAGGCGGTACGGGCCGGTGCCGTTGGTGTTGCGGACGGTGAACATCTCCTCGCGCTCGCGCGTGTTCTGCGGGCGGATCGAGTTGTTCTTCTCGGACCACTCCTTGTCCATCATGAACACGGAGGTGAACTTGTCGGGCAGGATCGGGTCGGGGATCTTGGTGACGACGTCGACCGTGTGGTCGTCGACGCGCACGACGTCGGCGACGGTGTCGACGTAGATCGCGTAGTTCGAGGTCGGCGCGAGCGCGCGCTTGATCGAGAACACGACGTCGTCGGCGTTGAAGTCGGACCCGTCGTGGAACTTCACGCCGCGGCGCAGCTGGAAGCGCCAGCGCGTCGGCTCCACCGCCTGCCAGGACGTGGCGAGGCCGGGGATCTTCTCGAGCTTCTTGCCGCGCTGGATCAGCGGCTCGTAGATCTGGCGGAGGATCAGCGTCACCTGGCCGGCGTTCTGGGAATGCGGGTCCATGGTGTTGGCGTCGCCGGAGACGGCGAAGCGGAAGGGCTTGGCCTCCGCCGTTGCGGCCAGGGCGGCCGCGAGGGCACCGGCCAGGATGGCCGTGCCGAAAGCACGCTTCATCGACATCTGGAAACAGCCTCCATCGCTTGCGCCCGCCGCGTTGCATCGCCGCGGCCCCGGGGGAAGCCGTCGCGGGCATTGG
>JBEGVV010000235.1:0-11032 GCA_041178225.1 Pseudomonadota bacterium | reverse complement strand
GCCGCCGGCTGATGCTCCACCAGCTGGAGGGGCGCACCCGCGAGCTCAACCGCCTCGCCGCGAAGCTCGCCCGCGACGTAGCCGACGCCGCGGGCCGGCCGGTGGTCGTCGCGGGCTCGGTCGGCCCGACCGGCGACCTGCTCGCGCCGCTCGGCCCGATCACCGAGGACGAGGCCGTCGAGGTCTTCGCCGAGCAGGTCGAGGGGCTGATGGAAGGCGGCGCGGACGTCGCGTGGATCGAGACCATGTCCGCGGTCGAGGAGATCCGCGCCGCCACGCGCGCCGCCGCGCGGCTCGGCATGCCTTTCGTCGTCACCGCGAGCTTCGACACCGCCGGCCGCACGATGATGGGCGTGCAGCCGGGCCGGCTGGTCGAGTTCGCGACCTCGCTCGCCCCGGCGCCGCTCGCGGTCGGCGCCAATTGCGGCGTCGGCGCGAGCGACCTCGTCGCCTCGGTGCTCGCGATGCAGGCCGCGCGGCCGGAGACCGTCATCGTCGCCAAGGCGAATTGCGGCATCCCCCGCGTCATGGCCAGCGGCACCGTCTACTCAGGGACGCCCGAGCTCATGGCCGAGTACGCGCGGCTCGCGGTCGATGCCGGCGCGCGCATCGTCGGCGGCTGCTGCGGCACCTCGCCCGGCCATCTCGCCGCGATGCGCCGCGCGCTCGACGCGCACGTGCCGCGGCCGCGCCCCGACCTCGACCTGCTCGTCTCGATGCTCGGTCCGTTCGTCTCCCCCCCGGCGGCGCCGGGGCGGGAGGGCGCCGCGCGCCGGTCCACGCGACGGCGCGGCTGAGCGCGCCCATGCTGCGCGCCGCGGCCTACATGTCGCTGGCGATCCTGTGCTTCGTGGCGCAGGACGCGGCGATCAAGTGGCTCGCGGGCGACTACGGCGTGATGCAGATCGTGCTGCTGCGCACGACGCTGTCGCTGGCGCTGGTGCTCGCCTTTGCCTCCGCGGGCGGGCTGCGCGTGCTGCGCACCGTCCATCCCTGGCTGCACTGCGCGCGCGGCGCGCTGCTCTTCGTCTCGGGCGCGACGTTCTTCTACGCCTTCGGCCACCTGCCGCTCGCCGACGCCTACGCGATCTTCTACATGGTGCCGCTCGCGAGCACGCTCCTCGCCGCGATGCTGCTGGGCGAGCGCGTGCCGTCGCGCGCCGCGGTGGCGATCGCCACCGGCCTCGCCGGCGTCGGCGTGGTCGTCGTGCCCCAGGTCGGCGGCGGCGAGGCCCTCGCCTACGCGGCCTGCGTCCTCGGCACGCTGAGCTACGCCTTCGTCGGCGTGATCACGCGCAAGCTCAGCACCGGCGAGACGCGGCTGGCGATGCTCTTCTATCCCTGCGTCGTGATGGTCGCGATCTCGCTGCCCATGGCGCCCTTCGGCTGGTCGACGCCCGCGGGCGCCGACATCGCGGTGTTCGTCGCGATCGGCGCGCTCTGGCCGCTGGCGACGATGTTCTTCGCCGCCGCGCTCAAGCATGGCGAGGTCGCGCGCATCGCGCCCTTCGAGTACAGCTCGATCGTCTGGGTGGTCGCCGTCGACTTCCTGCTCTTCGGCATCGTGCCCGCGGCCGCGACGCTCGCGGGCAGCGTGGTCATCATCGTCGCCTGCCTTCTCCTGATCGAGCGGCGCCCGCCGCGGGCGGCCTGAGGGATGCGCAAGGGTGGCGGCAATGGCGGCCATGGAGGCAAGCGCGTCGACGCGCGACGGGAAAGGCCGGCGCAGGGGCCGCGCCCCGCGCAGGCGCATCGGCACGCGAGCGACCTCGTGCGCGTCGCCGGGCTGCACGCCGTGCAGGCCCTCTTCGCGCGCGATCCCGGGCGCATCGAGCGGCTCTTCCTGCTGCCCGCGCAGCGCGACGCGGCCCAGCCGATCCTCGCGGCGCTGTCGCGCGCGCGCCGCCCCTGGCGCGAGGTTGGCGAGGAGGAACTCGCGCGCGTCGCGGGCAGCGCGATGCATGGCGGCATCGTCGCGGTGGCGCGCCCGCGCCCCGTCGACCGCTTCGATCCCGCCTCGGCCGCCGCCTGGGCCGCGCGCGGCAGGCCGCTCCTGGTGCTCGACGGCGTCTCGAACCCGCACAACCTCGGCGCCATCGCGCGCAGCGCCGCCTTCCTCGGCGTCGAGCGCGTGATCCTCTCGGCGCATCCCGCGCAGGCGATGCCCTCGGACGCCGCCTATCGCGTCGCGGAGGGCGGGCTCGACCTGCTGGAGCTGCTGCGCGCCGACGACCTGCCTGCCGCGCTGGTGGCGCTGGGCAGGCATTTCCGCGTCGTCGCCACGGCGCTCTCGCGCGACGCGCGCCCGCTCGCGGAGGTGCCGCGCGACCGGCCGGTGGCGATCGTCCTCGGCAACGAGGAGCGTGGGCTTGGCCGCGCGACGCTCGAGGCCTGCGCGATGGTCGCGCGGATCCCGGGCAGCGGGCTCGTGCAGTCGCTCAACGTCGCCGCGACGGCGGCGATCGCGATCCACCACTTCGCGCAGCCGCGCTGAGGCTTAGCCCGCACGGCATCGCGGCCTAGTCCCGGCGACATGTTTCCCGCCCCGCCGCGCCGCGCTTTGCTGCGCGCGCTGACAGGGGAGGGGCCATGGACACGACGCACGCGATCCCGCCGGGCCGGCCGGCGCCCGAGCTCACGCATCGCAACCATTTCCGCTTCGGCTACGACGGGCGCTGGTTCGTCCCGCGCCCTTCGCCCTACGCGTCCTGGGAGGTCGCCTATGGCCGCGCGCCCGCGGTCCCGGCGGACTGGCGGGCCGCCTGCATCGACACGGCGCGGCTGCTGCGCGCGGCGAGCGACGAGGACCTCTGGGTCCTGTCCTCGGGCGGCATCGACAGCGAGGTGGCGCTGCAGGCCTTCATGTTCGCCGGCATCCCGGTGCGCGCCGCGATCACGCGCTTCGCGCGCGACCTCAACCGGCACGACATCGTGCACGCGATACGATTCTGCGAGGCGCACCAGCTGCCCTACCGGCTGCTGGACATCGACATCGAGCTCTTCTTCGAGTCTGGCGCCGCGCTCGACTACGCGCTGCGCGCGGCCTGCGTCCAGCCGCAGCTCCTCCACACGATGTGGGCGATGGACCAGGTCGATGGCTACCCGATCCTCGGCTCGGGGGAGTGCTACCTCGTGCGGCGCGTCCCCGACCCCGACGACCCGGATGACAGGCCCGGGCCCGCCCAGGCCTGGGAGATGCACGAGAAGGAGCGCATCGCCGGCTGGTACCGGCATCTCGTGGCGACGGGGCGCGCGGGCTGCGCCGGTTTCTTCCAGTACGACCCCGGCAACATGCTCGCCTTCCTGCGCGATCCGCTCGTCGCGGCGCTGTGCGAGGACCGGCTTCCGGGCCAGCGCGATTCGCGCGGGGTGAAGGGCGAGGTGTACCGGCGCCACTTCCTGCTGCCGCCGCGGCCGAAGTTCCATGGCTTCGAGAACGTGATGCATCTCGACGACGCGCTGCGCCCGGTGCTGCGCGAGCGGCTGGGCGCGCATGACGCCGTGGCGCGGACGGCCTATGGCGACCTCCTCGCGGGGCTTGCCCCGTGAGCGCGGCGACGCTTCCCGCCGCCTTGCCGCCGCCCGAGCCGGCGGGCAGGGCGCCTGCCTTCCTCTTCGGATTCGATGGCGAGGCCTTCGCCAGCCGTCGCTCGCCCGCGCAGCGCTACTGGACGGAGTACGCCCCCGCGTCGCGCGCCCATCGCGGCTTCGCCGCGGAATTCGCCCTCGCGCTCGTGGACCTTGCAGGGCGGCTCGGCCGGATGGAGATCGCCTGGGCCGGTGGCCCGGTCGGCCTCGCCGCCGCGGCGCTCGCGCCGCGCCTCGGCCTGCCGGCGCGGGTCCTGTCGCTGTCGATCGACGGCGGCGGCCCGCCCACGCCGATGACCGGACTGCCGGCCAGGCGCATCGAGGCGCGCTTCGAGGAACTCGAGGGCTTCGCGCTGGGCCTCGCGCGCGCCGCGGGCTGCGGCAACGCCTGGGCGGCGCTGTCGGCCTTCGCCGCCTCGCATGCGCAATGGCCGGTCCTCGCCGACCATGGCGAGGTCAGGCTGCTCAACCATGGCATCGACGAGCGGCTCGGCATCGTCGCCGCGCCGGCCAGCCTCGCCCTCGTCGACAACGAGGGCTTCACCGCGCTCGACCGCTGGCTGCGCGCGGAGCGCCGGCCCGGGGAGGCGCAGCTTCTGCGCTGGACGCCCGAGCTGGTCGCCGCGCAGCTCGATTCCCCGGCGAACCGGGGCTGGGCGGCCGCTGCGCTGGCGGGCGGCGCCCCGGCGCTGCGCGCCTGGACCAACCACGCGGCGCGCGGGGCCATGTGGCGACGCGCCTTCCCCGGGCTTCGCCACGCGGAGCCACGCGCGGCCTGGCCCGACCCGGCCTTCCGCGCGCGCATGCAGCGCCTGTCGCTGCGCATGCGGCGGGCGCGGCCGGGCTGCGCGACCCAGCATTTCACGCCGCTCCACCGGCTCCTGCCCCGGCTCGGGCTGGAGGTCCCGCCCGGCCTCGACGAGGACGCGCGGCTCTACGGGCGCGTGGGGGTCTCGCCGACGACGGGGGCCGGGGAGCCGGGCTCGAGCCGGACAGGGGAGGAGGCGCCATGAGCACCGGGCAGGAGACGCCGGCCGGGGCGAGGCCGGGCGCGGCGCGCGAGCGGCTGCGCTTCCACGAGATCGACTTCGAGCTCTGGCGCCGGGAGATCGCGCCGCTCTGGCACATGGAGGGGGCGGTCCACCTGGTGGCGCCGCTCGTCAACGGCTATGGCCAGCTGCAGTATTGCGGGCGGGAGATCCACGCGCGCGTGCGCCACGTGCCGCTGGCCGCGGAGCTCGACGGCACGCGCATCGCCTGGACGTCGATCTACAACATCTCCGACGAGGCGCTGCGGCTGCGCGGGATCTACGTCCTCCCGGAATGGCGCTCGAACGGGGTAGGGCGGTCGCTGGTCGCCCACGCGATCTCGCTCTGGCCCCGGCGCTTCGGGCGCGTCTTCCTCTATGCCAGGCTCGGCAATGTCGGGCGCTACCGGCGCTGGGGCTTCGAGATCGTCCCCGGCCACCTGCCGCGCTCGCATCGCACGGGGATCGAGGGTGGCCAGGAGCGCATCGTGCAGATGATGCTCCGGCGCGCGGCGGCGGACGAGGCGGATCGCGCCGGAGCCCATGCGCGCGGCGCGGCGCCATGGCTCCCTCCGTGATGGTGAAATATCGCCGCAATTCGGCCCCAACTGGTTTATACCGATCCGAGCCCGGGCAACGTCGCCCGGAAGAAAGGGGCCTCCGCACTCATGCTCTCCTCGGCCAACAAGCCTCACGCCGCGCGCGTCGCGCGCGGCCCGTCCGCATCCGAGCCGGCGGCCTCGCGCGCCGCGCTTCCCCGCCGTGGCTTCGGCGCGCTGGCGATCGCCTCCATGCTTGCCGCGACGGCGCTGGGCGCCTGCAGCACCACCGATGGCTCGAGCAGCGGCGCCGAGGGTTCGGGCAGCGGCGCGGGCGGCGGCGGCGTCGACCGCAATGCGCTCGGCCGCTCGCTGACCGCCGACCAGCTGCGCGAGGCGCTTGCCCGCGAAGGCGTCTCCGACCGAATCCTCTTCGGGTACGACTCCGTCGACCTGTCGCCCGAGGCGCGCGCGACGGTGGAGAAGTGGGCCCGCGTCCTGAACCAGGCCGGCGGCACGCGCGTCGCGATCGAGGGCCATTGCGACGAGCGCGGCACGCGCGAGTACAACCTCGCCCTGGGCGAGCGCCGCGCGAACTCGGTGCGCAACTACCTCACCAGCCTCGGCATCCCCGCCGCGCGGGTCCAGACGATCAGCTTCGGCAAGGAGAAGCCGGTGGTCGTCGGCTCGAACGAGCAGAGCTGGGCCCAGAACCGCCGCGGCGTCCTCGCGATCGACTGATCCGGCGGCCCGGTCGTCGTCCAGGGCGGGAATCCCCGACGGGATTTCCGCTCTGGAGACTCTTCTTCCGGCCATCCTAGATTGCAGGCATGGCCGTCCATCGCATCGCCCCCGGAGTGACGCTCGACGACGATGTCCTCGAGCTCGAGGGCATCCGCGCCTCCGGCCCGGGCGGCCAGAACGTCAACAAGGTCTCCAGCGCCGTGTCGCTGCGCCTCGACCTCGACCATGTCTCGGGCATGGACGCGGCGATGCGCGCGCGGCTCGTCGCGCTCGCTGGCCGGCGCGTCACCGCGGATGGCGTGCTGGTCATGAAGGCCCAGTCCCAGCGCAGCCAGGTCGCCAATCGCGAGGACGCGCTCGGCCGCGTGCTCGAGCTGCTGCGCGCCGCCGCCGTCGCGCCGCGCAAGCGCGTGCCGACCCGCGCCACCGCGGGCAGCCGCAGGCGCCGCCTCGACTCCAAGCGCCGCCGCAGCCTGGTCAAGCGCCAGCGTGGCGATGCCGGCGAGGACGGGTGAGCGCGGTCCTGGACTTCCTCCGTGGCACGGGCCGCGACGATCGCGGCCGGCGCCTGTCCGACATCTGGGCGCTCGACGACGCGCAACTCGAGTCCAGCCACGACTTCATCCAGTGGATCTTCCCGCTGGACGCGCCGAGCGCCGCGGTGCCCGGGTCGCCCGTCCTCGCGCCCGCCGAGATCGAGGCGATCCGCCGCGACCCTGCGCTGCGCGCGGGCATGCGCCGCTCGCTCGACCGCATGCTCGCCTTCTACGGGCTGTCCTGGGACGCGGAGCGCGCGGCGATAGGCCTCTCGCCCTTCTTCGCGCAGCGCGCCGGCACGTGGATAAGCCCGGGGAACCACAATTTCCTGCGCATCTCGCGCATCCTGCGCAGCCTCGTCCTTGCCGGCGAGCGCGACGCGGCGCGGGCCCTGCTGCGCTGCCTCGAGGGGCTCTGCGCCGGCCCCCACGGACGCACGATCGGCGCCACCAGCCGCGGCTTCTGGCGGCGCGCGGCCGAGGGCTAGGGCGCGGCCCGCCTCAATCCAGCGAGAAGGAAAGCCGCGCCTCGCGATGCGAGAGCACGCGCGTCTCGCAGTCGTAGGACATGAGGTCCTCGCCGACCACCAGCGGGCCGCGCCAGGTCTCGCGGACCTCGGCGACCAGCGCCGCGCGGTCGAAGCGCGTCGGCACGAAGTGGTTGAGGACGAGGAGCCTGGCCCCGGCCTCGCGCGCGACCCGACCGACCTCGGCCGGGAGCGTGTGGTAGGCGGCGACGTTGCGCATGCCCTCGGCCGAGCGGTTGGGCGAGGGCTTCATCTCGCGGTGGACGAAGCACTCGTGCACCAGCGCGTCGGCGCCGCGCGCGGCCTCGACAAGCGCGGGGCAGTAGGCGGTGTCGCCGGAGAAGACGAGCTTGCGCCCGCCCGCCTCGAAGACGAAGCCGAAGGCGTCCCTGACCGGCTGGTGCGCGACGGCGACCGCGGTGATGCGCATCGTGCCGTCGTCCCAGATCGTGCCGGCCTCGATCTCCACCACCTCGATCTCGAAGGCGGCGGTGGAGGGGCGCAGCTCGTGGGCGATGCGCGCGCTGCGCTCGGCTTCCCACAGCGCCATCGTCCCCTCGACGAAGCGGCGCGTGCCGCGCGGGCCGAACACGCGCTGCGGGCGCGCGCGGCCCTGGTGCCAGCTGGTGATCACCAGCTGGTAGAGGTCGACGAGGTGGTCGCTGTGCAGGTGCGTCAGCAGCAGCGCGTCGATCGCCGCGCCCGGCGTGCCCGCCTCGACCAGGCGCTGCGTGACGCCAGAGCCGCAATCGACGAGGAAGGCGCGCCCCTCGTGGCGCACGAGGTTCGACGGTCCCATGCGCAACGGATCGCATTGCGGGCAGCCCGTGCCGAGCAGGACGAGGTCCATGGCCGCGCCTCAGGCCGGAAGGACGGGGCGCCGGTCGCGCCAGGGCGTCGCGCTTTCCCACGCCTGGCCGATGCGCAGGACGAGCGCGTCGTCGAGCGGCGGCGCGGCGACCTGCGCGGCCATCGGCAGGCCCTGCGCGTCGAAGCCCGTGCAGGTGCTGAGCGCCGGCATGCCGAGGAGGTTGAACGGCGCGGTGATGAGCGGCCGGCGCAGGTAGTAGAATTTCTGCATGCTCGCCACCGGCGCGGGCGGCGCGAGCATCCCGGCGCAGACGATCGCGTCGACGTCGCGCATCGCCTCGCGCGTGGCGGCGGCGAGGCGCCGGCGCAGGCGCTGGGCGCGCAGGTAGTCCTCCGCGCGCACGAAGGAGCCGAGGAACATGCGCCCGCGCGTGAAGGCGCTGACCTTTTCCGGCGACGCGCGCAGCCATGGCGCGTTGTTGAGGAAGGCCTCGCTCGACATGATCGTGGTGTTGGCGACCGTGTAGTCCCAGAGGTCGGGCAGCACGACCTCGCTGACGCGCGCGCCCATGCGCCCGAGCGTGGCGGCCACCTCCTCGAGGTTGGCGTTGACCTCGGGCGTGCCGAGGTCCGGCCCGTCGGAGAAGTTGCGCACCACGCCGATGCGCAACCCCTTCACCTCGGCGCCGGGCGAGGCGACGTCGCCGCGCGGCACGACGCCGAGCGTCGCGGGGTCCCTGGGGTCCGGCCCCATGATGGCGGCGAGGATCAGCGCGCAATCCTCCGTGGTCCAGGCCATCGGCCCGGGATGGTCGAGGGACTGCGAGAGCGGGTGGATGCCATGGTTGCTGGCGAGGCCGTAGGTCGGCTTGTGCCCGGCGATGGCGTTGAGCGCCGCGGGGATGCGCACCGAGCCGCCGGTATCCGTCCCGATCGCGCCGAGGCAGAGCCCCGCCGCGACGGCGACGCCCGCGCCGCTCGACGAGCCGCCGGCATAGACCTCCGGGTTCCAGGGGTTGCGCGCCGGGGGCGCGAAGGCGTCGAGGGCGGGACCGCCGAGGCAGAATTCATGGCATTCGAGCTTGCCAAGCATCACCGCGCCAGCGCGCCGCAGCCGCGCCACGACCTCCGCGTCCTCCGCAGGCACGCGGTCGGCGAAGACGCGCGAGCCGAAGGTCGTGCGCAGGCCCGCGGTGTCGATCGCGTCCTTGATGGCCATCGGGATGCCGTGCAGCGGCCCGCGCCACTGGCCGCGGGCGATCTCGGCCTCTGCCTGGCGCGCCGCCGCGCGCGCGCCCTCGGCGTCGACGAGGAGGAAGGCGCGCAGGTGGCCGTCATGGCGCGCGATGCGCGCGAGGCAGAGCTCCGCGAGCGCGACCGGCGACAGCCGGCCGGCGCGGATCTCGCGCGACGCCTGGGCGATGGTGGGCGGGAAGGGCTCGCTCATCGGCCGCGCTCCCAGGCCTCGGCCGCGCTCGCCGGCCATGGTTCCTGGCCGCGGATGCCGGGCGCGTCGAGGCGCGCGAGCAGCGCGGCGAGCACGCCATGCGCGGCGTGGAGCTCGGCGAGCTCGGCCTCGCCGATGCGCAGGCCGTTCGCCGCGGCCAGGGCGCGGAAGGCCTCGAGGTCGAGGGCGCGCGGCGGGGATGTCTCGTCCATGGAAGCGTCCTTCGGGATTTCCCGCCGGTGCGGCGGGGCCTAAGATTACCCGCAGGCGCGGCGCGTCATGCAAGCGCGCCGGCACTCGCGGAGGAACGCAGGCTCATGAGGCAGTCGATCAGACGTTGGGTTCTCGCCGCCGGCCTCGCCGGCCTGGCCGCGCCGGCGCTCGCCCAGACGCTCGTCGTCGCGGCGCTCAAGACGCCGGGCGGCGTCGATGGCGACGCGCTCAAGCCGGGCACGCAGAACGCGGTCACGCAGGTCTACGAGGGCCTCACCGCCTATGCGCGGACCGTGGACGCCGATGGCGTCGGGCGGCTCGACTTCACGAAGGTGGTGCCGCACCTCGCCGAGGGCTGGACCGTCACGCCCGACGGCAGGACCTACGTCTTCACGCTGCGCAAGGGCGTGCGCAGCATCTTCGGCAACGAGATGACCGCCGCCGACGTCGTCTGGGGCTGGGAGAAGTCGATCGCCCAGAAGCGCACGGGCCTGTTCATCGCCAATGTCACGGGCGTCGAGAAGATCGAGGCGCTCGACACCCATGTCGTGCGCTTCTCGCTGCGCGCGCCGAGCATGGTCTTCCTGCACCTGCTCACCAACTACGTCCCGGCGATCTACGATTCGACGGAAGCGAAGAAGCACGCCACCGCCGATGATCCCTGGGCGCTGCGCTGGATCGACGCCAACACCGCCGGCTTCGGTCCCTACCACATGGAGAGCGTGCGCCAGGGCGAGCAGGCGATCTTCGTCGCCAACCCCAATTATTTCGGCGGCGCCCCCTACTACAAGCGCGTGGTCTACCGCGAGATCCCGTCGGGTGCGTCGCGCTACCAGCTGCTGCTCGCGGGGCAGGTGCAGTGGATCGAGGAGCTGACCCACAAGCAGGTCGCCGACCTCCGGCGCGACCGGCGCGTCAAGGTCGTCGGCGTCGAGGGCACGGCGATGGCCTCGGTGCGCATGAACACGCGCTTCAAGCCCTTCGACGACGTGCGCGTGCGTCGCGCGATGGCGCTCGCCACCGACTACGACGGCATCAACGCCGCGGTCTTCGAGGGGCTGGCGACGCGCCCGCGCTCGATCGTGCCGCCGATCATCCCCGGCCACCTCGCCTCGCTGCCGCTGGTGCAGCCCGACGCGGCGCGCGCGAAGGCGCTGCTCGCCGAGGCGGGGTTCCCGGACGGCATCGACGTCACGCTCGAATACGCGGGCCTCGAGTGGTGGGAGGAGGGCATCGCGATCCAGATGCAGCGCAGCCTAGCCGTCGCCGGCATCCGCGCGGTTCCCAAGCGCATCACCGACGCCGACATGCGCGCGCGCGCGGCGATCAACCGCCGCGACCTGCCGCTCTTCACCTTCAAGGATTTCCCCTTCGCGCTCGACCCGATCTACAAGATGTTCAACGACGCCCACCAGAAGGGCGCGTCCAACCGCAACGGCTACGACAACCCTGGGTTCGACCGGCTGCTCGACGAGGCGGCGGTCGAGATCGATCCCGCGAAGCGCCTGGCGATGGGCGAGCAGGCGCAGCGCATGCACGCCGAGGACGCGACCTGGGTCTATATCGGCTATCCCGGGCATTTCGAGGCGATGCCGCCCTG
>JBEGVV010000234.1:0-3946 GCA_041178225.1 Pseudomonadota bacterium | reverse complement strand
CATGCGCATGCCCTTGTAGTAGCCGGCGAAGTCGCCCGCGTTCCATGCCGCCTCGTCGCCGTCGCGCTCGACCGCGTCGATCCATTCCGCGGGGATCACCTGGCGCCCGTCGCGCCTGCCGTCCCCGGCGACCAGCAACCCGACCCGCGCGAGGTCCCTCGTCGTCGCGCAGAACCCGCCCGCGCAGCGCGGCGCGCCAAGCCGGTCGACGGTGATGAAGGCCGGCTGCTCCGCGCCCATCGGGCGCCAGAGCAGCCGCGAGGCGAGGTCCGCGTAGCGTTCGCCGGTCGCGCGCTCGATGATCCAGCCCAGCAGGTCGGTGTTCGGCGAGACGTAGTGGAACCTGCCGCCATGCGGGCCGTCCGCCTCGTCGAGCGTCGGGAAGAAGCCGCGCAGGTCGGTCGCGGCCTCGCCGGGATCGGGCGGGTTCCAGCCCTGCGCCTTGCGGTAGCGGATGATGGCGCCCGAGGTCGCGAGGTAGTTCTCGTCGAAGAGGATGCCCGCGCGCATGTCCAGCAGGTGGCGCAGTCGCGCGCCGCGCCACGGGCCACCCGCGATCTCCGGGACGAGCCGCGTGGCGTCCTCGTCGAGGTCGAGCACGCCGCGCGCGACGAGGATCCCGGCGAGGATGCCGAGCATCGACTTCGAGACGGACATGAGGATGTGCGGCGTGCGCGCGGCCATGCCGTTGGCGTAGCGCTCGAGCACGATCCGGCCATCGCGCAGGACGACGATGCCATCCGTGTCGGTCGCGGCGAGGAAGCCGTCGAGGCCCATGCCATCGACCCGGAAGCCGCCGAGGTCCACCGGGGCCTCCGGCAGGTCGCGGACGTCCCGCGGGTCGTGGGCGATCTCCGCGGTCGGCAGGATCTCGCGCACGTGCTGGAAGGCCCAGCGGCTGAAGGGCGGCGTGCGCCAGTTGGCGAGCGTCACCTGGCCGGCGGGCGCGGGCGGGAATCCGGACATCACGGGATGGCTCGTCACTGCAGGCCTCGCTTCATGGAATGCGGGTGGACGCGGGGCCGCGGTCGCCCTCTAGGCTGCGGCGGCGCCGCGCGCGCCGCGGCGCTGCCACGCCCAGATGGCCGCCGCGCCGGCGGCGCCCACCAGGTCGGTCACGGTGCCGGGGACGATGAGGCAGAGCGCGCAGCCGAAGAGCAGGACGCGCCCGGCCATCGGCGGCGTGCGCCCGGCATACCAGCCCTCGGTCGAGGCCGCGAGCACCCAGACGCCCAAAGAGGCGGTGACCAGGACCTGGAGGATGGCCGGCCATTCGCCGCGCATCAGCAGCTCGGGCCCGAAGAAGAACATGAAGGGCACGATGAAGGTGGCGAGGCCGAGCTTCAGCGCGATGAAGGATGTCTTCCACGGATCCGCGTTCGCCATGCCGGCGGCGGCGAAGGAGGCCAGCGCCACCGGCGGCGTGATGGCAGAGATGACCGCGTAGTAGAAGATGAAGAGATGCGCTGTGAGCGGCGGCACGCCCATCTGCGCGAGGCCGGGCGCCACCACGGAGGCCGCGACCGCGTAGGCGGCGGTCGTAGGCATGCCCATGCCGAGCACCAGCGTGATCAGCATCGCGAAGACGAGGGCGAGGATCCTGCTCTCCCCCGCGACGGCCATCACCATGTTCGAGAAGCGCCCGCCGATGCCCGTCAGGGCGATGACGCCGACGATGATCCCCGCGCAGGCGCAGATCGCCATCAGCTGCACGACCTCGCGCGAGGAGAGGACGAGCGCCTCGAACGCCGCGCGCGGCCCCATGCGGTCCGCGCGCGCGGAGAGCCAGCTCGCGACCATCGCGGAGACGATGCCTATCGCGCCGGCGCGGAACACGGAGTAGCCCGACATCAGGAGGCCGACGAGCAGAACGACCGGCAGCAGCAGGTGCCAGCGGCGGAGCACCGCGGCGATCGTGGGAAGCTCGTCGCGCGGGATGCCCTCGAGCCCATGCTTGCGCGCATGCAGGTCCGCGTGGACGTAGCAGGCGAGGTAGAAGAGCAGCGTCGGGATGATCGCGGCGATCGCGATGTCCGTGTACGGGATGCCGAGGATCTCGGCCATGATGAAGGCGCCCGCGCCCATCACCGGTGGCGTGATCTGCCCGCCGGTCGATGAGGTCGCCTCGACCGCCGCCGCGGTGGCGCGGTCGTAGCCGACGCGGCGCATCATCGGGATGGTGATCATGCCGGAGGCGACGACGTTGCCCACCGCGCTGCCGCTGATCGTGCCGAAGAGCACGCCGGAGAGCACGGCGACCTTCGCCGGGCCGCCGCGCGCCCAGCCGACCAGCGCGATCGAGAGGTCGTTGAAGAACTCGCCGGCCTTCGACGAGTTCAGGAAGCAGGCGAAGGCGACGAAGAGGATGATGTAGGTGGCCGAGACGTCCGTCGTGATCCCGTGCACGCCCTGCATCGAGTAGATGTAGGTGAAGAACGTGTCGGCCGGGATGCCGTTGTGGTGGAGCACGCCGGGCATCCAAGGGCCCGCGAAGGCGTAGAGGATGAACACGGTGGCGAGGATCGGCAGGGCGAGGCCCGCGGAGCGGCGCGTGAGCTCGAGCACCATCGCGGTGCCCGCCGCGGCCACGAGGAAGTCGATGCCGGTCGGCAGGACGCCCGCGCGGAAGAGCAGGTCGTCGAGGTTGACGGCGATGTAGGCGAAGACGCCCACGCTCGCCGCGACAAGGACCCAGTCGTACCAGGGCACGGCCGCGCGCGCGCCGCGCGTCGCGGCGTAGATGGCGAAGCCGACGACCGATCCCATCGAGACATGGAAGGCCCTGAAAACCCAGGGGTCGATCGGGTGGACGTTCAGCACGACGAGGTGGAAGACGACGTAGGCCGCGCCGAACCACGCGATGGCGTGGCCGACCGGCCCGGCGAGCTCGCGCCTGAGCCCGCCGAACTCGATCTCGAGCGCACGGTCCGCCGCCTCGGCGGTTATGGCCTCCGGCGTCGCGGGCCTCGTCCTGTCTTCCTGCATCTCGGCCCGCTCCCTGTCGCCCCGGCGCGCGGGGCGATCAGCCCCGCAGCTCCGGCGGGATCTTGAACCCCTTCTCCTCGAAGTAGCGCACGGCGCCGGGATGGAACGGCAGGAAGGTGTTCTTCGTGACGTTCTCCGGAAGCGTCTCCTTGGCCGCCGCGTGGCCCTGGACCATGCGGGGGTTGTTCTCCATCACCGCCTTGACGATCCCGTAGACGATGTCGGCGGAGACGTCCTTGTGCGCGATGGCGAAGTTGAACACGCCGACGGTCTTCTGGTCCTCGGCCAGCGTGCGGTAGGTGCCCTTCGGGATCACGGCATCCGAGAGCTCCGGCATCTTCTGCTTCAGCGTGGCGACCTGCGCCGGGGTGAAGGTGAAGAAGGTCACCGGGCCCGAGGCCTCGGCCTCGGAGAAGGCCGGGAAGGGAAGGCCCGCGGCGAAGCCGAAGGAGTCGATCAGCCCGTCGCCCAGCTGCGAGGTCATGTCGCTCGCGCCGCCGTTGCGGATCGCGGAGACCTTGATGCCCAGCGCGTCCATCATCAGCGGCAGGTAGGTGCCGGGCGTGCCCGCGCGCGGGCCGACGCCAAGGCTCTTTCCGGCCAGGTCGGAGACGGACTTGATGCCGCTCTTCTGGGTGGCCACGAAGTGGAACATCGTGTCGTACATCGGGAACATGGCGCGGATGCTGTTGAACTTGCGGCCCTGCGTCCACGCGCCCTCGCCGCGCCAGCCCTGCAGCGCGACGCCCATCGTCGTCATGCCGAGGTCGATCTGCCGCGTCTCGGTCAGGATGATGTTGTGGTTGGGGCCATCGGTCTGGCGGGTGTTGATGGGAACCTTGATCGCGTCGGAGGCGAGGTTCGCCCAGACCTGCCCGTAGACGAAGAACACGCCGCCGACCGAGGCCGTTCCGAGCGTGAGCGAGCGTGGCGTCTGCGCCGCCGCGGGCGCCGCCGCGAG
>JBEGVV010000233.1:0-31823 GCA_041178225.1 Pseudomonadota bacterium | reverse complement strand
TGCTGCTCGTCCATGCGGTCAATCCCTTCGGCTGGGCCTGGCTCAGCCGGACGACCGAGGAGAACGTCGACCTCAACCGGAACTGGGTGGACTTCTCCACGCCCCTGCCGCGCAACGACGGCTACGACGAGCTCGCCGCGCATCTCGTGCCCGGGGAGATCGAGGGGCCGGCGCGCGAGGCCGCGGATGCCGCGCTCGCGGGGTGGCGCCGCACGCGTTCGCTGCAGCAATGGCTTCGCGCCGTCTCCTCGGGCCAGTACGACCATCCGCACGGCCTGTTCTACGGCGGCGCGGGCCCGACCTGGGCGCGGCGCACCGAGGAGGCGATCATGGATCGCCACCACCTCGCCCAGCGCGACACGGTCACCGTGCTCGACATGCATACCGGCCTCGGGCCCTACGGCTATGGCGAGCCGATCTCGCACATGCCGCAGGGCAGCGAGGCGCGCGAGCGCGTGATGGCGACCTGGGGTGAATCGGTCACCGAGCCGGCGCGCGGCACCTCGGTCTCCACGATCCGGCGCGGGCTCAGCGCCTTCGGCTGGCGCGACCGGCTGGGCGAGCGCTGCGTCTTCGTCACCTTCGAGTTCGGCACGCGGTCGGTCGACGAGGTGATCGACTCGCTGCGCGGGGATTGCTGGGCGCGACGCCGCGGCCTCGACGCAAGCGATCCGCTGCAGCAGCGCCTGCGGGCGGCGACGCGACGCGCCTTCTTCCCGGACGCGGCGGACTGGAACGAGCTGGTGCTCGCGCGCAGCCGCCAGGTGATGCGCCAGGCCCTCGCCTGGGCCGGCGCGCGGGCATGAGCCGTTCGGCGCGGATCGCGCTGCTCGCCGCGCCGGCGGCGCTGCTCGCGGCGGCGCTGCTCTGGATCGCGGGTTGGTTCGCGGTCGCCCATCTCGTCGAGGCGCAGGCCCTCGGCTGGATGGAGCAGGAGCGCGCCGCGGGCACCCGCATCTCGCACCGGCGCCTCGCGGTCGAGGGCTTCCCGCTGCGCTGGACGCTGGTGGCGGAGGGCTACGCGATCGCCCGCGACGCGCCGCAGCCGCAATCGGCTTCCGGGCCGCGGCTGGAGGCCGGCATCGTGCCATGGGACCTGTCGCGCGTGCCGCTGCGCTTCCCGGGCGTGCACCGGCTCGAGCGCGACGGGCTCGCGCTCGAGGTGGAGGCCGCGCGGCCCGAGGCGGTGCTCGCGCTGCGCGGCGATGGCCGCTTCGCCGGGATCCGCGCCGAGCTCGGCGATGTCTCGCTGCGCGTGCCTGGCGCCGCCGGTGCCGCGCGCGCGGCGCGCATCGTGGTCGACATCCGCGAGATCGATCCGCCGGACCCGGCGACGCGCAGCTTCCTGGCGCTCTCGCTCTCCGTCGCGGAGCTCGTGCCGCCGCCCGGCACGCGCGCGCCCTTCGATCGCGCGCTGCGCGGCGGCGAGATCGAGCTCTCGCTGCGCGGCGAGCGCGCGCGCACCGGCACGCAGGCCGCGCGGATCGCCGCATGGCGCGATTCGGGCGGCGTGCTGGAGATGCCGCGCCTGCGGCTCGACTGGCCCCCCGTGATGGTCTCCGGCGACGGCACGGCGACGCTCGATGCGCGCAACCGGCCGGAGGCGGCGCTGTCGCTGCGCATCGCCGGCGTGCCGGACCTGCTGCAGGCGCTGTCGCGGGCGGGGCTCCTGCCCCTGCAGCAGGCGGCGATGCTCGGGGCGCTCGCGTCGGGCATGGCGCGGACCGATCCCGCGACCGGGCGCGCCGAGGTCGCCGTGCCGGTCACCGCGCAGAACGGCCGCCTGTCGCTCGCCGGCATTCCCGTGATGCGGCTGCAGCCGCTGGAGTTCGGGCCGCGCTGACCGCGCGGCGCCGCCCCGCCTCAGGCCTGCTTCGCCTGCACGATGCCGCGGCGCACGCGGCGCGAGCGCGAGAAGACGCGATGCAGCGTGTCGCCGTCGCCGTGGCGGATCGCCTTCTGCAGCAGCGCGATGTCCTCGTAGAGGCGGCCCGTCATCTCGAGCACGGCCTCGCGGTTCGACAGGAAGATGTCGCGCCACATCGTGGGATCGGAGCCGGCGACGCGCGTGAAGTCGCGGAAGCCGGACGCCGCGAACTTGATGACCTCCGCGCGCATCGTCTCCTCGAGGTCGCTGACCGTGCTGACGATCGTGTAGGCGATGAGGTGCGGCACGTGGCTGGTGATCGCAAGCACGCGGTCGTGGTGCGCGGGCGACATCGTCGCGATCTCCATGCCCGCGCGCCGCCAGAATTCCGCCACGCGCCCGACCGCGCGCGCGCTCGTGCCCTCGGGCGGCGTCAGGACGCACCAGCGCCCCTGGAAGAGCTCCGCGAAGCCGGCGTCGGGGCCCGAGTTCTCGGTGCCGGCGATCGGGTGGCCGGGCACGAGATGCACGCCCCTGGGGATGTGCGGCGCGAGCGCCTCGACGACCGCGCCCTTCACCGAGCCGACGTCGGAGACGATGGCTCCCTTCGACAGGCCGCGTGCCATGGCCGCGCCGATCGCCCCGAAGCTGCGGACCGGCGTGCAGAGCATCACGAGGTCGGCGCCACGCACGGCGGCGGCGGGGCTGGCAAGGGCGCGGTCGGCGATGCCGAGCGCGAGGACGCGCGCGCGCGCCTCGGCCGAGGCGTCGCAGGCGACGATCTCGCCGGCGAGGCCGTCGCGGCGCAGGACGCGCGCGACGGAGGACCCGATCAGCCCGAACCCGACGATCGCGACGCGGCGGAAGAGCGGCTTCTGTCGCGCCATCGCCTCAGGCCCTCATGAAGGCGGAGAGGCTGGCGACGACCGCGCGCATCTCCTCCTCGGTGCCGATGGTGAAGCGGATCCAGTCCGGCAGGCCATAGTTGGCGACCGGGCGCGGGATGATTCCGTCGCGCGCGAGATGCGCGGTCGCCGCGGCGGCGTCGCGCGCGCCGGGCGGGAAGCGCACGAGCACGAAGTTCCCGACCGAGGGGAGCGAGGCGAGGCCGAGCGCGGCGAGCTGCCCCGCGAACCACGGCAGCCAGGCGTCGTTGTGGGCGCGCGCGGCGTCGGCGAAGGCGACGTCCTCGAGCGCGGCGACGCCCGCGGCCTGCGCGGCGGAGGAGACGTTGAAGGGACCGCGCACGCGGTTGAGCACGTCGACGACGCCGGCGGGCGCGTAGGCCCAGCCGAGGCGCAGGCCGCCCAGCGCGTAGATCTTCGAGAAGGTGCGCAGCATGACGACGTCGTCGCGCGCCTCGACCAGCTCGAGCCCGGCGCCGTAGTCGTTGCGCGTGACGTATTCCGCGTAGGCCGCGTCGACCGCCAGCAGCGTGTGCGCGGGCAGGCCCTCGCGCA
Organism: Pseudomonadota bacterium; assembly: GCA_041178225.1. Taxonomy (GTDB): domain Bacteria; phylum Pseudomonadota; class Alphaproteobacteria; order CACIAM-22H2; family CACIAM-22H2; genus CAIOSQ01. The sequence continues at coordinate 28,496 of JBEGVV010000233.1, read as the reverse complement.
GGCGGCGCAGTTCCGCGGCCGTGATGTAGCTGCCGGTCGGGTTGTTCGGGTTGGCGACGAAGCAGATCTTCGTGCGCGGGCCGGCCTTGGCGAGCATCGCGTCGACGTCGGTGCGGAAGCCGGTCTCCGGCGCCTTCACCGGCGTGGCGCCCGCGGCATGCGCGGAGATCGGGTACATGACGAAGCCGTACTGGCTGTAGAGCACCTCGTCGCCGGGGCCGGCATAGGCCTTCACCAGCAGCGAGATCAGCTCGTCGGAACCGGCGCCGCAGACGACGCGCGCGGGGTCGAGGCCGAAGCGCCGCGCGATCGCCTCGCGCAGCGTCGACGCGCCGCCGTCGGGGTAGCGGTGCAGGCTGGCGGCCTGGGCCGCATAGGCCTCCATCGCCCGCCTGCTGGGGCCCAGCGCGCCCTCGTTCGAGGACAGCTTGATCACGCGCGCGGCGCCGGCGACGGAGGACTTGCCGCCGACATAGGGCTCGATCTCCATCACGCCGGGGCGGGGAACGGGAGTGGTCATGGCGTGGTCACCGTGTCCGGGGGCTGCGGGAAGTCGTGGCGCGGCGCAGGCGGGCGCCTCAGCCGCGCGGCAGGTCGAGCGGCACCGCGTAGCCGCCAGCGACGCGCAGGCTGGCATGCTCCGCGGCCTCGGCGGCGGCGGCGGCGAGGCGCGGGTCGCCAGGCTCGACATAGGTGGCGATCTCGACCAGCTGCAGGGAGCCGCCGCCGGGATCGTCGATCGACGCGGGGAAGCCCGTCACGGCGAGGCCATGCTTCTCGAGCGCCACGCGCAGCCGGGCCTGGCTGATCTCGGCGCGCGTCTCCGCGATGACGAAGCCGCGGTCCTCGCCCGAGGGGTCGAAATCCTGGCGGCCGACGAGCAGCGCGGCGCCCGCGCGCTGGTCGCGCTCGAAAGGCAGGCGCGCGATCACGACCAGCCGCGGCGCCGGGCCGGTACCGAGGCTGCGCCACCACGGATCGTCGGGAATGTCCTCGGCGAGCGGGACGAGAGCGACCTGCGCGCGGTTCTCGGTCACCGCGCGGATGGCCTGCGCGATGGAGGACGAGGGCTGCAGCGCGGTCAGCATCCCGAAATGGTCGCGCGCGAGCTCGATGCCGGCGCCGCCGGCTGCCGCGCTGGCCACCGCGACGGAGAACGGCCCCTGCTGGCGGCTCGACGCGGTCATGATCTCGCGCCAGATCCGCACCACGACGCTGGGGTCCATGTCGCCCCGGTGGCGCGCGACGAGGCGTCGCAGCACGGCCGCCTCGCGGCCCGGGCGCAGGATCGCGCCGCCGGCGCCCTTGGCCCGCCGCACGCCGGCGACGAGCGCGGCGCGCGCCATCAGCGCGTCGTGGATGCTATGGTCCAGCGCGTCGATCTCGCGTCGTATGTCGTCAAGCTGTCTTGGCGTCTCGTCCATGGGCCATGCTGGTTTCGCTTCCGCCCCGAGATATCCGCAAGCCACGACGAAAGCAAATGCTGGCCTTGAACGCTGGGGGTCGGGGTGCAATCCTTCCGGCCCTTTCACCGTCCCTTAGCAATTTCCCCGCGCATGACGATCTCTTCGCCGAAGATTTCGCTCACGCCGCCGCCGGTCCTGCCGGGGGAGCGTTTCGTCATCCCGGCGGACGATCCCCTGCCGCTCGACAATGGCGGGCGGCTGGGCCCGGTGACCATCGCCTATCGCACCTATGGCCGGCTCGACGCGCGCAAGGCCAACGCGGTGCTGGTGTGCCACGCCCTCACGGGCGACCAGTTCGTCGCCGAGACCCATCCCGTGACCGGCAAGCCCGGCTGGTGGGAGACGCTGGTCGGCCCGGGACGCGTCCTCGACACGGACCGCTTCTTCGTCATCTGCGCGAACGTGATCGGCGGCTGCATGGGGACCACGGGGCCGAAGGAGACCGACCCGGCGACGGGCAGGCCCTACGGCCTCTCCTTCCCGGTCATCACCATCGGCGACATGGTCCGCGCCCAGAAGCGCCTCGTCGAATCGCTCGGCATCGAGAGCCTGTTCTGCGTCGTCGGCGGCTCGATGGGCGGCATGCAGGTGCTGCAATGGGCGACGGCGCATCCCGAGATGGTGTTCTCGGCGATGCCGATCGCGACGGCGGCGCGCCACTCCGCGCAGAACATCGCGTTCCACGAGGTCGGCCGCCAGGCGATCATGGCCGACCCGGAATGGTGCGCCGGCGCCTACGCCGAGCGCGGCACGCGCCCGCAGCGCGGCCTCGCCGTGGCGCGCATGGCGGCGCACATCACCTACCTGTCGGAGACGGCGCTGCACCGCAAGTTCGGCCGCAACCTCCAGGACCGCGACGCGCTGAGCTACGGCTTCGGCGCCGACTTCCAGGTCGAGAGCTACCTGCGCCACCAGGGCTCGACCTTCGTCGAGCGCTTCGACGCGAACTCCTACCTCTACATCACGCGCGCCATGGACTACTTCGACCTCGCGCGCGACTTCGGCGGCCATCTCGCCAACGCGTTCCGCGGCAGCCGCGCGCGCTTCTGCGTCGTCAGCTTCACCTCGGACTGGCTGTTCCCGACCTCGGAGAGCCGCGCCCTCGTGCACGCGCTCAACGCCGCGGCGGCCAACGTGAGCTTCGTCGAGATCCCCACCGACAAGGGCCACGACGCGTTCCTGCTCGACGAACCCGAGCTGTTCAAGGTGCTCGGCGGCTTCGTCGAGGGCTGCGCCGAGCGCCGCGGGCTGAAGCGCTGATGGCGACGCCCCAGCAGCTCGTCGGCGCCCATCCGCGCGCCAACATCCGCGTCGACCTGCAGGTCATCGCCGACATGATCGAGCCCGGCACCCGCGTGCTCGACGTGGGCTGCGGCGACGGCCAGCTGCTCGACTACCTCGTCCATTTCCGCCAGGTCGACGGCCGGGGCATGGAGATCAGCCAGGCCGGCGTGAACAACTGCGTCGCGCATGGCCTGTCGGTGATCCAGGGCGACGCGGACACCGACCTCAAGGACTACCCGTCCGACGCCTTCGACTACGTGATCCTGTCGCAGACGCTGCAGGCGACCCACGACCCGCGCGAGGTGCTGATGCAGCTCGTGCGCATCGGCCGCCGCGCGATCGTCAGCTTCCCGAACTTCGGCGCCTGGCACGTGCGGCTCAAGCTGCTCTGGTCGGGCAAGATGCCGGTGACGGATTCCTACGACGTCGCGTGGTACGAGACGCCCAACATCCACCTCTGCACGATCGACGACTTCGCGGAGCTCTGCTCCGACGTCGGCATCGCGATCGAGCGCGGCATGGTGCTCGACGCCGCGGGCAGCCCGCGCGCGCTGCGCGCGCCGGGCTTCCTCGCCAACCTGCTCGGCGAGCAGGGCCTCTTCGTCCTCGGCCGGCGGGCCTGAGCCCGGCCCGCGCTCACCCGTCCCGGCCATCCGCCGGGGCGTCGCGCCGCCATGGCCCCGCGAGGGCCGGGCGCGACGGCGCGAGCAGCGGGCGGCGGCGCGCGGCGCCGGGGACGTAGAGGGTCTTCGAGGCCTCGACCAGCACGACGCCGGCGAAGCGCTCGAACCAGCGCCGGCCGGCGCGTTCCCATGCGCGGGCCGAGCTCAGCAGCGGGCGCGAGGAGAAGGGTGGCGCGAAGAGCGCCGGCGCCCTGACCGTGGGGGTGAAGAGGTTGTCGCGCAGCAGCCGCGAGAGCTGGCCGGCCGAATAGGGCTGGCCATGGCCGAAGGGCGTGCTGTCGACCCGCGCCCAGATCCCGCGGCGGTTCGGGACGACGAAGACCGCCCGGCCTGGCCCCGCCAGCACGCGCCAGACCTCGCGCAGCAGCGGGCGCAGCTGCTCGGCATGCTCCAGCGCGTGGACGACCAGGATCCGATCGACCGAGGCGTCCGGGAGCGGGAGCGCGGCCTCGTCGACCAGCGCGGCGACATTCGCGCCCTCGGGCGGCCAGCGCATGACGCCCTGCCCCGCCGGCATGAGCGCCATGACGCGCTCGGCCTCGCCCGCGAAGCCCCGCAGGTAGGGCGGCGCGTAGCCGATCCCCGCGAGGCGCAGGCCGGAAAGGTCGGGCCAGATCTCGCGCAGCCGCCCGCGTATCGCCTCGCGGGCGGTCCGCCCGAGCGGGGTGGCGTAGAAGTCGCGCAGGTCGACGACGTCGGCGGACATGGCCCGTGCATCCTACGACATCGCGCGCCCGCGCGCCGCCCGCGACGCAGGGTTGCGGCGCCCCGCGCCCATCGGGCAAAACCGTGGCCGGGGAAGCCTCGTGGAACTGATCAACCAGCTCGTCTTCCAGCTGATCTTCGTCGCCGCGCTGCTCGTCGCGGCGAGCATCCTGCTCGTCACCGTGTCGGCGCGCATCGGCGCGCCGCTGCTCCTCGTCTTCCTCGGCATCGGCATGCTGGCGGGCGAGGACGGGATCGGCGGGATCCGCTTCGATGACTTCCGCCTCACCTACCTCGTCGGCTCGATCGCGCTGGCGATCATCCTCTTCGATGGCGGGCTGCGCACGCCGCGCTCCGCGTTCCGCATCGCCCTCGCGCCGGCCTTCAGCCTCGCGACCTTCGGCGTCCTGGTCACCGCCGCGATCGTCGGCGCCGTGGCGAGCCTTGCCCTCGGCATGGGCTGGCTGCCCGGGCTGCTCGTCGGCGCGACGGTGGCGTCGACCGACGCGGCGGCGGTGTTCCTGCTGCTCCACGCGCGGGGCACCGAGCTGTCCAAGCGCGTCAGCGCGACGCTGGAGGTCGAGTCCGGCATCAACGACCCGATGGCGATCTTCCTGACCATCACCTGCATCGAGCTGATCGTCGCGCAGGGCGCGGGGCTCGACGCCGCGCGCATCGCCGAGAGCTTCCTCGTCCAGATGTTCGGCGGCGCGGCGATCGGCGTCCTCGGCGGGTATTTCCTCCTGTGGCTCGTCAACCGCGTCGACATCGCAGCCGGCCTCTACCCGATCCTGGCCGCCGCGGTGGCGCTGACCGTCTTCGCCGGGGCGCAGCTCATCGACGCCTCGGGCTTCCTCGCCATCTACCTCGCCGGCCTCGTGCTCGGGAACAACCGGCACCGCGCGCAGCAGGTGATCAGCCGCTTCCACGACGGGCTCGCCTGGCTCGCGCAGATCTCGATGTTCCTGCTGCTCGGCCTGCTGGTCACGCCCTCGAGCCTGCTCGCCAACTGGCGGGCGGAGATCGTGATCGCGCTGGCGCTGATCCTCGTCGCGCGACCGGTGGCCGTCTTCGCCGGCCTCGCGCCGTTCCGCTTCGGCTGGCGCGAGCGCAGCTTCATCGCCTGGGTCGGCCTGCGCGGCGCGGTGCCGATCTTCCTCGCCTCGATCCCCGTCATGGCAGGGCTGCCAGAGGGCATGACGATCTTCAACGTCGCCTTCGTCGTCGTGATCGCGTCGCTGCTCCTCCAGGGCTGGACCGTCGCGCCGGCCGCGCGCTTCCTCGGCATCGAGCTGCCACCCGCGCCCGAGGCGCCGGAGCGCCACGGCATCGACCTCCCGCTCTCCACCGACCGCGAGGCCGCGAGCTGGAGCGTCGCGCCGGGAAGCCCCGCGCTCGGCCCGCGCTTCGCGGAGCTCGTCCTGCCGCGGCGCACGCGCATCATCGCGGTCATCCGCGAGGGCACGGTGATGAACCGCGCCACGCTCGAGCGCCTCGCGCCGGACGACCTGGTCATCGCCCTCGCGCCGCCGCAGCACGTCATCGCGCTCGACCGCCTCTTCGCCACGCCCAAGCGGCGCACGGCGCCCGGCGGCGGCGGGCCGGGCGAGTTCTCCTTCCGCGGCGACGTCGCGCTCGCCGAGGTCTCCGCGCTCTACGGCATCGACTTCGGCGTCGCCGACGGCGCGCAGACGCTCGATGCCTTCCTCAGGGCACGCCTCGCGGGCGAGCCCGTGGTGGGCGACCGGATCCCGCTTGGCGCGCTCGAACTGGTGGTGCGCGAGGTCGAGCGCGGGCATATCCTGCGCGCCGGCCTCGCCATCGAGGTCGCGGACGAGGAATCGACCGGCATGGCGCGGCTGGCGCGCCGCCTTGGCCGCGCGCTGCGCCGCGGCATCGGGAGGGACGCATGACGATCGAGATCGTCCGCCTGCCGGCGCTGTCGGACAACTATGTCTGGCTGCTGCGCGAGCCGCGCTCGGGCATGGTCGGCGTGGTCGATCCCGCGGACCCGGCGCCGGTGCGCGCGGCGCTCGCGGCGCGCGGCTGGCGCCTCTCGCGGATCCTCAACACCCACCACCACGCCGACCATGTCGGCGGCAACCGGGCGCTCAAGGAGGAGTTCGGCTGCGAGGTCGTGGGCCCGCGCGCGGACAGCGCGCGCATCCCGTGCATCGACCTCGCGCTGGGCGACGGCGACCGCCTGGCCTTCGGCGAGGAGGAGGCCGTCGTCCTCGACGTGCCCGGCCATACGCGCGGGCACATCGCCTTCCACTTCCCGCGCGCGCGCGCCCTGTTCTGCGGCGACACGCTCTTCGCCCTTGGCTGCGGGCGCATGTTCGAGGGGACCGCGCCGCAGATGTGGGCGTCGCTCGCCAGGCTGCGCGCACTGCCCGACGAGACGATGGTGCATTGCGCCCACGAATACACCCAGTCCAACGCGCGCTTCGCGCTGCACGTCGACGGCGCCAACGCCGAGCTTGTCGCGCGCGCGGCCTTCGTCGACGCCCAGCGCGCGCGCGGCGAGGCGACCGTGCCCTCGCCGCTCGGCCTCGAGAAGCGCACCAACCCGTTCCTGCGCGCCGACGACCCGGTGCTCGCCCGCGCCCATGGCCTCGACCCGGCCGATCCAGCCGCGGTCTTCGGCTTCCTGCGCGCGAGCAAGGACAAGTTCCGCTGACGACCCGTTTCCAGGAAAGGACCAGACGCAGATGAAGCTCCACTATTCCCCGCTCTCGCCGTTCGTACGCAAGGTGATGGTCGTCGCGATCGAGAACGGGCTCGATGGCCGCATCGAGAAGATCACGCAGGCCGTGAACCCGGCCTCGCCCAACCGCGATCTGGCGCGCCACAACCCGCTGATGAAGATCCCGGCGCTGGAGACCGACGACGGGATGCAGCTCGTGGAGTCGAAGGTGATCGCGCAGTACCTCGACGCGCTCGGCGGCAACCGCCTCGTCCCCGCCGCCGGCCGCGCGCGCTGGCAGGCGTTGCGCATGGAGGCGATCGCCGACGGCATCGCCGACGCCGGCATCCTCGTGCGCTACGAGCAGGCCATGCGCCCCGCGGGGCTGCAGTGGAAGGAATGGATCGACGGGCAGCTCGCGAAGATCGGAAACGCCCTCGACCTGCTCGAGGCGGAGGCCGCGTCGCTCGAGGGCCCGCTCGACCTCGGCAAGGTCGCGGTGGCCTGCGCCCTCGACTGGATGGAGTTCCGCGACGTCGTCCCGGGCGCGCGCGCGTCCCGGCCGCGGCTCTTCGCATGGCTCGACAAGGCGAACCGCGAGCACGCCTCGCTCGGCGCGACGAAGCCGAAGTGAAGCCCGCGGACATCGTCGCCTCCCTCGGGATGAAGCCGCATCCCGAGGGAGGCCACTACGTCGAGACGTTCCGCCATGCCGCGCCGGATGGCGGGCGCGGGGCGATGACCGCGATCTACTTCCTGCTTGCCGCCGGCGAGGTATCGCGCTGGCATCGCGTCGACGCGGCGGAGATCTGGCACTGGTACGCCGGCGCGCCGCTGGTGCTGACGACGTCGCCGGACGGCCACGACGCCGAGGCGCGCTGGCTCGGGCCCGACATCGCGGCGGGCCAGCGCCCGCAGCTCGTCGTGCAGGCCGGGCACTGGCAGGCCGCCGAGAGCCTCGGCGCCTGGACGCTGGTCGGCTGCACGGTCGGCCCGGCCTTCGAGTTCGCGGGCTTCGAGCTCGCCCCGCCGGACTGGCGCCCGACGCCGCGACCGCGCCAGGCGCGCTGACGCCCCCGGCTTAGCGTCGCGGGCGGAAGCGTTCGTCGACCTCGACCTGCCAGCCCTGCGCGAGGCGGTTGGTCTCGTTCGCCATGCCGACCACCGCCATCAGCTCGCCGAACATCGCATCGCTCATCCCGGCCTTGCGCGCCGCGGCGGAATGCGAGGCGATGCAGTAGCCACAGCCATTCGAGGCGCTGACCGCCAGGTAGAGCATCTCCTTGACGAGCGGGTCGAGCGCGCCCGGCGCCATCACCTGCTTCAGCGATTCCCATGTCCGGCGCAGCGACGCGGGGTCGTTGGCGAGGACCTTCCAGAAGTTGTTGATCCAGTCGACGCGCCGCGTCGCCATGATGTCGTCGTAGACGGCCTTCACCTCGGGCGAGGCGTCGGCGTATTCGACCATGCGCATGCTGTCCTCCCGTCGCGGAGCGAAGCATGCGCGGGTCGCGCGCCCCGCGCCAGAGCGGCGCAGCCCCAGTCGGTGCCAGCCGCTCTCGGGATCGAGCGCGACCCGGCCCGCGCGCCGGGACGGCACCTCGACATGCGGGCAGGCGTCGCGAACGCGGACGCGAGGACGTGGCGGCCGGACAGGACCGGCATGGCGCACACTCCTTCCTCCCGAAGCAGGCGGCGAGCAGCGCCAACTCCGCGTCGGTGAAGCCGGCGGCGATTTGGTCCATCATCGTCGCGAGCCGCTGGCCGGCGCGGAACCGGCGCATCGCCGCCTCGAGCCTGGTCGCGCCAGCGGTGCGCGCGATCCGCGGGATCGTCCCCACGCCCTCGCACGCGGGGCCATGGCAGGCGCTACCCCGCCTTCCTCGCGATACCCCCGGAAAGCCTAGGCTGCAGCCGCGGCGACCGCGGCGGCGATGGCGATGTCCTGCACCGCGAGGCCGGTGGAGTCGAAGATCGTGATCCCGTCATCCGCGCGGCGACCCGGCGCGCGGCCAAGCACGATCTCGCCGATCTCCTCGATGCGCGCCGGGTCGAGCAACCCGGCCGCCACGGCCTTGTGCGCCTCGCCGCGGAGCGCCGCCTGGGCGCGGGAATCGACGACGACGCGCGAGGCAGAGGCGACAAGCGCGGCGTCGAGTTCCTGCTTGTCCGGCGTGTCGGAGCCCATCGCGTTGACATGGGCCCGCGCCCGCAGGTCGCCCGCGTGGAGGAGCGGCCGATGCGCGGACGTCGTCGCGACCACGACGTCGCAGCCCCGCCCGACCTCGCGCGGGTCGTCTGTCTCCCGCACGTCGAGGCCAAGCGCGACGAGGTCGTCGCGGCAGGCGGCACGGCGCGCGGCCGTCCGACCGAAGAGCAGGACGTCGCGGCATCCGACGACGGGGGCGAGATGGCGTGCCTGCAGTCGCGCCTGCACGCCCGTGCCGAGGATGCCGATGCGCTCGACCGCGCGCGGCGCGAGGTGGCGAGCGGCGACGGCACCTGCCGCGGCGGTCCGCAGGTCGGTGAGATGGCCCTCGTCGAGCAACACGGTCTCCAGCGCGCCTGTCTCCTGGCTGAAGATCAGCATCGCGCCGTTCCCCGATGGCAGGCCGAGCGCGGGATTGCCGGGGAAGCCGGAGGCGATCTTGACGAGATAGGTCGGATCCCCGTTCACGCAGCCATACTTGATGTGGACCTCGCCCTTCTGCATCAGCAACTCGCCGACCGGAGGCACGTTGCAGCGGCCGGCGGAGAACGCGGCGAAGGCCTCCTCGATGCGCGCAAGAAGGTCGATCTTGCCGATGGCAGCCTCGATCTCCGCGCGCCGCAGGATGCGGGTCACGACAGCACCGACCGCAGGGTCGCGACCGACACGTTCGCCCCGCACAGGACGATCGCCACGTCCGCGCCCGCCCAGCGCGCGGCCTGGCGCCGGTAGCCCGCGACGGCGACGCCCGCCGCGCCCTCGACCATCATGTGGTGGGCCTCCATCGTGTCGCGCATCGCCACGGCGATCTCGTCCTCTCCGACGAGGACGTGCTCGTCGACGACCTCGCGCACCAGCGGGAAGGTGATGCTGCCCTGCTCCACGCCGCCAGCGGTGCCGTCCGACAGCGTCGGCAGCGATTCGAGCTCGAGGATCCGGCCCGCCTCGACCGACCTCGCCATCACGGCGCTGTTGGCGGGCGAGCAGGCGACCACGCGCGTGCCTGGCGAATGCGCCTTGAGCCAGGCGCCGATGCCGCCGACCAGGCCGCCGCCGCCGAGCGCCACGAAGACCGCGTCGACGCGCGGCATCTGCCGCAGGAGCTCGACGCCGACCGTGCCCTGGCCGCCGACCACCAGCGGATCGTTGTAGGGCGAGATCCAGGTCGCGCCCGTCGCCTCGGCATGGGCGCGCGCGAAGGCCTCTGTCTCGCCGGAATCGAGGCCGTGCCTGCGTATCTCGCATCCGCGGCGGGCGATCGCCGCCAGCTTGGTGGCGGAGGCACCCTCGGGCACGAAGACCGTGGCGCGTCCGCCGGCGGCGGCAAGCGCGAAGCCGACCGCCGCGCCGTGGTTGCCGGTGGAGGCAGTGACGACGCCCGCGTCGATCTCGGCGCGCGAGAGCGACATCACCTTGTTGAGCGCGCCGCGCGCCTTGAACGAGCCGGTGTGCTGCAGGTTCTCGCACTTGAGGAACACGCGCGCGCCCGCCGCCTCGCCCAGCGCCGGGGACGGCTCGAGCGGGGTCTCGCGCGCGTGGCCCCGGATCCGGCCGGCGGCCGCCTCGACCTCGGCCAGGATCCCCCTCACTCGCCGATCTCCTCCAGCACCTGGGTGATCCGCGACAGCCCCTCGCGCAGGTAGTCGTGCGGCAGGCCGAAGCTGATGCGCAGGTGGTGGTCGTAGCCGAAATGGTCGCCCGGCACGATCAGCACGCTCTTCTCGTCGCGCAGCTTCTCGACCAGCTTCGACGAGTTGACCTTGCGGTTGTAGCGCATGAAGGCGATCGCCGCGGCCTGCGACGGGTAGACCTGGATCGTGTTGCCGTGCTGCGCGGCCCATTCCTGGAGCACGGGATAGCCAGCGCGGATCAGGCCGCGCGTGCGCGCGAGGATCTTCGGCCGCACCTGCGGCGAGAGCGCGATCGCGGTCAGCTTGTCCGACAGCATGGTGCCGGTGATCGTGATGTAGTCGTGGCGCGCCCACATGTCGTCGAGCACGGCCGCCGGGCCGACCACCCAGCCCGTGCGCAGCCCGGGCAGGCCATAGGCCTTGCTCATGCTGCCGACCGCCAGGACCTTGTCGTACATGCCGTAGAAGGTCGGCGTCACCACGTCGGTCTCGCGCTCGGCGCCGGCATAGACCTCGTCCGCGAGGATCCAGGCGCCGACGCGCGCGGCGGCTGCGACGATCGCCGCCATCTCGGCGGCGGTCAGGATGCGGCCGGTCGGGTTGTTCGGGTTGCACACGGCGATCAGCTTCGTGCGCGGGCCGACATTCGCCTCGAGCTGCGCGAGGTCTGGCGCCCAGCCCTTCGCCTCGACCAGGTCGAAGTCGCGGACATGGACCCCGCGGTTGCGGGCGATGCCCCAGACCTGCAGGTAGTTGGGGCGCATCACCACGGCCTCGTCGCCGGGCTGCAGCAGGGTATTGACGATCAGGTAGTTCGCCTCGGCCGCGCCGGTCGTCACCAGCACGTTGTCCTCGCCAGCGGGCGGGTAGTAGGCGGCGATCGTGCGCCGGAGCTCGCGCGTGCCATTGGCCTGAGGGTAGTTGATCTCGACCTCGGCGAGCTCGTCGACCGTGCGACCCGCCATCGCCATCAGCTCTCCGAGCTTCAGCGGATGGACGCCGCTTTCCGACAGGTTGTAGCGGACGACGTTCTCCCACTTGCCCATCATGCGTTCCATGACGAAGGGCTGGAAATTCGACATCTTGGCAATCTCCTTGCTGTGTTCTCTGGTCGGTGGCCGGTGGTCGGTTGGTCAGGCGGCGACGAGGGCGAGCGCCTCGGCATGGCGCTCCGGGTCGCCCGCGGCGAGGATCTGGCGGCCGGTGCGGATCGAGATCGGCCGGCCTTCCCAGTCGGTGATCACGCCGCCGGCGCCCGCGAGGATCGGGGCATAGGGCGCGTAGTCGTGGATGGACAGCCCGGAGTCGATCGCGACGTCGGTGCGACCCGCGGCGAGCAGGCCGTAGCTGTAGCAACTGCCGCCATAGATGCGCCATTGCGTGGCCGCGCGCAGCCGCTCGAAGCGCGGCTGCTCCACGGGCGAGAAGAAGTCCGGGTTGCTGGCCGAGAGCATCGCGCGCGCGAGCGTCGCGCAGCGGCGCGTGCGGACGGCCGCGCCGTTCCACGTCGTCGGTCGCCCGATCGCGCCGACCCAGCGGTCGTCGGTGACGGGATGGTCGATGATGCCGACCACCGGGGTCCCGCCGTGGAGCAGCGCGACGAGGGTGCCGAACACCGGGAGCCCGGCGACATAGGCGGCCGTGCCGTCGATCGGGTCGAGCGACCACACGTGCTCCGCCGACGCGTTCTCCGGCCCGTATTCCTCGCCGAGGATGCCATGCGCGGGAAAGCGCGCCGCGATCATGGTCCGCAGCTCGCGCTCGATCTCGCGGTCGGTGTCGGTGACGTAGCTCGAGTCCGGCTTGATCTCGACGTCGGCGGGCCGGGCGCGGCGCAGCGCCATCACCGCGCGCGCGCGATCGACGAGCGCGACCGCGAAGTCGACATGCTCCTGCGCGTAGCCGGTGCCCGGGACGCGGGCGGGGGGATTGGACGAGTTGCTCATCGCTTCGACTCCGTGGTTGCCGCCGCGCCCGCGTTCATGCGGCGACGTAGCGGTTGGCCCGGCGCTCGACCCGCCGCAGGCCGGCCTGGAGGATCCAGGTCAGGGCGAGGTAGACGATCGCCGCGGCGATGAAGATCTCGTAGGGCGCGAAGGTGCGCGCGACGATGTCGCGCGCGACGCCGGTGATGTCGCTCATCGTGATCATGCTGACCAGCGCCGTGGCCTTGAGGAGGCTGACCACCTCGTTGCCATAGGCCGGGAGCGCCAGGCGGATGGCGATCGGCGCCGTGACGAGCACGAAGCGCCGCGACGGCGACAGGCCGAGCGAGCGGCCCGCCTCGTGCAGGCCCTTGTCCACGCCGAGTATGCCGCCGCGCAGGATCTCGGCGGTGTAGGCGCCGCAGTTGACCGAGAAGGCGAGCACCGCGCACCAGTAGGGCTCGCGCAGGACCGGCCACAGCACGCTCGACCTCACGGCCTCGAACTGGGACAGGCCGTAGTACACGAGGAAGAGCTGCACCAGCATCGGCGTGCCGCGGATGACGTAGCAATAGGCGAAGGCCGGCCAGGAGAGCAGGCGACTGCCGCTGATGCGCATCAGCGCGACGGCGGTCCCGAGCGCGGTGCCGCAGGCGAGCGACAGGGCGAGGAGCTGCAGCGTGAGCCCGGCGCCGAGCGCGATGCGCGGGACGCTGTCGACCACGAGCTGGATGTCGAAGCTCATCGCGCCGCCCCGAGATGGCGGTTGGCGCGCCGCTCCAGCCGCGCCACCGACGCGACGACCAGCGATGTCATGGCGAGGTAGATGAGCGCCACGACGAGGTACATGGTGAAGGGCTGGCCGGTGAGCGTGGTCGCCATCTCCGCCGTGTAGGTGATCTCCTCGACGCCGATGACGGAAAGCAGCGACGTGTCCTTGATGATCGAGTTCATGTGGTTGCCGAGGCCGGGAAGGGCGAGGCGCCACATCTGCGGCAGCCGGACATGGATGAAGATGCGCAGCGGCGAGAGGCCAAGGGCGCGCGCGGCCTCCACCTGGCCGGCGTCGACGCCCTGCAGCGCGCCGCGGAAGGTCTCCGTCGCGTAGGAGCCGACGATCAGGCTGATGGCGAAGGCACCAGCCCAGAGCGGCGGGATGTCGACGAACTTCATGCCGAGGTCGAGCCGCGTCGCGATCCATGTCAGCGTGATCGCCGAACCGAAGTAGAAGATGAGCACGACGAGCAGCTCGGGCGTGCCGCGGAAGACCGTCGTGTAGATGGCCGCGAGCCGGCGCGCGACGCGGCTTCCCGACAGCTTCGCCGTCGCGCCAAGCAGCCCCCAGGCGATCGTCAGGACCAGCGCGATCGCGAAGACGCGCAGGATGACCAGCGACCCGGCGAGGAAGCTGTCCGCCCAGGCGAGGACGATCGACATGCCGCGCGTGGCGGGGGCGGGAAGGCCCGCGTGCGGCGGGGAGCTCCTCCCCGCCGCGACGCGCGCCCGGCCCCGGCTCTCAGTTCGTCGGGTGGATGGCCCAGGGGAAGTACTTGCGGCTGAAGCCGTCGAGCGTGCCGTCCTTGCGCATCGCGAGGATCGCCGTGTCCATGCGCTTGAGCAGCTCGGCGTTGCCCTTGCGCACGCCGACCCCGACGCCCGTCCCGAAATACTTCTCGTCCTCGAGCTGCGGCCCGACGACCTCGAAGCCCGCGCCGTCCGGCTTGGACAGGAACTCGAGGTGGGTCTTCATCGGGTTGGTCATGATCACGTCGACGCGACCCGACTTGAGCTCGAGGTAGAGCTGCTCGACCGTGTCGTAGCGCACGACCGTCGCGGCCGGCACCTTCGCCTGGATCCAGTTGTCGTAGGTGGTCGCGCGCTGCAGCCCGACGCGCACGCCCTTGAACGCCGCGGGATCGGGCGTGTTGTCGGCGTTGAACAGCTTGTACCCCTTGTTCTTAGCGCCGACGAACTGGCCGATCGAGACGCGATAGCTCTCGGAGAAGTCGATGCGCTGGCGGCGCTCCTCGGTGATCGACATCGAGGCGAGGATCAGGTCGAACTTGTTCGCCAGCAGCGCCGGCAGCATGCCGTCCCACTTCTGGCAGACCCATTCGATCTTGACGCCGAGGCGCTTGCCCAGCTCGTTGCCGACGTCGATGTCGTAGCCCTTCAGCACGCCGTCGGTGTCGCGGAAGTTGAAGGGGAAATAGGTGCATTCCGAGCCCGCGCGCAGCTCCTGCTGGGCGGCGGCCGGCGTGGTCGCGGCGAAGGCGATGGCGATCGCGGAGGCGATGCTTGCGACGAGGTTTCTCACGGTTCGGTTCTCCCAGGCAGGAAACGCGACGATCGCCGGGAGCCCCCGGCGCTTTCGTCGCCCATTCACGTCGACTAGTCTCGGAATGGCGGCCGATGCCGGTCAATACCCCTCGGAGGGTAGCCGGAGGGCCGGCGGGGAAAAGGCATGGCGACGACTGGGCATTCATTCGACTGGGCGCGGCACGCGGCCCGGCTGATCGGCGGGATCGGCGGCGAGGACCTCTGCCTGCGCGCGCTCGACGCGCTCGACGACCTCGTGGCCTTCGAGCACACGGGCGTCTTCCTCTTCAACCGCCGCCGCCGCCCGCGCGACCTTCTCGCGCGCCGCACGTCGGGCGCGTTCCATCGCACCTATTGCGGCCACACCTACGAACTCGACCCCTTCTACAAGGGCGCACAGCGCCCCCTGCCCGCGGGCGTGTTCCGGATGCCGGAACTCGACCCCGCCTATGGCCAGTACCTCGCCCGCTACGAGATGGGGCCGCGCCTCGCCGACATCCTGCCGCCGGGCGCGTCGCGCGAGCGGCACGCCGGCAGCGGCCGCCTCGCCGAGGAAGTCGGTTTCCTGATGCCCGTGGGCGCGGGGCGCGTGGTCCACATCGCGCTGATCCGCTCCACCGCGATCGGCCCGTTCGGCGACGACGAACTCCGCCGGCTGCGGGAGTTCACGCCCGTGCTCGAGGCCGCCTTCGAGGTGCATTTCCGTCGCCTGCCACAGCCTGCGGACGAGCCGGATGGCGAATCCGCCGTCGATGCGCGCGCCTGCCCCGAGGCCATCACCGCCAGGCTGAGTGCGCGCGAGGCGGAGGTCGCGGAGCACCTGCTCGCGGGCCTCGCGACCGAGCATATCGCGGCGCGTCTCTCCATCGCCGACGGGACGGTCAAGGTCCACCGCAGGAACATCTACCGCAAGCTGCATGTCGGCTCGCGCGGCGAGCTCCTGTCGCTCTGCCGCGCCGCGCGACGCTAGGCGGCAGGCCCCCGGCGCCAGGACGCCAGCGCGAGCATCGCGCCACCGGCGACGAGGCCCCAGAAGGCGCCGCTGACGCCGAGCAGCGTGACGCCCGAGGCGGCGACGAGGAAGGTGACCGCCGCGGCCTCGCGCTCAGCCGGCTGCGCCAGCGCGGCGGACAGCGCGGAGGCGAAGGAGCCCAGCAGCGCGAGCCCGGCCACGGCCTCGATGAGGATTGGCGGCGAGGCGGAGACGACCGCCGCGGCCGCGCCGGCGAGCAGGCCGAGCACGACGTAGCCCGCGCCGGCGACGCAGGCCGCGATCCAGCGCCGCGCGGGATCGGGATGCGCGTCGGGGCCCGCGCAGATCGCCGCGGTGATCGCGGCGAGGTTGACGGCATGCGAGCCGAAGGGCGCGGCGAGCATCGAGAAGACCCCGGTCATGCGCAGCAGCGGCCCGGGATCCGGCCGGTAGCCGTTGACGTTGAGGACGGCGATGCCGGGGATGTTCTGCGAGGCCATCGTGACGACGAAGAGCGGCAGGGCGATGCCGACCAGGGCCGCGGCGTCGAAGGCCGGCATCGTCGCGACGGGCGCGGGCGCCAGCGTGCCCGCGAAACCCGCCGGCAGCTCGGTCGTCGCCGCCACCAGCACCGCCGCGACCGCCACGGCGACGGGCATCGCATGCAGCCTGCTGATCCGCAGCATCGCCGCCCAGGCGAGCACGATCGGCAGGGCGAGCGCGGGCAGCTGCACCACCGCGCGCACCGGCGCGAGGCAGAGGCCGAGCAGCACGCCCGCGAGCATCGCGCTGGCCAGCGACACGGGGATGGCGGAGACCCAGCGGCCGAGGGGCTTCCACGTCCCCGCCACGACGATCAGGGCGCCGCAGGCGAGGAAGGCGCCGACCGCGCCCGCGAAGCCGGTCGCGGGCATCGCGGAGCTCGCGAGCAGCGCCGCGCCGGGCGTCGACCACGCGACGCTGATCGGCATGCGATGGCGAAGGCTGAGCACGATCGCGCAGAGCCCCATCGCCACCGAGACCGCCATGAGGCCGGAAGCCGCCTGCGCCGGCGTGGCGCCCATCGCCAGGAAGCCCTGCAGCACGACGGCGAAGGAACTCGCGAAGCCGACGAAGGAAGCGAGCAGCCCCGCGGCCACGGCGGGGGTGGCCGAGGCGTTTTCGGGTTTTCCTGCCTGCAGGTCCATGCGACTCCTATCGCGATCGGGTCGCAGGTTCGGGAGAAAGCGCCATGGCCGCAAGGATCTTCGTCTTCGGCAGCTATTTCGCCGACATGGTGATGGCGACGCCACGCCTGCCGCGGCGCGGCGAGACGATCGCGGGCGGCCCGTTCCGCACCAGCCATGGCGGCAAGGGATCGAACCAGGCCGTCGCCGCGCGTCGCGCGGGCGCGGAGGTGGTCTTCGCCACGCGCCTCGGCGACGACGACGCGGGCCGCGCGGCCCTGCGCCTGCACGCCGAGGAAGGCATCGACGCGCGGCATGTCGCGATCGATCGCGACGGCGTCGCGACGGGCGCGGCGCTGATCATGGTCGAGGACGGCAGCGCGGAGAACATGATCGCGCTGGCCATGGGCGCCTGCGGCCACTTCACCGACGCCGAGGTCGACGCGGCGGTGGCGGGCGGGAGCGGCTGCGCGGTGGCGCTGTTCCAGCTCGAGACCAACCTCGGCGCGACGCTGCGCGCGATCCGCGCCATGCGCGCGGCGGGCGCGCGCACGATCCTCAACCCCGCGCCGGCGCGCGAGCTGCCCGGGGACATCTACCCGCATGTCGACGTCCTCACGCCCAACGAGACCGAGGCCGCCGTGCTCGCGGGCATCGACACCTCGGGCGAGGCGGGCATCCGCGCGGCCGCGCGCATCCTGCTCGATCGCGGCTGCGGCATCGTCGTCGTGACGATGGGCGCGAACGGCGTCTTCGCGCTCTCGCGCGACGGCTTCGAGGCGATCGTCCCCGCCGCGCCCGGCATCGTGCCCGTCGACACCACGGGGGCCGGCGATTCCTTCGCGGGCTGCCTTGCCTGCGCGCTAGGCGAGGGCATGGACCTGCCGCGCGCGCTGCGCTTCGCCAATGCCGGGGCGGGCCTGTCCACCACCCGCCACGGGGCCGCGCCGTCGATGGCGCGCCGCGCGGAGATCGAGGCGCTGCTCGCCCGCGGGGGATGACGCGGCGGCGGCGCGCACCATCTGGAGGCCTCCCACGACGGGAGACCCGGATGAAGCCAAGCCTCCTCGCCGCGATGCTCGCGATCCCCCTCCTCGCGCCGCCGCAGGCGGGCGCGCAGTCCATCCCCGCGCACGAGATGCAGCGCGTGGACGGCTTCGAGATCGACCGCCACGAGGTGACCATCGGCCAGTTCCGCCGCTTCGCGGAGGCCACCGGCACCGTCACGGCGGCGGAGAAGGCCGGCGGCGGCTTCCAGTTCCGCGCCGGCTGGGAGCGCATGGCTGGGTGGACCTGGCGCACGCCCTTCGGCCGCCCGGCGGATGACGCCGAGCCCGCCGTCCACGTGACATGGCACGAGGCCGCCGCCTATTGCCGCTGGGCGGGGCTGCGGCTGCCCAGCGATGCCGAATGGGCGCGCGCGGCCTTCGTCGAGACGCGCGCGGACCCGCCGGCGCCCTTCCGCCGCGGCGAGACCTATCCCTATCCGAGCGGGCCTTCGCCGGACGCGGCAAACACGCTCGACGCGCCCAAGGGACCGCTCGGGGGCGAACTGTCGCGCGGCGCGGGCCATGTGCGCGCGCGAAGCACCGCGCCCGGCGTCAACGGCCTGTGGGACATGGGCGCGAATGCGTGGGAATGGGTCGACCACGAGGCCGGCGGCGGCAAGCGCACGCGCGGCAGCTCGTGGTGGTATGGCGCGGCGCAGATGCGCGCCGACAACCTCGCCGAGAAGCCCGCCGACTTCCCGGCGGTCTATATCGGCTTCCGCTGCGCGCGCTAGCCGTCGACGCGCGGCGGACGGAGGCGGGCGGCGACGTGCGCCGCCCGCCCCTGCCCGGCCTCAGTACATGTGCTGGCCGCCGTTGATCGACAGCGTCGAGCCGGTGATGAAGGCGCCCTCGTCGGCGACGAGGAAGGCGACGCCGCGCGCGATCTCCTCGGCGTGGCCGAGGCGGCCGACCGGGATGCGCGCGATGATCTTCTTGAGCACGTCGGCGGGCACGGCCTGGACCATCTCGGTGTCGATGTAGCCCGGGGCGATCGCGTTGACGGTGATGCCCTTGGCAGCGCCTTCCTGCGCCAGCGCCTTGGTGAAGCCGTGGATGCCCGACTTGGCGGCCGCGTAGTTCACCTGGCCGTACTGGCCCATCTGCCCGTTCACGGAGCCGATGTTGACGATGCGGCCGAAGCCCTTCTCGAGCATCGAGTCCCACACGCACTTCGAGAGGTTGTAGCAGCTGCCGAGGTTGGTATCGATCACCTGGTCCCACATGTCGCGCGACAGGCGCTTCATCGTCGCGTCGCGGGTGATGCCCGCGTTGTTGACCAGCACCTCGACCGGGCCGACCTCGGCCGCGATCCTCGCCACCGCCGCCTGGCAGGCCGCGAAGTCGCCGACGTCGAACTTGTAGGCGGGGATCCCGGTCTCCGCCGTGAAGGCCTGCGCGACCGCGTCGTTGCCGCCGTAGTTGGCGACGACGCGAAAGCCGGCCTTCTTGAGCCCCTCGCTGATGGCGCGGCCGATGCCGCGGGTACCGCCCGTCACGAGCGCAACACGTCCACTCATCTCGATCTCCCTGTCCTGCCGGTTGCTTGTCAGCGCTCGACGCAGAGCGCGATGCCCATGCCGCCGCCGATGCACAGCGTCACGAGGCCCTTGCGCGCGTCGCGGCGCTGCATCTCGAAGAGCAGCGTGTTCAGCACGCGCGCGCCCGACGCGCCGACCGGATGGCCGATCGCGATCGCGCCGCCGTTGACGTTCACCTTCGAGACGTCCCAGCCCATGTCCTTGTTGACCGCGCAGGCCTGCGCCGCGAAGGCCTCGTTGGCCTCCACGAGGTCGAGGTCGGAGGCCTTCCAGCCGGCCTTCTCGAGCGCCTTGCGCGAGGCCGGGATCGGGCCGGAGCCCATGATCGCCGGATCGACGCCCGCGGTCGCCCAGGAGACGATGCGCGCGAGCGGCCTGACGCCGCGCCGCGCCGCCTCGGCGTCGCTCATCAGCACCGCGACGGCCGCGCCGTCGTTGATGCCCGAGGCGTTGCCCGCGGTGACCGTGCCGTTCTTGTCGAAGGCCGCGCGCAGCTTCGCGAGCGTCTCGAGCGTCGTGCCGTGCTTGGGGTATTCGTCGTCGGAGACGACGACGTCGCCCTTGCGCGACTTCACGGTGACCGGGACGATCTCGTCCCTGAACTTGCCGGCCTTCTGCGCGGCCTCGGCCTTGTTCTGCGAGGCGACCGCGAAGCGATCCTGCTCCTCGCGGCCGATCTGCCACTTCTGGGCGACGTTCTCCGCCGTGTTGCCCATGTGGTAGCCGTGGAAGGCGTCCATCAGGCCGTCGCGCAGCATGGTGTCGGCCATCTCGGCCGCGCCCATCTTCACGCCCGCGCGCAGGTGCACGCAGTGCGGCGCCTGGGTCATGCTCTCCTGGCCGCCGGCGACGACGATCGCGCTGTCGCCGTTGCGGATCGCCTGGAAGCCCAGCGCGACCGCGCGCAGGCCCGAGCCGCAGAGCTGGTTGATGCCATAGGCGGTCTTCTCGGCCGGGATGCCGGCCTTCATCGCCGCCTGGCGCGCCGGGTTCTGGCCGGTGCCGGCGGTGAGGATCTGGCCCATGATGACCTCGTCGACCTCGGCGGGCGCGACCTTGGCGCGCTTCATCGCCTCGGTGATGGCGACGGCGCCGAGCTCGTGCGCGGCAAGGGACGCGAAGGCGCCGTTGAAGCTGCCCACGGGCGTGCGGGCGGCGGCGGCGATGACGATATCGGCCATGCTTTCCTCCTGGATCTGTCGCGGCGGGGGGTCGCCGGTCGAGCGCTCTATAGCCGGGACCTTACGCCGACCCTACGGCCACGGACAGCGACGCCTGCGTCAGGATGCCGCAGCCTGCCGCATCCAGCCGGCGACCTCCGGCCACAGCGTCGCGGGCGCCCGGGGCGAGCTCATCATCCCGATATGGCCGAGCGGAGGGGCCAGCACCCGCGCCCCCGGGATCGCGGCCGCCAGCGCGCGCGCCGAGGCCGGCGGCACGATGCGGTCGCGCGACGGCACGACGGCGAGCGTGGGCGCGGAGATCCGGTCGGGGCGCACCGGCCGGCCGCCGATCCGCCAGCGCCCGGCGGCGGGCTCGTTCTCCCCGTACCAGCCGAGCATGGTCTCGCGGGCCACGCGGGCCGCCAGGGGCACGCCGTCGTTGAGCCAGTCCTCCAGCGCCACGAATCCGGCCGCCTCCTCCGAGGCCTGGTCCATGCGCGAGAAGGCCATGAACTTGCGCGCCGCCAGCAGCGGGTCGAGGGCGGCGAAGAGGCCCTGGAGGACATCGACCGGCACCTCGCCGATCGCCTCCGCCGCCGGCAGCCAGCCGCGCGCCTGCGCCGCCAGCGCGCGCGCGAGGTCGGGCCGGTCGGCGTGGAAGTCCCAGGGCGTGGCGAAGAGCGCCAGCCCGCGCACCGCCGCGGGGCGCAGCAGCGCCAGCGGCGTCGCCAGCAGCCCGCCCATGCAGTAGCCAAGCAGGATGGCCGGCCCGCCCGTCGCGGCGACGAGATGGTCGAGGCAGCGCAGCAGCCGCCCGGCGACGTAGTCGTCGAGGCCCCAGCCGCGCTCGATGTCGCCGGGCCGGTCCCAGTCGACGAGGAAGGGCCGGAGGCCCGCGGCGGCCAGCGCACGCGCGAAGCTGCGGTCGGGCGCGAGGTCGAGGATGTAGGCGCGGTTGACGAGCGAGGGCACCAGGAGGACCGGCGGCCCCGATCCGCCGGGCGCGCAGTCGAGCAGCCGCGTCGTGCCCTCGCTCCAGGCGACGGGCCAGGGGGCGGCGGCCCGGGCATGGGGATGGCGGCGATAGAGCTCGATGCCGCGCAGGAAGGAAGCGGCGCGCGCGCGGATCTCGCGCGAAAGCGCGTCGCGCAGCGCCTCAGGGCTTGCGCGCGCGAGGGCGGCGGCGAGCGCCGGGTGCTCGCGCGCCAGGCTGCTCCAGAAGGGCGACGCGCCGCTCGAGTTCGTCGATGCGGCGAGCGAGGCCGTCCAGGCCGCCGCCGCCGCCGCCAGGTGCAGCCCCAGCGGGCGCGGCGCCATGCGGCGCGTGTTGGGCTGCTGCGTCGGGGAAGGCTGCATGCGACGCGCCATGCTGCGCGCGCGCGGCGGCGCCTGTCCACATCGCCATCCACGCGGCGGGCGCGGCCGCGCCCGCGACGGCGAGGCGCTGCATCGCCTCGGCGATCGCCGGATCGGCCGCAGACGCGGCGACATGCTCCTGCCACAGGTCGAGGAACCGCCGCGCCAGCGCTTCCGGATCCTCGTTCTCGCTCATGGCCTGACCTCGCGCGGGCGTGCGGGCCTTGCGGCCCACGGGCTTCGCGTCCATCATGCCAGAATGACCACGACGGAAAAACCCGACGACCAGCCCGCGTCGTCCGCGCCCGCCGGGGACGGCAAGGTCGTCAGGGTCAAGAAATACGCCAACCGCAGGCTCTACAACACCGCGACGTCCAGCTACGTGACGCTCGAGGACCTCTGCGCGATGGTCAAGCAGGGGACCGAGTTCGTCGTCCACGACGCGAAGACCGGCGAGGACATCACCCGCGCAGTCCTCACGCAGATCATCGTCGAGGAGGAGTCCAAGGGCGGGCAGAACCTGCTGCCGATCGGGTTCCTGCGCCAGCTCATCGCCTTCTACGGCGACAACCTGCAATCCGTCGTGCCGCGCTACCTCGAGGCCTCGATGCAGGCCTTCTCGCACAACCAGGACCAGTTCCGCGATTCGATGAAGACGGCCTTCGGCGGCTTCTTCCCCTTCGGGCCCCAGCTCGAGGAGATGAGCAAGCAGAACATGGCGCTGTTCCAGAACGCCATGTCCCAGGTCTGGGCGCCCTTCGCGCAGGCGCAGGCCCAGCCCCAGCCCGGCGCCAGGCACGAGCAGGACACGCCGCCGGCCGCCGCGCCCGCGGCGCCGTCGCTCGACGAGTTGCGCCGCCAGATGGAAGCCATCCAGCGCCAGCTCGCGGAGATGGCGAGGAAGTGAACGCGCCGGGGTTCAGCCCCCGGCGAGCCCGCCCTTGAGCACGGTGAGCCGCGACGCGGGCGAATGGCCGGCGACCGCGGCCTGCGGCGGCGCGGCCTGGACGGGCACGACGGCGGGCGCGACGAGCCAGGGCCGGTCGATCTCCGGCTTGCCGAAATGCCAGCCCTGCAGGAACCGCACGCCGCGCCGCGTGAGCAGCGCCGCCTCGGGCGCGGTCTCGACGCATTCCGCGACGGTCACGAGGCCAAGCCCCTCGGCGAGGCCGAGCAGCGTGCGCACGAAGAGCTGGTTGTCGACGTTGTCCTCGAGGCCGCGCACGTAGGACCCGTCGATCTTCACGCAGTCGACGGCGAGGGCCTTGAGGTTGCGGAAGCTCGTGTAGCCGGCGCCGAAGTCGTCGAGCGCGACGCGGCAGCCGAGGTCGCGCAGGCTGCGCACGAAGCGCGCGGTCTCGTCGATGTCCTCGAGCGCGACGGTCTCGGTGATCTCGACCGTGAGCCGCTCGGCCATCTCCGGCATCCCGCGCACGAGGGCGTTGAGCATCCTGAGCCAGCTGCGGTCGCTGGTGGTGTGGCCCGACACGTTGACCGCGAGGCGCAGCGTCGGATGCGCGCTCAGCTCCTCGATCGCGAGCTCGAGCGCGCGCCGGTCGACCTGGCGCATCAGGCCCGACTGCTCCACGAAGGGGATGAAGGAGGCGGCCGGGACGTACTGGCCGTTCCGGCGCCGCAGGCGGATCAGGCACTCGTAGTGGTCGACCGCGTGCGACATCGCGTCGACCACCGGCTGGAACGCGAGCAGGACGCGGCCGTCCTTCAGCCCGGCCTGGACTTCCTCCACCATCCACACGACGTGGCGGCGCTGCTCGCGATGCGCGGGGGAGTCCTGGTGGAGGGCGAAGCAGTTGCGGCCCTGCTGCTTGGCCTGGTGGAGCGCGGTGTCGCCGCGGCTCATCACCTCGCTGACCATCGGCGGGTGCTCGTGGAAGGCGACGCCGCCGATCGACGCGGTGACGTGGAGCTCGGCGGAGGGCGTCTCGATGCGCGCCTGGCGCACGGCGGAGAGGATCTTGTCCGCCGTCGCGGTGAGGTCCGCGACGGGGCAATGGCTGAGGACGACGCCGAACCGGTCGCCACCCAGGCGCCCGATCACGTCGGTGTTGCGCAGCGTGCGGTCGAGCAGCCGGCCGACCGCGACAATGACGGCGTCGGCGGCCTCGTGGCCGAAGGCGTCGTTGATCGGCCCGAGCTTGTCGATCCCGATCACCATGTACGCGCCGGGGACGCCATAGCGCCGCGCGAAGCCAAGCGCCTGCTCGAGCGAATCCTTGAGGCGCGCCCGGTTGTAGTGGCCCGTGAGCTCGTCGTGGTTGGCGAGGTACTCGAGCTGCGCCTCGCGCGCCTTGCGCGCGCCCGTCAGGCGCAGGACGCCCGCGATCGACAGCGGCTGGCCCGCGGCGTCGCGGCGCGCGATGCCGCGGTCATGGACCCAGACCGGGTCGTCGTGGTCGTCGCGGATCCGGTACTCGCATTCATAGGCGCCGGCGCCCGAGAGATGCCGCGCCAGCGCCTCGGCGCGCAGCGTCGCGTCCTCGGGGAAGATGCGCGCGGCGAAGCCGTCGGCGGTGCGAAGGGAGGCGAACTGCGCGCCGAGCGTGTCGGGGACCGGCCCGAGGAAGTCGAGCGAGCCCGAGCGCACGTCCCAGGCATAGGCGACGTCGCCGGCGGCGCCGATCGCCTCGACGAGGCGCCGGTGTTCCATCGCTGCTTCGTCCTGGTTGCCCGTGCCGGCCATGTCCGCGTCCAGCGCCTTCTGCCCTTGAACGGGACGCATTCTCCCCGTCCGCCGTTAACGCATCTTGAATCGCGCCGGCGGGTCGTTGGAATGGTTAATTTGTGCTAACCACGATTCCATGACCCGCGAGATTGAAGCAATCCCGGGAAGCTTTTATGTTTCTTCGCGAAGAACCCGACCGATGCTCGTCCTCGCCCTTCCCTCCCCGCCCCCCAGGGTACCGCCGCGCGCGCAGGAACGCGCCGCCGGGATGCCCGAGCGCATGCAGGCGGGCGAGCGCGAATTCGAGGCGCGCGGCGACGACACGGGCGGCGCGCCGGAGCAGCGCGCGCAACCGGCGCGCCTGCTCTTCGGCACGCCGGTGAGCTTCGTCGCGCAGTTCCTCGCGCAGCAGAACCCGCAGCGCGGCGCGCATATCGAGGACTGGCGCGGCGCGCGCGGCGCCTACGCGCGCGCCGACGGGCTGGCTTCGCCCGCCGCGCAATCCGCATCCACGCAGGGCGGCGGCAGGGTATCCTTCCTGCTCTGAACGCGGCGCGCGAGCGACCGCTTCGCGCAGCACGGGACGGAAAGCCGATGAACACGCGACACCTCGACATCCCCGAGACCATCTTCGCCTTCGCCGTGCCGCTGCTGCCGGCGCGCGACGTCGACGCGACCGTCGCCTTCTTCGAAAGCGTGCTCGGCTTCCGCCGCAGCCATGCGCGCGGCGCGCCGACGGAATTCGCGGCGATCAAGCGCGACGGCGCCGAGATACACCTCCACCGCAGCGAGGACGCGGCGCTGCTCGCGCGCGCGGGCTGCCGCGTGCGCGTCGACGGCATCGACGCGCTCTACGCGCGCTGCGTGAACCGCGGCGTCGTGCATCCCGAGGGCAGGCTCGAGCAGAAGCCCTGGGGCAACCGCGAGTTCGCGATGCTCGACCCGGACGGCGTGGTCGTCACCTTCTTCGAGCCGCTGCAGCCCTGAGCGCCGCCGCGGCCAGCGCCATGACCGCCAGCCCCTGCGTCTCCGTCTGCAGGCTCGACCCGCTCACGCGCCTGTGCGTCGGCTGCGGTCGCTCGATCGACGAGATCGCGCGCTGGCCGGACCTCGACGAGGACGAGCGCGCACGCATCGTGGCGCGCCTGCGCGAGGCGCGGCGCGGCGCGGCGGCGGGTCGCCTGCGCTGACCTGTCGCGGGGGTGCGACGTCCTGGCATCCGGCCATCCGCGCGCAGCAGGCCCAGATTGGCTGCGCCAGCAACGACCGGAGCCAGGACGCCATGAACCACCACCAGCGCCAGACCCTGCACGCCCTCTTCGCGCACCCGATCAGCGCGAACATCTCGATGCACGACGTCGGGAAGGCCCTCGCGCATCTCGGCGCGGAGATCGACAACCGGCAGAAGGCGCGCATCGGCGTCTCGCTGAAGGGCCACACCGCGGTGTTCCACGCGCCGCACCACCACCTGTCGAAGGACGAGGTCGTCCAGCTGCGCAAGTTCCTGGAGACCTGCGGGATCGACCCCGCGCGCGACTTCCCGGTCTGACCCCGGGGCCCGCGCCGCGCGCCGTCAGGCGCTGAAGTACATGTAGTACTCGTTGGGGTGAGGCAGCCCGCGGTTCACCCGCAGCTGCCGGTTCAGCTCGACGGCGAGCGCCTCGACGAGCGCGTCGTCGAACACCCCGCCCTCGACGAGGAAGCGCCGGTCGGCGTCGAGCGCGACGATCGCCTCGGCGAGGTCGAGCGCGAAGCCGTCCGCCGCGCGGCGGCGCACGTCCCAGGTGGCGCCCGTCGCGCGGCGCGGATCGTCGCCGCGCGGCGGCCCCGGGTCGAGGCCGCGCAGGACGCCGTCGAGCCCCGCCATGGCGATCGCGGCGATCGCGAGATAGGGGTTCGCCGCCGCGTCGGGGAAGCGCAGCTCGAGGCGCAGGGCCGCCGGGGACCGCGCCCGCGGCACGCGGATCGCCGCAGCGCGGTTCGCCTCTCCCCACGACAGCGGCGTGCCCGGCGCGTGGAGCTGCGACAGCCTGCGGAAGCTGTTGGTGCCGGGGTTGGCGATCGCGTTGAGCGCGCGCATGTGCGCGAAGACGCCGCCGACGAAGCCGCGCATCAGCGCCTCCCCGCCGGGCGCCGCGAGCAGCGGCGCGCCGTCGCGCCAGAGCGAGACGTTGAGATGCATGCCCGAGCCGGGCTTGTAGGGCAGCGGCTTGGGCATGAAGGTCGCGCTGCGCCCCGCCGCGGCGGCGGCGTTCAGGACCATCCACTTGCCGAGCTGTATGCGGTCGGCGGCGCGCAGCGCCGGCGCGTGGCCGAGCGAGATCTCCTGCTGGCCGGGGCCCGCCTCGTGCTGGTGGCCGAGCGGCTCCAGGCCGAGGCGATCGGCGAGCGCGAGCAGGTCCGCGCGCCAGCCGGCGTCGGCGTCGAGCGGCGCGCCGGCGAGGTGCTGCGAGGCGTAGCCGACGCGATGGCCGGGATTGCCGCCACGCATCGCGCGCGCGGCGTTCTCGAGCGAATCGCGTTCCTCGACGCGGAAGGAGCACTCGTCGGGCGCGACGCGGAAGCGCACGTCGTCGAAGAGGTAGAACTCGAGCTCCGCGCCGACGCGCAGCTCGTCGGCGACGCCGCTCGCGCGCAGCCGCGCCAGGGCGCGCGCCAGCGTCGCGCGCGGGTCCATGGTCGAGGCGCCGCGCCCGCCCGCGTCCTGCGCCTCGCCGAAGACGACGAGCGTGGGCCGCGTGGCGAAGGGATCGCGCAGCGCCGTCGACGGATCCGCCCTGAGCGCGAGGTCGGAATCCGCGAGGCCGCCCCAGCCCGCGACGTTCGACGACGCGCAGGACAGCGTGTCGGTGCCCGGCGCCAGGCCGCGCACCCAGGAGGTGACGCCGAGCCATCGCCCGAGCATGTCGGTGAAGCGCAGCGCCACGAGCTCGCAGCCCCTGGCGCGCGCGAGCGCCGCGAGATCGGCGCGCGGAACGGGATCGTCCATGCGCACAGGCTCCGCCACCGCGGCCGCGCCTGTCGCGCGGGCAGCCGCATTACCACGGGTGCATCGGCGGGGCCCGGCAGGCGCGGCCGCTAGGCTCCCGCGCGGAGGCTGGCGATGGAAGACAGGCAAGGGCCGCGCATGCCGCGCCCGGGACTCGCGACGACGATGTGGCCCGCGCTCGCCCGGATGGCGCGCGGGTCCCGGCTGCTCGTCGCCTTCCTGACGCTGGCACTGCTCGCGACGGCGACGCGCGTGCTGCCGCCGCTGGCGATCGGCCTGGTGGTCGACCGGGTCGGCGCGAACCGGGCGCATGCCACGCTGGCCGCGATCGTCGCCGGGCTCTGCGCACTCGCGCTCGCGGAACTGGCGCTCGCCGCCGCGCGCGACGAGGCAGGCCTCGCGCTGCGCGGCCGCGGCGCCCCGGCCTTCCCCGGGAGCGGCGCCGACGCGCGGGCAGGCGCCGCGGTGGCGCTCGAGCTCGCGGAGGCCGCCACCTGCGTGCCGGTCCTAGCGCTCTCCGTGATCGGCTGCCTCTCCCTCGCGGGCACGCGCGTCGCCGCGGCCGCCGCATGCATCGCCCTTGCCTACCTCGTCGCCAGCGCGATCCTCGTGGCCGCGCGGGGCGAGGCGGCGTGGCGCCTGCACGAGGCGCCGCGCGCGGGCCTGGC
>JBEGVV010000232.1:0-3106 GCA_041178225.1 Pseudomonadota bacterium | reverse complement strand
TTCCTGAGCCTCGCCGGCCCGGTCGCCGAGCTCTCCGCCCACCACCTCAATTCCGGCCTGCGCGCGATAGACACCGAGGACGTGGCGACCGCGACGCTGCGCTTCGCGAGCGGCGCGATCGGCTCGATCGACGCCACCTCGACCGCCTTCCCGGGCTATCCCGAGCGCATCGAGCTCGCCGGCGAGCGCGGCGCCGCGGTGCTGGAGGCCGAGCGCCTGTCGGTGCGCCTGATGGACGGGACGACGATCGAGGCGGGCTCGGGCGGTGGTGGCGGCGGCGGCGCCGACCCGATGGCCTTCAGCCACGAGGCCAACACGCGGCTGCTCGCCGACTTCCTCGACGCGATCGACGAGGACCGCGACCCGCGCACCAACGGGCGCTCGGCGCTTCACGTCCATCGCCTGATCGACGCGATTCTGCGCAGCGAGGGCCGGCCCGTCGCGCCGTGAGGCGCGCTCAGCGCCGCGCGGCACGCTCCATGAAGCGCGCGCCGGTGCCGTAGCTCGCCAGCTTCGCGGCCAGCGCCGGCCGGTCGACGACCGCGAAGCCCTGGCCGCGCCAGAAGGCGCGCGTGCCCGGGATCGCGACCAGCGCCAGGAGCGGCAGCCCCTCGCGCTCCGCCAGCGCGTCGAGCTCCTGGAGCGCCGCGCGCGCCGCGCCGCGCCTGCGCGCGGCCGGCAGGATGGCGATGTCGTGGACATAGAGGCAGTCGGCCCGCGCGGGCAGCGTGGCGAGGCGCGTGTTGAGCGCAGGCGGCGCCGCGCGCAGCCAGGGATGGGCGAGGGCGTAGCCGGCGACGCGCCCGCCCGCGTCGAGCACGAGGCAGCCTTGCGGGTAGAGCGCGAGCCGCTCGGCGAAGACCTCCGCGTCCTCCAGGTGGGCTGGGTGCACGTCGTCCGCGATCGCGCAGGCCTGCGCGAGATCCTCCTGCCGCATCGACCGCCAGGCCATGCATCCCTCCCTTCGCCCGCTGGCGCGCCGCGGTTGACTCCGGCCGCGCCTTCCCCGGAGCATGCCAGCCCATCCCCGGAGCAAGCTCAAGCCCCATGAACGCGACCCCGGCGCCCGCCATCACCGGCACCACGCGCATCTACTGCATCATCGGCCACCCCGTGGCGCCCGTGCGCTCGCCGGCCTTCTACAACGCGCTCTTCCGCGCCAGCGCGATGGATGCCGTGTTCGTGGCGATCGACATCGCGGCGAAGGACGCCGCGCGCGGCTTCGAGGGGCTGCGCGCGATGGCCAACGTCGCGGGCATCGTGGTGACGATGCCGCTCAAGCAGCTCGTGCTGCCCCTGGTTGACGAGGTGCTGCCACGCGCGCGGCAGGTCGGCGCGGTCAACACGATCCGGCGCGAGGCCGACGGGCGCCTCGTCGGCGACATGTTCGACGGGCGCGGCGGCGTGCTCGGGCTGCGCTGGGAAGGCCACGAGCCGCGCGGCCGGCGCGTGCTGCTGGTCGGCGCCGGCGGCGCGGGCAGCGCGCTCGCCTTCGCCCTGGCGGAGGCCGGCGTGGCCACGCTGTCCATCGCCGACCTCGACGCCGGGCGTGCCAGCGACCTCGCGGCGCGCGTCGGCGCCGCGCATCCGGCGACGGCGACGCGCGTGGCGCAGGCGGACCCGGCGGGCCATGACATCGTGGTCAACGCCACGCCGCTCGGCATGAAGCCGGGCGACCCGATGCCCGTCGACCCTGAGAGGCTCGCGCCGGGCACGGTCGTCTTCGACATCATCACCAACCCCGATCCCAGCGCGCTGATGCTGGCCGCGCGCGCGCGCGGCTGCCCCGCGATCGGCGGGCGGCACCTCTACGAGGGGCAGGCCTTCTTCGCCGCGCGCTTCCTCGGCATCCCCTTCGTGCCCGAGGGGCGGCCCGAGGTCGAGCTGCCCTGAACGATCAGTTCGCCGCCGCGCGCGGCAGCACGAGCGCCAGGTCGGGGAAGACCGAGAGCACGACCATCATCAGCACCAGCGTCACCACGAAGGGCAGCGTGCCGATGATGACGTCGTCGATCCTGCCGCGCTTGCGCAGGCCCTGCACGACGTAGAGGTTGATGCCGACGGGCGGCGTGATCATCGCCGTCTCCATCAGCAGGATCACCAGGATCCCGAACCAGATCGGGTCGTAGCCGGCCTGGAACATGATCGGCGCGATGATCGGCACGGTGGCGACCATCATCGACAGCGTCTCCATGAACATCCCGAGGATGACGTAGAAGACGATCACCGCGAACAGCAGCTCGGTCGGCGACAGGCCGAGCGAGGTGATGAAGCGGTTGACCTGCGTCGTCAGGCCGATCGAGGTGATGACGAAGTTCAGGAAATACGCCGCGACGAGGATCGCCATGATCATCGCCGTGGTGCGCATCGTGCCCTCGAAGGCCTGCAGCAGCGCGCGCCAGGTCAGGCGCCGGTTCCAGGCCGCGACGCCAAGCGCCGCGAGCACGCCGAGCGCGGCCGATTCCGTCGCGGTCGCCCAGCCCGCGTAGATCGAGCCGATCACCGCGAGGAAGATCACCAGCGGCGGCACGAGGTCGGGCAGCGCCTTCATCCGCGCCTCCCAGGACGCGACGGTCCTGGTGCCGCCCCATTCCGGCCGCCACAGGCAGAAGAGCAGCACGGTCAGGCTGAACATCCCCGCGAGCACCAGGCCGGGGATGATCCCCGCGAGGTAGAGCTTGGGGATCGAGGTCTCCGTCAGCACGCCATAGACGATCATGTTGATCGAGGGCGGGATGAGGATGCCGAGCGTGCCGCCGGCCGCGATCGTGCCGAGGAAGAGGCGCTCGGAATAGCCGCGCTTCTCGATCTCGCCCATCGCGACGGTGCCGATCGTCGCGGCGGTGGCGACGCTCGACCCCGAGGTCGCGGCGAACATCGCGCATGCGGCGATGTTGGAGTGCATGAGCCCGCCCGGCAGCCACGGCATCCAGAGCACGAGCGCGCCATACATGCGCTCGGCCATGCCCGAGCGCAGCAGGATCTCGCCCAGCAGGACGAAGAAGGGGATGGCGACGAGCAGGAAGTTGTTCGACGTCGCCCAGGCCATCTCGCCCATGGCGAGCGAGAGGGGCAGGCGCGAGTAGATCTCCGAGAGCGCGAGGCC
>JBEGVV010000231.1:0-22144 GCA_041178225.1 Pseudomonadota bacterium | reverse complement strand
CGAGATGAAGGGCGTCAACAAGTGGTACGGCCAATTCCATGTCCTCAAGGACGTCGACCTGGCGGTGAACCAGGGCGAGCGCATCGTGATCTGCGGCCCCTCTGGCTCCGGGAAGTCGACCCTGATCCGCTGCATCAACCGCCTCGAGCAGCACCAGCGCGGCAGCATCGTCGTAGACGGCGTCGAGCTCTCCGGCGACCTCAAGAACATCGAGCGCGTGCGCAGCGAAGTCGGGATGGTGTTCCAGCAGTTCAACCTCTTCCCGCACCTCACCGTGCTCGAGAACTGCACGCTCGCGCCGATCTGGGTGCGCAGCATGCCCAGGCGCGAGGCCGAGGAGGTCGCGATGGAATACCTCCGCCGCGTGCGCATCCCCGAGCAGGCGGCGAAGTACCCGGGCCAGCTCTCCGGCGGCCAGCAGCAGCGCGTCGCCATCGCGCGGGCGCTGTGCATGAACCCCAAGATCATGCTGTTCGACGAGCCCACCTCGGCGCTCGACCCGGAGATGATCAAGGAGGTCCTCGACACGATGGTCGAGCTTGCCTCCTCGGGCATGACGATGCTCGTGGTCACGCACGAGATGGCGTTCGCGCGACGCGTCGCGGACCGCGTGATCTTCATGGACCACGGGGAGATCGTCGAGCAGAACACCCCGGAGGCGTTCTTCGGGGACCCGCGCTACGACAGGACCCGGGCCTTCCTCGGGCAGATACTGCACGGCTGAACCCGCCTCGCCCGCGCGGGCAAGGCGCGGGCGCGACGGGCAGCCGCCCTCAGTGGCCGAGGATCTGGCTCAGGAAGAGCTTGAGGCGCTCGGTGCGCGGGTTGGCGAAGAAGGTCGAGGGCGGTCCCTGCTCGACGATCTCGCCCTTGTCCATGAACAGGATGCTGTCGGCGACGGTGCGCGCGAAGCCCATCTCGTGGGTCACGCAGATCATCGTCATGCCCTCGTTGGCGAGCTCGACCATCACGTCGAGCACCTCCTTGATCATCTCCGGGTCGAGCGCGGAGGTCGGCTCGTCGAACAGCATCACCTTGGGCTTCATGCAGAGCGAACGCGCGATGGCGACGCGCTGCTGCTGGCCACCGGAGAGCTGGCCCGGGTACTTCGCCGCCTGCTCGGGGATGCGCACGCGCTCGAGGAAGTACATGGCGCTCTCCTCGGCTTCCTTGCGCGGGACCTTGCGCACCCAGATCGGCGCCAGCGTCAGGTTCTCTAGCACGGTCAGGTGCGGGAAGAGGTTGAACTGCTGGAACACCATGCCGACCTCGCGGCGGATCTGCTCGATGTTCCGCAGGTCGTTGGTGAGCTCGACGCCGTCGACGACGATGTCGCCCTCCTGGTGCTCCTCGAGGCGGTTGATGCACCGGATCATCGTCGACTTGCCGGATCCGGAGGGCCCGCAGACGACCAGCTTCTGGCCGGCATGGACCGTCAGGTCGATGTCGCGGAGGACATGGAAGTCGCCGAACCACTTGTTGACCTTGCGCAGCTCGATCATCGGCCGCTTCGCGGCCTCGGCCTGGGGGATGGCATTCATCGCTGGCTCCATTCTCGCGCGCCGTTCAGCGGCGCCTGTGCTGGTTCAGTTCGCTCTCCAGCCCCTCGCTGTATCTCGACATCGCGAAGCAGAAGACGAAGTAGATGATCGAGACGAAGACATAGGCCTCGACGCCGAAGCCCTGCCACGCGGGCTCCACGATAGCCGTCTTCGCGGCATTTAGAAGGTCGAAAATGCCGATGATGACGACGAGGGACGTGTCCTTGAACAGGCCGATGAAGCTGTTGACCATCGGGGGGATGACCAGCCGGAGGGCCTGGGGCAGGACGACCAGCAGCGTCTTGAGCCGCCACGACAGCCCCAGGGCGTCGGCCGCCTCGTACTGCCCGCGCGGCAGCGCCTGGAGCCCGCCGCGGATGACCTCGGCGAGGTAGGCGGCGGTGAAGAGGACGATGCCGGCCTGCGCGCGCAGCAGCTTGTCGAAGGTCATCCCCTCCGGCAGGAAGAGCGGGAACATCACCGAGGCCATGAACAGCACCGAGATCAGCGGGACGCCGCGGATCAGCTCGATGTAGGTCACGCAGAACGTCGAGATCGCCGGCAGGCGGGAGCGCCGGCCGAGCGCCAGCGCGATCGCCACGGGGAAGGCGAAGGCGATGCCGAACGTGGCGAGGACCAGCGTGATGACAAGCCCGCCCCAGCGCTCGTTCTCGACGTAGGGAAGGCCGAGGAACCCGCCCCACATGAGCCAGGCGATCACCGACAGCCCGACGATCCAGACGAGGGCGAGGTTGCGGTTCCAGAACCGGCGCATGCAGCTCGCGGCGTAGAGCGCCACGAAGAGGAAGATGCAGAGCAGCGGGCGCCAGTGCTCCTCGTAGGGATAGGTCCCGAAGAAGATGAAGCGGTGCTTCTCCACGATCAGCGCCCAGCACGCGCCCGTGCCCTTGAGCTCGCGGCAGGTGCGCGTGTCGGGCTGGCCGTTCGCGTTGGCCGGGACGGTCCAGACCGCCTCGAGGACGGCCCAGGAGAAGAAGCCCCAGAGGCCGCGCAGGAGCAGGTAGGCCATGACGAGCGTGATGGCCGTGCTCGCCCAGGAGCCGAAGAGGTTGCGCCTCGCCCAGTCCAGGGGCCCGCCGCCGGGACCTCCGGGCGGAGGCCGCGGGGACGTGGCCCCGGCGGGATGGCCGGGTGCCGGGGCGGATGCCATCGGCGTCATCAGCGCTCCACCAGCGCGATGCGCCGGTTGTACCAGTTCATGAACAGCGAGATCGAAAGGCTGATCGACAGGTAGACGGCCATGATGATCGCGACGCCCTCGATCGCCTGGCCGGTCTGGTTCATCGTCGTGTTCGCGATCGAGACGAGGTCCGGGTAGCCGATCGCGACCGCGAGCGACGAGTTCTTGGCGAGGTTCAGGTACTGGCTCGTCATCGGCGGCACGATCACGCGAAGCGCCTGCGGCAGCACCACGAGGCTCAGGACGCGGCCGCGCGGCAGGCCAAGCGACAGCGCGGCCTCGGACTGCCCGTGCGGCACGGCCTGGATGCCGGAGCGGACGATCTCGGCGATGAAGGCGGCCGTGTAGGTGACGAGCCCGATCAGCAGCGCCGCGAATTCCGGCGTCAGCGTCCCGCCGCCGGCGAAGTTGAAGCCCCGCAGCGCTGGCCTGCTCCACTCCAGCGGGGCACCGGACGCGAGGAACGCCGCCAGCGGGCAACCAAGCACGAGGCCCAGCGCGGCCCATCCCGCGGGGAACTGCGCGCCCGTCGCGGCCTGTCGCGCGCGCGCCCAGCGCGCCACGGCCAGCGCGGCGACCAGGCCCGCCGCCAGGCCAGCGAGCACCCAGGCATGCGCGGGCTCGGGGACCGGGAGGGGATACTTGAAGCCCCGGTTCGAGAGGAAGAACGTGTCGAGGATGCGGATCGCCTCTCGCGGCCCGGGCAGCGATTCACGGAACAGCGCCCACCAGAACAGCAGCTGCAGGAGCAGTGGCAGGTTGCGCATCACCTCGACATAGGCACGCGCGCAACGCGCAAGCAGCCAGTTCCGCGACAGCCGCGCGATCCCGATCGCCGTGCCGAGCAGCGTCGCCAGCACGACGCCTATCACCGCGACGCGGAGCGTGTTGAGCACGCCGACGAGCAGCGCCGCGAGGTAGCTGCGCTCCGGCGTGTAGTCGATGAAGGGGGAGTCCCCGATGGGCAGCCCCGCCTCGCGCGACAGGAAGCCGAACCCGGAGGCGATCCTGCGGACCTCGAGGTTGTGCATCGTGTTGGAGGCGAGCCAGCCGACCAGCCAGGCCACCAGGCCGATCATCAGGACCTGGTAGACGACGCCCCTGACCACGGGGTCGGAGAACGTCCAGCGCATGGCCGCCGCGGGCGGCCTGCGCCCTTGCCTTGCCCCTGACGCCATCAGCCCCCGTCCCGCCTCCTGTCGGCGCCGTCCTGCACGCCATGCTCGCCGCGTGGTGGCCGCCAGGCCCGGCGCGCGCGGCACCGGGCCGCCGCGCCCCGCGCGAAGGATGCGCCGGTCAGCGCATCGGCGGGGCGTATTGCAGTCCGCCGTCCTTCCACAGCCTGTTCACCCCGCGCTCGATGCCGATCGGGATGATGTGCTTCTCGTAGATCTCGGCGTAGTTGCCGACCTGCTTGACCAGGTTGTAGGCCCAGCGCGGGTCGAGGCCGAGCATCTTGCCGTACTCGCCCTGCGTGCCGAGGAAGCGCTGCACCGCGGGGTTCTGGCTGCTGGCGAGGCTGTCGATGTTCCTCGAGCTGATGCCCATCTCCTCGGCCTCGAGCATCGCGTAGAACGACCAGCGCACGACGTCCGTCCATTTCGGGTCGGCCTGGCGCACGGCCGGCCCGAGCGGCTCCTTGGAGATGACCTCTGGCAGGATCACGTGGTCGGCGGGGCTGGGCGCCTGGCTGGCGCGGATCGCGGCGAGGCCGGAGATGTCGGTCGTGTAGACGTCGCAGCGGCCGGCGAAATAGGCCGCGTTGACCTCCTCGAGGCGCTCGATCACCACGGGCGTGAACTGCATCCTGTTCGCGCGGAAGTAGTCGGCGAGGTTGAGCTCGGTCGTGGTGCCCGGCTGCACGCAGACCGTGGCGCCGTTGAGCTCCTTCGCGCTCTTCACGCCGAGCTTCCTGGGCACCATGAAGCCCTGGCCGTCGTAGAACGAGATGGCCGCGAAGTCGAGGCCGAGCGACGTGTCGCGCGACAGGGTCCAGGTCGTGTTGCGCGCGAGGACGTCGACCTCGCCGGACTGGAGCGCGGTGAAGCGCTGCTGGGCGGAGAGCGCCGTGTACCTGACCTTGCCCGCGTCGCCGAACATCGCCGCCGCGATGGCGCGGCAGATGTCGACGTCGAGGCCGGTCCACGCGCCCTGGCTATTCGCCAGCGAGAAGCCCGCGAGGCCAGTCGACACGCCGCAATTGAGGCTGCCGCGCGCCTTGACCGCGTCGAAGGTCGACGCCTGCTGCGCCGAGGCGACGCCCGCGGCGAGGACCAGCGCGGATGCCGCTGCGAGGGTTCGGGACATGCTCATGGTGCCCTGCGCTCCGATTTCCTGGGGGATGGTGGCGCGAGCACGCCGGCGCGTTCGCCGCGTGCATCCGCCATGTGCAGAGGTATTATCACGCGCCCCTCGCCCCGCTCAAGGCGAGCCCCCGCCGCGCGCGGCCCGGCGACCACGAGGACGCTCTCGATGGCTCCGCACCGACCCGACCAGACAGCGACGCCCCCGGTCGTCGAGGACCTGCTGTCGCGCATCGCCTTCGACCGGGACGGCCTCGTCGTCGCCGTGGCGCAGCAGCACGATGGCGCAGGCGAGGTCCTCATGGTGGCCTGGATGAACCGCGAGGCCGTGCGCGCGACGGTCGCGGAGGGCCAGGCCGTTTACTGGTCGCGCTCGCGCATGAAGCTCTGGCGCAAGGGCGAGACGTCGGGGCAGGTCCAGCGCCTCGTCGAGCTGCGCATCGACTGCGACGGCGACGCCCTGCTGCTGCGCGTCGACCAGGCCGGCGTCGCCTGCCATACCGGCCGGCGCAGCTGCTTCTTCACCGCGCTCGGCCCGGCCGGGCTGGAGACGATCCTCGAGGTCGAGGTCGATCCCTCCCGGCTCTACGCGACCGGCGCCTGATCAGCCCTGGAAGGGCGGGCGCGCGGCGATGGTCGCGTCGACCACCTGCCCCGCGATGTCGAGCTGGTAGCGGCCCGAGAGGACCCAGGCGCGCTCCACGGGCGCGGCTCCGCGGACATAGCCCATGACCACGGCCTTGCCGAGCGTCGCGCTCCAGCCCGCCGAGGTCACCTCGCCCACGGGCACGCCGTCGCGCAGGATCCCCTCGCCGCCCCAGGCCCAGGCTTCCGGGTCGTCGAGGACGAGCGTGGCCAGGCGCTTGGACACGCCGGCCTCGCGCTTGCGCAGGAGCGCCTCGCGCCCGAGGAAGCCGGGCTTGGCCAGGGCCACCGCATGCATGAGGCCGGCCTCGAGCGGCGTCTCGTCGGGACCGAGCTCCGCGCCCCAGGCCCTCCGCCCCGCCTCGATGCGCAGCGCGTCGATCGTGTAGTAGCCGGCATCGACGAGGCCAAGCCCCGCGCCCGCCTCGTGCAGCGTGTCGTAGACATGCGCCGCGAACTCGACCGGCACGTAGAGCTCGAGGCCGGGCCCGCCGACATAGCTCATCCGCGCGGCGCGCACCCGTGCATAGCCGATGTCGATGTCGCGGAACCGGCCGCGAGGCAATGCCGCCTCGGACAAGTCCGCGGGCGAGACGCGGTCGAGGATCTCCATCGCCTTCGGGCCCATGAGCGCGAGCACGCTCCATGCGCCGGTCACGTCGGCCAGCGCCACGAAGCGGTCGCCCGCGTTGCGCCGGATCCAGTCCGCGTCGCGCGTCGCCTGCGCCGTGCCGGTGACGACGAAGAACTCGCTCTCGCCGGTGCGCATCACCGTGAGGTCGCTCTCGAAGCCGCCGCGCGCGTTGAGCATGCCCGTGTAGGTCACCGCGCCGACCGGGCCGGACATGTCGTTGGCACAGAGATGCTGCAGCAGCGCAAGGCTGTCGCGGCCCTGCAGCACGAACTTGGAGAAGGACGTCTCGTCGAAGAGGCCGGCGGCGGCGCGCACCGCGCGCTGCTCGGCCTCGACGCGCGGCAGCCAGCCCGGCTTGCCGAAGCCGTGCCGCGGGAGGGGCGCGCCAGGCTCGTCGAACCAGATGGGCCGCTCCCAGCCCATCTTGGCGCCGAAGCGCGCGCCGCGGGCCACGAGGCGGTCGTATAGCGGCGAGCGCCGCAGCGGCCGCGCGGTGACGAGCTCCTGCCTCGGCCAGCGCATGGCGTAGTGCAGGCCGAGGCTCTCGACCGTGCGCTCCCTGAGGTGGCGGACATTGCCGTGGAACGGGGCGAAGCGCCGGATGTCGACGTCCCAGACATCGACGGGCGGCTCGCCCCCGACGATCCACTCGGCGAGCAGCCGCCCCGCGCCACCGCCATTGGCGATGCCCGCGGAGTTGAACCCCGCGGAGACGTAGAAGCCGCGCAGCTCGGGCGCCTCGCCGATCACGAAGTTGCCATCGGGCGTGAAGCTCTCGGGCCCGTTCAGCAGCATCTTCACCCGCGCCGTCTCGAGGCATGGCGTGCGATGGATGGCGTTCTTCATCAGCGGCTCGAACTGGTCCCAGTCCTCGTCGAGGAGCTGGAACTCGAATTCGTCCGGGATGGTCTCGAGCCACGGCTTGGCGACGGGCTCGAAGCCACCCATCAGCAGGCCGCCGACCTCCTCCTTGTAGTAGATGAAGCCGTCGGGATCGCGCATCACCGGCAGGTCCGGCGCCGTGCCCGGGATCTTCTCCGTGACGACGTAGAAATGCTCGGCCGAGTAGAGCGGCACCGTGACGCCGGCGAGCGCGCCGACCTGGCGCGCCCATTGCCCGGCGCAGTTGGCGACGACCTCGCAGGCGATCGTGCCGCGATCGGTCCGCACGCCGCGCACGCGGCCGCCCGAGACGTCGAAGCCGGTGACCTTCACGCCCTCGACCAGCCGCGCGCCCCGCGATCGCGCGCCCCTGGCCAGCGCCTGCGTGACGTCGGCCGGGTTCGCCTTGCCGTCATGCGGGACCCAGATCGCGCCCTCCAGGTCGTCGGTGCGCATCAGCGGCCAGCGCTCGCCCGCCTCGCGCGGCGAGATCAGGTGCATCTCGACGCCGAAGCCGCGCGCCAGCGCGACCTGGCGGCGGAACGCCACCATGCGCTCGGGCGTGCGCGCGACGTTGACCGAGCCGCACTGCTTCCAGCCGGTCGCCTGGCCCGTCTCGGCCTCGAGCGTCGCGTAGAGTTCGATGCCGTACTTGCTCATCTGGGTCATGTTGCGGTTGGGCCGCATCTGCCCAACGAGCCCCGCGGCGTGCCAGGTCGTGCCGCTGGTCAGGCGCGCGCGCTCGAGCAGCACGACGTCGCGCCAGCCGAGCTTCACGAGGTGGTAGGCGAGGCTGCAGCCGGCGATGCCGCCGCCGACGATGACGACCTGCGCGTGGGAGGGAAGGTCCTGGGTCATGGCCTCACTTCGTGCGCCGGCGCCAGGCATGCGTCGTGCGCGCCAGCAGCGCGTCGAGCGCGAGGTGCAGCAGCTTCACCGCCGCCGAGGTGGCGACGATCGTCACCGCCATCGCCGCGGCCGCCGCCGTGAAGCCCGCCTCGTCCATGTTCACGACGGCGATCGATGCCAGCTTGCTGTTGGTCGAGTAGAGGAAGATGACGGCCGACACCGTCGTCATCGCGTTGACGAAGAGATAGACGAAGATGTCGAGTATCGCGGGCGAGCACACGGGGATGGTGACGCGCCAGAGCGTCGTCCAGAACGGCACCTTGAGCGACGCGCCCACGGACTCGAACTCCGCGTCGAGCTGCTTCAGCGCGGTGGCCGCGGTGAGGTGGCTCACCGTGTAGAAATGCGCCACCGTGTTGAGGACCAGGAGACCCATCGTCGCGTAGAGGAAGCCCAGCGGGTTCCAGCGCGCGTTGAAGAAGAAGATGTAGGCGAGGCCAAGGACAAGGCCCGGCACCGCGAGCGGCAGCATGGCAAGGAGCTGCACCACGCCGCGCGCGGCGCCAAATCCCCTGCTCTTCTCCACCATGTAGGCGCCGAGGAAGACGACCGCCGTCCCGATCGTCGCGGTCCAGGCAGCGAGCTGGAGCGAGTTGAAGTAGGCGCCCCAGCCCGAGGCGTCGAACTTGTCGAACTCGTAGTTCGCCAGCGTCAGCGACAGGTTGTACGGCCAGAACTTGATCAGCGATCCCCAGGCGGCGACGAGCAGGATCGCCAGCAGCAGGCCCGCGACGACGGCGCAATAGGCGAAGAGGATCCAGTCGCGCGCGGCCGAGGGCCGCGGCTCCAGCGGCACCGCGCGCGCCGACAGCACGGCGACCTGGCGCCTCTGGACGATCCGGTCCGCGACGAAGGCGAGGACGGCGGGCAGCAGCAGGACCATCCCGACGACGGCGCCCATCTCGAAGTTCTGCTGGCCCACCACCTGCTTGTAGACGTCGGTGGCGAGGACGTTGAAGCGCCCGCCGATCACCTTTGCGATCCCGAAGTCGGTGATCACGAGCGTGAAGACGACGAAGCACGCGCTCACCACGCCATACTTGGCGCCGGGGAGCGTGACGGTGAGGAAGGTCCGCGTGCGCGACGCGCCGAGCGCGGAGGCCGCCTCGTAGAGCCGCGCGTCGGCCATCGA
The DNA here is from genome assembly GCA_041178225.1 of Pseudomonadota bacterium. Classification (GTDB taxonomy): domain Bacteria; phylum Pseudomonadota; class Alphaproteobacteria; order CACIAM-22H2; family CACIAM-22H2; genus CAIOSQ01. Next base: position 12,897 of record JBEGVV010000231.1, on the reverse strand, counting down.
CAGCGCGGTCACGAGGATCATCAGGGCGTGCGGGAAGCAGTAGAAGACCTGGGCGACGACGATGCCGGTCGCGCCGTAGATCGTGCCGCCGAAAAGCAGGAACTTGAGGAAGCCCTGGTTGCCGAACAGGTAGATCAGCGCGATCGCCGCCAGCAGCGACGGCGCGAGGATCGGGATCAGCGCCAGAGCCTGGAACAGGCCCTTGAGGCGCATGCAGGAGCGCGTCAGCGCGTAGGCGTAGACGAAGGCCAGCGGGATGACGATCGCGGTGGTGACGACCGCGATCGCGAGCGAGTTCCAGAACGAAGCCAGGAGCGACGGCGTCGAGACGTAGCGCAGGTAGTTGGCGAGGCCGACGAAGTTGCCGTTGAAGTCGTGGAAGCTCTTCGACAGCAGCGTCCAGAGCGGCAGCGCGACGGCGACGAAGAGCCAGGCGCCGAGCAGGACCAGCAGCCCGCGCATCACGAGCTCGTCGCGTGCCGGCCGCAGCCGCGCGGCCCCGGTCGACGGGCTGGCGCCGCCCGCCATCAGCCGCGCGCGTAGACGACGAGCCGGTCGGCCGGCAGCGCCACGCTCAGGCTCTGGCCGGGCGCGAGGCCCTGGTCGCGGACGAGGTTGGAGGAGAAGTCGCCGAGCATGCGCGGGCCGCCGCCGGCGGGCTCGAGCGTCGCGCGCACGAACGCGCCGAGGAACTCGAGATCGGCGATCGTGACCTCGATCGCGTTCGGCATGCCCGCCGAGACGCCGCGCACGCGCAGGTCCTCCGGGCGCAGGCAGGCCTGGACGGCCTGCCCCTGGGCGATCGTGCCGGTGTCGCAGGCCAGGGCCAGCCCGCCGAGGGCGACGCGCCCGGGGCCGGCCACGTGGCCGTCGAGGAAGTTCATCGTGCCCACGAAGTCGGCGACGAAGGGCGTCGCGGGGCGTCCGTAGACCTCCTGGGGCGTGCCCACCTGCTCGATCGTGCCGTGGTTCATCACCACGATCCGGTCGGCCATGGTGAGCGCCTCCTCCTGGTCGTGCGTCACCATGATCGTGGTGATGCCGAGGCGCCGCTGCAGGCCACGCACCTCGTGGCGCAGGCGCGCGCGCACCCGCGCGTCGAGGGCAGAGAGCGGCTCGTCGAGGAGCAGCAGGCCGGGGGAGGTCGCGAGCGCGCGGGCCAGCGCGACGCGCTGCTGCTGCCCGCCGGAAAGCTGGGAAGGATACTTGGAGCCGGAGCCCGGGAGCCCGACGAGCTCGAGCAGCTCGGCGACGCGCGCGTCGATCGCGGCCCTGCCCTGCCCGCGGCTTCGCAGCCCGTAGCCGACATTGTCGCGCACGGAAAGGTTCGGGAAGAGCGCGTAGGACTGGAAGACGATCCCGAAATCGCGCTCGGAGGGCGGCAGGGACGAGATCTCGCGCCCGGCCTGCCATATGCGCCCCTCGCTCTGGGCGTCGAGGCCGGCGATGGCGCGCAGCAGCGTGGTCTTCCCGCAGCCCGAGGGGCCGAGGAAGCAGACGAACTCGCGCGGCCTGATCTCGAGGTCGACGCCGTCGAGCGCGGTGAAGGAGCCGAAGCGCTTCGTCAGCCGCTCGATGCGAAGGAAGCTCTCGCTTCCCCCCGTCGCGTTCTGCGCCATGGATTGGTCCAGCGGTGCCGGCGCGGGGAAGGCGCCCCGGGAGCCTCGCTCCCGGGGCACGGTCACCCGATCCCGTGCAGGATCAGCGCGGCGCCGACTTGCCGTCGTAGCGCTTCGTCCACTCCGCGAGGATGCGGTCGCGGTTCTCCGACATCCAGGCGAGGTCGAGCGGGAGCATCGACGGCTCGGCGTTCGCCGGATAGTTCGGCGGCGCGACGTTCAGCCCGGGGGCCGCGACGATCGCGTAGTACTTGCCATAGAGCTCGTTCGCCTTGCGCGACACGGCGAAGTCGGCGACGCGCTGGGCGGCGGCGAGGTTCTTCGTGCCCTTGACGATCGCCGTCGCCTCCATGTCCCAGCCGGAGCCTTCCTTCGGGATCACGAGCTCGATCGGCGCGCCCTTGGTCTTCTCGCTGGCGCCGCGCATGTCGAAGCCGATGCCGACCATGCGCTCGCCGCGCGCCGCCTGCACGCAGGGCGCGGAGCCCGAGTGCGTGTAGACCGCGACGTTGTCGTGCAGCTTGTCCATGAACGCCCAGGCGCCCGCCTCGCCCATCGCCTTCATCCAGCCGGCGATCGCGAGGAAGCCCGTGCCGGACGACGCCGGGTTCGGCATCACCACCTGGCCCTTGAACTTCGGGTCGGTGAGGTCCATCCACGAGGCCGGCATCGGCGCATTGGCCTTCTTCTGCTCGACCGTGTTGACGCAGACGACCGCGAGCCAGGCATCCATGCCGGTCCAGGCCATCGGGTTGCCCGTCGAGCGGAAGGCCGGCTTGAGCTGGTCGGCGCCCTTCGGCGTGTAGGCGTGGACCAGGCCGGCCTTCTCGAAGGCGATGATGCTGGTGACCGCGAGGCCCCAGACGACGTCCGCGCGCGGGTTGTCCTTCTCGGCGAGGAAGCGGGAGGTGATGACCCCCGTCGACTCGCGCACCCACTGGATGTCGATGTCCGGGTTCTCGGACTCGAAGGCCTGCTTGTAGGGCTGCAGCTGGTCGCTCTCGAGCGCGGTGTAGACCGTCACCCTCGTCTTCTGCTGCGCGTCGGCCTGGCCGGCGGCGATGGCCATGAGCGCCGCGGCGCCCGCCATCAGGATTGTCTTGAACATCGACCCCTCTCCTGTCTTGCCTGGGTTCCCCGCGCTCGTCCGCGGGCTCGGTGGCTTGTGCACGATTTGTATGACAACGGCGCGACGGGCGGAAGGCCGCCCGTCTCAGCCCGGCCAGGGAAGCGAGTAGGTCCGGACGTTGGTGAAGCTCTTCATGGCCTCCACGACGCCCTCCTTGTACCCGTTGCCCGAGTCCTTGATCCCGCCGAAGGGCGACATCTCGATCCGGTAGCCCGGGACCTCCCAGATGTTCACCGTGCCGACATTCAGCTCGTTCACGAAGCGCGTGACGAGGTCGAGGCGGTTGGTGCAGACGCCGGAGGACAGGCCGAAGGCCGTCGAGTTCGAGACCCGGATCGCGTCGTCGACGTCCCGGACCCGGATGATCGGGATCGCCGGCCCGAAGGTCTCCTCGCGCACCAGCTCGCAGTCGAAGGGCACGTGGTCGACGACCGTGGGCGGGAAGACCGCGCCGCGGCGGTCGTTGCCATGCAGCAGGCGCGCCCCGCGGGACACCGCGTCCTCCACCCTGCGCTGGAACAGGATGGCGGACTTCTCGTTGATGACCGTCCCGACGTCGGTGGCCGGGTCGCGGGGATCGCCGGCCTTGAGCTTGCGGGCCTTCTCGACCACCAGGGCCGCGAAGGCGTCGGCGATCGACTCGATGGCGAGGATGCGCTTGACCGCGGTGCAGCGCTGGCCCGAGTTCTTCGTCGCGCCCGCGACGGCGAGCTCGGCCGCCTTGTCGAGGTCGGCGTCATCGAGGACGATCAGCGGGTCGTTGCCGCCCAGCTCGAGCACGGTGCGCTTGTAGCCCGCGCGCTCCGCGATCAGCTTGCCGACCGGCACGGAGCCGGTGAATGTGACCAGGTCGATCATCGGGTTGGTGATCATCTCGTCCGTGAACGGCCCGGGCAGGCCGGTGACGACCGACAGCATCTCCGGCGGCAGGCCCGCCTCGTAGAGGATGTCGGCGAGCGCCAGCGCGGTCATCGGCGTCAGCTCGGTCGGCTTCAGCACCACGCGGTTGTTGGTCGCGATCGCCGGCGCGATCTTGTGCGCGGGCATGTTGAGCGGGTGGTTGAAGGGCGTGATCGCGCTGATGCAGCCCAGCAGCGGCGTGCGCATCGTGTAGATGCGCCGCGCCTTGCCGTGGGGGGTGATGTCGCAGCTGAAGATCTCGCCGTCGTCCTTGATCGCGAGCTGGCCCGCGAGCGTGAACACGTCGTAGGCGCGGCCGACCTCGTAGAGCGAATCCTTCATGCACAACCCGGCCTCGGCCGTGATCAGCTCGGCCAGTTCCTGGCGCCTCGCCGCGATCTTCTCGCCCGCGGTCATCAGGATGCGCTGGCGCTCGTAGCGCGTCAGCTTCGAGCGGTAGCCGTGGCCGATCGACAGCGCCTCGCGCACGTGTTCCGGCCGCCCGGCCGGCACCGTGCCGACGACGGCGCCGGTGTAGGGATCGAGGACGTCGATCGTCTCGTCCGTCGAGACCTTGCGGCCCGCGATGCGCATCGCCTCGCGGCGGACCGGCGCGCCGGTGGCGGGGGACATCCTGTTCATGCCGCGGCCCTTTCCTGGATGCGGTTGAGAGCGAGGTCGAAGACGTCGAAGTTGCGGTAGCGCCGCCCCGGCTCGAGCGCGACGCGGCGGTTCAGGAACAGCGGCACGCGCTGCTCGGATACGCCGCCATGCGAGCGCAGCGGCTCCTTGAGGCCGGAGAGGTCGTGGCGCGCCAGGCTGGTGCCGATGACCTTGTGGCGCGTCGAGACCACGACGATGTCGCCCATGCGGTCCTCGGGCAGCTCGAAGCGCCGGCAGGCCGTGGCGCGGTCGAGCGCGGCCTCGATCCCGGGAAGGGCGGAGAGCCTCGACAGCAGGGCCGCGACGTCCGTCCCCGCGGGCAGGTACGCGGTGGCGAAGGAGCCGAGCGCGCCGTGGTGCACCACGTAGGGATCGGTGATCGGCAGGATCACGCGCGCCGCCCCCGCGCCGAGCCAGCCGTCGAGCACGTCCTGGAGGAAGACGATGTCCGGCTGGGCGGAGGAGTCATGCTTCGCGTTCATGCCGTGGTCGGCCGTCAGCGCGATGACGCAGCCCATCGCGTCGAGGCGGCCCAGGTAGCCGTCCATCATGCGGTAGAAGGCGTTGGCGACCGGGGTGCCGGGCGCGTGCTTGTGCTGGATGTAGTCGGTCGTCGATAGGTACATGATGTCGGGCCTCGAGGCCTCCATCAGCTTCACCCCGGCGGCGAAGACGAACTCGCTGAGCTCGGCCGAGTAGACGTCCGGCAGCTTCATGCCGACCAGGTCGAGGACGCCCTCGATGCCGTTCGCCGCGATCGTCGCCTTGTCCGCCTTCTCGGAGGAGAAGCTGCAGGCCCTGCCCGGCGCGAGTTCCAGCCCCTTGCCGAGGAGCCCGCGGAGCTTGTCCTTGGCCGTCACGACCGCGAGGCGCAGCCCGGCCTGCTGCGCGGCGCGGAAGATCGTGTCGACCCGCAGGAAGCGCGGGTCGTTCATCATCACCTCGCTGCCCGCCTCGCGGTCGTAGAAGTAGTTCCCGCAGATGCCGTGGACCGAGGGTGGCGTGCCCGTGACGATCGACAGGTTGTTCGGGTTGGTGAAGGTCGGCACGACGCAGTCGCCGACGATCGCCGTGCCGTGCTCGAGGACGCGCGCGAAGAAGGGCGCGCCACCTGCCTCCACCGCCTTCTCGATGTAGCCCGGCTCGGAGCCGTCGACGCAGACCACGACGACAGGCGCCGTGGGGCGGGCGTAGGTCCTTCCGTTGACGCTGATCGCGCTTGCCATCTTCCGCTCCCCCTCGCCGCCGCTCACGCCGCCGCCAGGGCGGGCGCGCCGCTGGCGACGCCCATCTCGGCGAGCATCTCCGCCACCGCGGCGAGCGCGCCGCGCATGTGGCCCTCGTCGAGTCGCCCGATGCAGCCGATGCGGAATGAATCCGCGACGGTCAGCTTGCCGGGATAGATCACGTAGCCCCTGTCCTTCAGCCCGTCGTAGAAGCGCTGGAACTGGAAGCGCGGATCCGCGGGCATGTGGAACGTCACGATGATCGGCGCCTGCATCGCGTCGGGCAGCAGGGTGCGGAAGCCAAGCGCGCGCATGCCCTCGACGAGGACGCGGCAGTTGTTGGCGTAGCGCGCCAGGCGGCCCGCCTGGCCGCCGGCCTCGCGATACTCCTGGATCGCCTGGTGCAGCGCGACGATCACCTGGATCGGCGGGGTGAAGCGCCACTGGCCGGTCTTCTCCATGGCCTGCCACTGGTCGTGCAGGTCGAGGACGAGCGTCGTGGCGTTGCCCCTGGACTCGAGCAGCGCGTCCTTGCGGCAGACCACGAAGCCCATGCCGGGCACGCCCTCGAGGCACTTGTTCGAGGACGCCGCGAGGGCGTCGTAGCGGACCTCGCGCGCGTCGATCGGAAGCGCGCCGAAGGCGCTCATGGAATCGACGAGCAGCCGGCGGCCAGCCGCCGCGACCAGCCGCGCGATCCCGGCCACGGGGTTGGCGATGCCGCTGGTCGTCTCGCAGTGGACGGCGAAGACATGCGTGACCGCAGGGTCGCCCTCGAGGACGGAAGCGAGTCGCGCGAGGTCGGGCGGCGTGTCCTCGGGCGTCTCGAGGACCACGTGCGCGCGGCCGGCGATCTCGCAGATGCGCTGGGCGCGCTTGCCATAGGCACCATTGACGAGCAGCAGCACCTTGCCGGCGCGCGGCACGAAGTTGGTCAGCATCGCCTCGACGGCGAAGGTCCCGCTGCCCTGCATGCCCACCGCGACATGCGTCCCCTGCCCGCCCGAGACCTCGACGATCGCCTCGAGGACCTCGCGGTTGTAGCGGACGAAGGTCGCGTCGCGCGAACCCCAGTCGTGGACCATGGCGCGCTTCACGCTCGCCGACGTCGTCAGCGGGCCGGGGGTGAGCAGGAACGGGTCGCCGGTCTCGGATTGCGCCTTGGCCATCTCGTCCTCCAGTCGAAGGGAACGCCCGATTTTCGCCGCGCGCGGGATGCGGCTCAAATACATAATGCGGATCCTTCCCATAGACGGGGGCTATGAGAGATGAACCCGGTCCAGCTGCGCGCCTTCCACCTCGTCGCGCGCGAGGGCGGCTTCACCCGCGCGGCCGCGGCGGCGAAGGTGAGCCAGCCGACCCTGTCGAGCCACGTCGCCGCGCTCGAGGCAGCCTACGCGGTGCGCCTGTTCGAGCGCCGCGGGCGGGCGCTCGAGCTCACCTCGCTCGGCCGCGACCTCCACGACGTCACGACGAGGCTCTTCGAGCTCGAGGACGAGGCCCGCGCGCTGCTCTCCGGCACCAAGGCGCTGCGCCGCGGCCACCTGCGCGTCTGCGCCGACAACGCGCACCACGCCATCCCGATCCTCGCCGAGCTGCGCCGGACCCATCCCGCGCTCACCTTCCGCCTCGCGATCGGCAACTCGGCGGCGGTCCTGCAGCAGGTGCTCGAGGGCGCGGCCGACGTCGCCGTGACCGCGAAGGTCGGGCCCGACCCGCGCCTCCACGCGGTCGAGCTTCGCCGCGACCGCCTCATCCTCTTCGCCGGCCGCCGGCATCCCTGGGCGCGGCGCCGGCGCGCGCGCCTCGCGGAGCTCGCCGGCCAGCCCGTCGTGCTGCGCGAGCGCGGCTCCTTCACCCGCGAGGTCTTCGAGCAGGCCATCGCCGGGGCCGGCGTGCGGCTCGGCCCGATCATGGAGGCCGAGACGCGCGAAGGCGTGCGCGAGGCCGTCGCGGCGGGCTTCGGCATCGGCGTGGTGTTCGAGAGCGAGCATCGCGGGGAGCGGCGCTTCGGCGCCATCGCCTTCGCCGACGCGGCGCTCAGCGTGGGCGAATACGCGGTATGCCTCTCGGCGCGGCGCAACATGGCGCTTGTCGGCGCGTTCATGGACGCGGCCTCCCGCGCCGGACGGAGAACCGCAACGCAACGGTCATAATTCTGGCGCGCGGCGCGCTGCCGCCGATATCATCGGCAAGGAAACGCCATGCACGGAACCGAGATCCTCATCACGCTCGTCGGCAGCGTCGCCCTGCTGCTGTGGGGCGTGCGCATGGTCCGCACGGGCGTCACCCGCGCCTTCGGGGCCCATATCCGGCGGGTGATCGCGGCGAGCACGCGCGACCGCCTGCGCGCCTTCGCGACCGGCTTCGCGATCACGGCCTTCGTCCAGTCGAGCACGGCGACGACGCTCATCGTCTCGTCCTTCGCCGGCCGCGCGCTGATCGCGCCGGCGGCCGCGCTCGCGGTCGTGCTGGGCGCCGACCTGGGCTCGACCATCGCGGCCCAGGTCCTGTCCTTCGACCTCGGCTGGCTCGCCTACGCGGCGATCGCCGGCGGCGTGTTCTGGTTCATGGGCTCGCGCAACGAGCATAGCCGCCACGTCGCGCGCATCGCGCTCGGCCTTGGCCTCATGCTGCTGAGCCTGAAGCTGATCGCCGCCGCCTCCGCGCCGCTGCGCGGCTCGACCGCCGTGACCGCGCTGCTCGGCGGCCTCGCCGGGGAGCCGATCGTCGCCCTGCTGGTCGGCGCGCTGGTGACGTGGCTCGCGCACTCGACCCTCGCGATCGTGCTCCTGGTCTCCTCCCTGGCCGCCGTCCAGCTCATGCCGCCGGAGGTCGCCTGCGCGCTGGTCGCCGGCGCCAATGTCGGCGGCGCCTTCGCGCCGCTGGCCAGCCAGGCCGCCGCCCCGCCGGCCGCGCGCCGCGTGCCGCTTGGCAACCTGCTGATGCGCGCTGCCATCGCGGTGGCCTGCATTCCCCTCCTAGGGCCGCTCGTCGGGCTCGTCGCCGCGATCTCGCCGGACGCGTCGCGCCTGGCCATCAACTTCCACACCGCCTTCAACCTCGCCGTCGCGCTCGTCTTCATCGGGGCGGTGCCGCTGGTGGCAAGGCTCTGCGCCCGCCTGATGCCAGACAAGCCGAGCATCGAGGACCCGGGGAGGCCGCGCTACCTGGACCCGCATCTCCTCGAGCACCCGGCCGAGGCGCTCGCCTGCGCCGCGCGCGAGACGCTGGCGCTCGGCGACCATGTCGCGCGGATGCTCCGCCAGACGATGGACGTGTTCACCCGGGACGACCAGAAGCTGGTCAGGTCGGTGGAGGAATCCGACGACGCGGTCGACCGCCTGCACGAGGCGATAAAGCTCTACCTGATCCAGGTCAGCCGCGCCGGGATGAGCGAGTCCGAGAGCCGCCGCTACGTCGAGATCCTGAGCTTCGTGACCAACCTCGAGCACGTGGGCGACATCGTCGACAAGAACCTGATGGAGCTCGCGAGCAAGAAGATACGCAACCGCGTCGCCTTCTCCTCAGAGGGGCTCGAGGAGCTGAAGGCGTTCCACGCGCGCGTCCTCGACAACCTGCAGCTCGCCTTCAACGTCTTCATGTCCCGCGACCCGGCGCTCGCGCGCCGGCTCCTGCGCGAGAAGACCGCGCTCCGCGAGGCCGAGCTGTCCGCCGCCGACAGCCATTTCCGCAGGTTGCGCGAGGGCCGCCCGGAATCGATCGAGTCCAGCGCCATCCACCTCGACGTGGTGCGCGACCTCAAGCGCGTGAACAGCCACCTCACCTCGGTCGCCTACCCGATCCTCGAGGCCGCCGGCGAACTCGCCGAGACGCGCCTGCGCGAGGACGCGGCCACGCTCGCGGCGGGCAAGGCCACGGCGCCCTGACGCGCCGCGCCGCCTGTCTCAGCGCCGCGCGTCCGCCGCGTCCCAGGCGCGCTTGACGAGCAGGAAGACGAAGAGCACGGCGAAGGCGAAGACGCCGAGGCCGAAGCCGTGAACGGCGGCGTCATGGGCGCGCGAGGCCATGAACAGGCCGACGAGGCCGAGCAGCGAGACGAACCCGCCCATCACGCAGGAACTGACGAAATCCTTCATGGCTTCCTCCCTGGGGTCTTGGAGCTGGTGCCTTCCTCGTCGAGCAGGACGCGCTGCGCCGCGCCGTCGAGGTCGTCGAACTGCCCCGAGCGCAGGGCCCACAGGAACGCGGCGAGGCCGAGCAGCCCGAGCAGGATGGCGAGGGGTATGAGAAGCAGGAGGGAGTTCACGGGCCAGCCCTTCCCCGCGACAGGCGCAGGGCGTTCGCGATGACGACCAGCGACGAACTGGACATCGCGACCGCCGCGACAAGGGGTGTGACATGCCCTGCGACAGCGAGCGGCACCGCCAGCAGGTTGTAGGCGAGCGCCAGGGCGAGGTTCTGCCCGGCCAGTCGCCGCGCGGCGCGGGCGACGTCGACGGCCTCCACCACCGCGCCGAGCCGCGCGCCCTGGAACACGAAGTCCGCGGCGTTGCGCGCGATGTCCGCGGCGCTGGATGGCGAGATCGAGGCATGCGCCGCGGCAAGCGCGGGCGCGTCGTTGATCCCGTCGCCGGCCATCAGCACCCTGCGCCCGCGCGCGGCCAGTGCCTCCAGCCTGCGCAGCTTGTCGCCGGGCCCGAGGCCGCCCTCGCGCGCCGCCACGCCGACCCGCGCGGCGGCCGCCTCAACCACGGCCGGGCGGTCGCCGGAGAGCAGGACCAGTTCGAGGCCGCGGGCGCGCAGCGCGGCGACGGCCTCGACGGCGTCCTCGCGCAGTTCGTCGCGGAAGCCGAAGCGCACGGCCGGGCTGCCCGGCCGCGCCAGCCAAAGCTCCAACTCGTCGGCGCCCGCCGCAAGCGCGCCGGCGACGCCGCAGAAGGCGCGGTTGCCAAGCCGGACTTCGCCGCCGGGCAGGGACAGGACGAGCCCCTCGCCCGGACGCTCGACGACGCCCTCCGCGAGCCGCGCCCCGGGCGCGGCGGCCGCGAGCGCGAGCGAGAGCGGGTGCCGGCTGGCCTGAGCCATCGAGGCCGCGAGCAGCACTTCCTCCGCACCCGGGGACGAGACGAGGACCGGCCGGCCCTGGGTCAGCGTGCCCGTCTTGTCGAGCGCCACCATGTCGATCGCGGCGAGCCGCTCGAGCGCCGTGGCCGACTTCACCAGGATGCCGGAGCGCATGAGCCGCGCCGACGCCACGACCTGCACCACCGGCACGGCCAGGGCGAGGGCGCAGGGGCAGGTGATGATCAGGACCGCCGCCGCGTTCAGCAGCGCCTGGTGCGCGGGGGCGCCGAGCACCAGAAACCAGAGCAGGAAGGTGAGCGCACCCGCGACATGGACGACCGGCGCGTAGAGCCGCGCCACGCGGTCGGCGAGCGCGACGAAGCGCCCCTGCCCCCGCTCCGCGGCCTCCATCAGCCGCGCGATCTCCGCGAGCAGCGTGCCCTCGCCGGCCGCGCGGGTGTGCAGTTCGATGGCCGGGCCGAGATTGACGCTGCCCGCGAAGGCGCCGTCTCCAGGCGCCACCGCCACCGGCATCGACTCTCCCGTCACGATCGACTGGTCGAGCCGCGTCTCGCCGCGCGCGACGACGCCGTCGACGGGCACGCGCTCGCCGCTCGCCACGAGCACGACGTCGCCGGCCTGCACGGCCCGCGGGCGGCGCGTCTCGACCCGGCCATCGGGCAGCACCACCCGCACCGCGCGCGCGGCGAGCGAGACGACGTGCTGCGCGGCCTGTCGTGCGCGTCCCCGCGCCCTCATGTCGAGGTAGCGGCCGACCAGCAGGAAGAAGAGGAGCGTCACGGCCGAATCGAAGAAGGCGTGCTCGCGGCCGTGGAACGTCTCCCAGAGGCTCATGCCCGCCGCGAGGGTGACGCCGATCGAGATCGGCACGTCCATGTTGGTCCGGCCCGCGGCAAGCGCGCGCGCGGCCGAGCGGAAGAACGGGATCCCGGCGAAGGCGATGGCTGGCAGCGCCACCAGCGCCGAGATCCAGTGCAGCAGCTCGCGCGTCGCGGGGCCCATCGACCCGGCATGGCCGGACCATACCGATACCGAGAGCAGCATGACGTTGGCGGCCGCGAAGCCTGACACGGCCATGGCGCGCAGCAGTTCGGCCTCGCGCCGCGCCTGGTCGTCGCCGGCGATCGCCGGGTCGAAGGGCGCGACGCGGAAGCCGAGCGAGGCCAGCAGGTCGGCGAATTCCTGGCCGCGCGCGGCCTCGCCCTCCCACTCCAGGGCGAGCCTGCGCGTCGAGAGGTTCGCGCGCGCCCTGCGCATCGCCGGGTCGCGCGCAAGCGCGGTCTCCACAAGCCAGGCGCAGGCGCCGCAATCGAGGCCCTCGACATGGAGTTCTAGCGCCGCCCGGCCGGCGCCGTCCGGTCGCACGAAGGCGCCGACGTCCTCGGCCGCGGAGGCCGGGCGGAGCGCGCCGGGCGCGAAGGCGAGCCGGCGGGCGTAGAAGGCCTCCAGCCCCATGCCGGCGACGAGTTCCGCCGCGGCCTCGCAGCCGTGGCAGCAGAAGCGCGCCTGCGCCGCCGCCAGCGGCGCGTCGCAATGCGCGCAACGCGGCTCCACCCAGGCCACCGTCGGCGGCGCCGGCATGGCGAGGGCGGCCGCCGTCGCGCTCATCGGGCGACGATCCGGCGCGTCGCGTCGAGGCGGTCGGTGCCGCGCACGACGACGACGCGCGCGTCGAACTGCCCGGCGCGGGCGAGGACGACGCGGCCCTCGAACGCGCCGGGGCCCGTCGGCACAAGCGGCACCTGCACGGGAGCGACGCGCTCCACCGGGCGGCGCAGCTCGAGCGTGGCGCGGCCCTCCGCGAGCGCCGCGCCCGCCGCGTCGGCGAGGACCACGCGCACGTCGCGGCCGCCATCGAGCCCGTCGGCGGCGCCGAGCTCGACCTCGACGCGCCATCCGAGGCCGTCCTGCCGTTCCTGCGCCTCGAGAAGGCGATTGTAGGCGAGGCCGCGCCCGAAGGCGTTGTCGTGCGCAAGCCCCGAATAGGTCGAGATCGCCGCCGCGACCATGCCGGCATTCACCGCGAAGACGAGGCCCATGCACCCGACGAAGATCCAGGGGATCGGGCTTCCGGACGGGCGGATCATGCGCATGCGTTCCTCCTCAACCCCTGGGCGACACGAAGCTCGTGACCTGGCTGGCCGTGGCGCCGCGTGCCTGGCCATCGACGCGGAAGGTGACGGGAATGCCGTCGCCCTGCCCGCGCTGCGCGGCGACGTGGACGCGGAAGGTCGCGACCGCGTCCGGGCGCGCAATGAGCATGGCCTGCGCCCCGCCCGGTCGCGCGTCCTCGCCGACGACGGCGAGGCGC
>JBEGVV010000230.1:0-38239 GCA_041178225.1 Pseudomonadota bacterium | reverse complement strand
CCCCAGCACCAGCCGCCGGACTTCGCGATCGACATCATCGCCGGCGACCGCAAGCGCTGGAACCTCTACCCGCCGGTCGTCGGGACGCCGGGCCTGCGCGAATCCTGCGCGGGCTTCCTGCGCCGGCGCTACGGCGTGCCGGCCTCCGCGCTCGACCCGCACACGCAGATCGCCCCGGTCGCGGGGACGCGCGAGGGCCTTTTCATGGTCGCGCTGCTGGCCGTGACGCAGAGCGAGGGCGGCCCCAAGCCGCTCGCGCTGATGCCCAACCCGTTCTACCAGGTGTATTTCGGCGCCGCCGCGATGGCCGGCGCGGAACCGGTCTTCCTGCCCACGAGCGCGGCGAGCAACTGGCTTCCGGACCTCGACGCGATCCCGGAGGAGACGCTGCGGCGCACGCAGGTCTTCTACCTCTGCAGCCCGTCGAACCCGCAGGGCACCTGCGCGGACCTCGCCTACTGGAAGAAGGCGCTGGAACTCGCGCGCCGCCACGACTTCATGCTGGTCGCGGACGAATGCTACTGCGAGCTCTACTACACGCCGAGGCCGCCGGCCGGCGCGATCGAGGCGGCGCTGGCGCTTGGCCCCGGCCCGCATGGCCACGTGCTCGACAACCTCGTCGTCTCGCACACGCTCTCCAAGCGGTCCTCCGCGCCGGGCCTGCGCTCCGGCTTCGTCGCCGGCAGCCCGCACGCGATCGCCATGCTCAACCGGCTGCGCGTCTACGAGGCGGCCTCGACGCCGCTCGCGGTGATGGACGCGGCGGCGGCGCTGTGGGACGACGACGCGCACGTGGAGGCGACGCGCGCGCTCTACGCGCGCAAGTACGAGATCGCCACGCGGCTGCTTGGCGGCCGCCACGGCTTCTACCAGCCCGCGGGCGGCTTCTACCTCTGGCTCGACGTCGGCGACGGCGAGGCCGCGACGCGCGCGCTGTGGAGCGAGGCGGGCATCAAGGTCCTGCCCGGCGCCTACCTCACGAAGCCCGCCGCCGACGGCAGCAATTTCGGCAAGCCCTATGTCCGCGTCGCGCTGGTGCAGGAACTCGAGGCGACCGAGACCGCGCTCGTGCGCATGAGCCAGGTCCTCGACCGGCTCGGGACGTCGCGCGCATGAGCAGCATCGCGATGCGCCGCCAGTGGCTCCCCGCGGGCAGCGGGGAGTTCTTCCGCCGCCGCGCCATCGAGGCCGCGGGCGCGGGCCTGATCGTGCTCGCCGTGCTCTTCGCCGCGGCGCTCGCCACCTATTCGCCGCTCGACCCGTCGCCCAACCACGCGCTCGGCAGGCAGGCCTCGAACCTGCTCGGCCTGCCCGGCGCCGCGGTCGCCGACGTGGCGCTGCAGTCGCTCGGCATCGCCGCGGCGATCCCCGCCGTCGTGCTGCTCGCCTGGGGCTTCCGCCTCGTGCGCGTGCATCGCCTGCCGCTGTGGTGGGCGCGGCTCGCGCTGCTGCCGCTCGCCGTGCTCTGCGCGGCGACGGCGCTCGCGTTCCTGCAGGCGCCGGCCGGATGGCCGCGGCCCTTCGACGTGGGCCTGGGCGGGATCGCGGGACGGCTCTGCCTCGCCTGGATCCTCGCGCCCATGCAGGGTCTCGGGCTGGGGGCGGCCGGACTGTCCGCGCTCGCCGGCTCGATCGCCGCGGCCGCCCTTGTCTTCCTCCTCGCCGTGACCTGGATCGAATGGCGCGCCGCCGCGCAGGGCATCGCGACCGGGTTTTCCATGGCATCTGCCCTCGCGCAGCGCGCCGCGCGGACATTGACGAAGCTGCGGCTGCGCGACCCCGGCAGGCTGCGCGCGGAAGACAGGGCCGAGCGGCGCCGCGAGCGGCGCGAGCCCGGCATGCAGGGGCCCGCCGCCGAGGAGGCCCCGGAGCCGGCCCCGCCCGCGCCGCGGCCCACGCCGCGCGAACTCGTCGAGGCGCCCGGCCGCGCCGAGCCGCCGGTCGCCGCCGCGCGGCCGAAGCGCGCCGCGAGGAAGCAGGCCGCGCTCGACCTCGGCGACGGCACGATCGACATGCCGAGCCTCGAGCTGCTGCGCATGCCGAAACCCGAGGAGCGCATCTCCTCCGTCGACGAGGACGCGCTGGCGCAGAACGCGCGCCTGCTCGAATCCGTCCTCGACGACTTCGGCGTCCAGGGCCGCATCGTGAAGGTGCGCCCCGGCCCGGTGGTCACGCTCTACGAGCTCGAGCCCGCGCCCGGCACCAAGGCCTCGCGCGTCATCGGCCTCGCCGACGACATCGCGCGCTCGATGAGCGCCATCTCGGTGCGCGTCGCGGTCGTGCCCGGCCGCAACGTCATCGGCATCGAGCTGCCAAACGCCTCGCGCGAGACCGTCTACCTGCGCGAGCTGCTCACCGACCGCGAGGCCGACCTCGGGCCGCTCGCCCTCAGCCTCGCGCTGGGCAAGGACATCGGCGGCGCGCCCGTCGTCGCCGACCTCGCGCGCATGCCGCACCTGCTGATCGCCGGCACCACCGGCTCTGGCAAGTCGGTGGCCATCAACACCATGATCCTGTCGCTGCTCTACCGGCACTCGCCGGCGAGCTGCCGCTTCATCATGGTCGACCCGAAGATGATCGAGCTCTCGGTCTACGACGGCATCCCGCACCTGCTGGCGCCGGTCGTCACCGACCCGAAGAAGTCCGTCGTCGCGCTCAAGTGGGTCGTGCGCGAGATGGAGAACCGCTACCGCTCGATGTCCAAGCTCGGCGTGCGCAACGTCGCGGGCTACAACGCGCGCCTGGTCGAGGCGAAGCGCAAGGGCGAGGTGCTGACGCGCAAGGTGCAGACCGGCTTCGACGAGGAGGGCAAGCCCGTCTTCGAGGAGCAGCCGCTCGACCTCACGCCGCTGCCCTTCATCGTCGTCATCGTCGACGAGATGGCTGACCTCATGCTCGTCGCCGGCAAGGACGTCGAGTGGGCGGTGCAGCGGCTCGCGCAGATGGCGCGCGCAGCCGGCATCCACCTGATCATGGCGACGCAGCGTCCCTCCGTCGACGTCATCACCGGCACGATCAAGGCGAACTTCCCGACCCGCATCTCCTTCCAGGTCACCTCGAAGATCGACAGCCGCACCATCCTCGGCGAGCAGGGCGCGGAGCAGCTGCTCGGCCAGGGCGACATGCTCTACATGGCCGGCGGCGGCAGGATCACCCGCGTGCACGGGCCCTTCGTCTCCGACCGCGAGGTCGAGGGCGTGGTGGCCCACCTCAAGGCGCAGGCCGAGCCCGCCTATGTCGAGGAGGTCACCGAGGAGGTCGAGGATGCCGGCGGCATCCCCGGCGTCACCGCGCCGCCCGGCTCGGGCGGCGACGAGGGCGGGGATTCGGACGGCATGTACGACAAGGCGGTCGCGCTGGTCGCGCGCGAGCGCAAGTGCTCGACCAGCTTCATCCAGCGCCATTTCCAGATCGGCTACAACCGCGCGGCGCGCATCGTCGAGCGGATGGAGAAGGAGGGCGTGGTCGGCCCCTCCAACCATGTCGGCAAGCGCGAGGTGATCGCGCCGAAGGGCGACTACGCGTCCTGACCGCGCCGCCTCAGCGCGGCGGCGCGAAGAGGCGCTGCATGTCGTCGACGAGGCGACGCCCGCCCTCCGCCGCCGGCGCCGCGCCGCCGCGCGCGTGCAGCGCGTCGAGCTTGCGACGGACATCCGGGTTGCGCAGGCCCAGCGCCTCGGCGACGCGCGGCGGCCCCTGGTCGGCCGCGCGGCGAAGCGCACCCACGAGCGCGCGGGCACGCCCCCAGGACGGGTCGAGCACGAAGGCGGCCTCGAGGTCCTCCACCGCGGCGAGCGCGCGACCCGCCCCGATGCGCGCGACGGCGCGCAGCGCCAGGACCGAGGGATCGCGGGGCGTCTGGGCCGCGGCGCGGTCGAGGAGCGCCATGCCCGCGGGCCGCCGCGCGCCATCCGGGCCGTCGCGAAGCGTCACCATCGCCAGAGCCTGGAGCGCGGCGGACGAGGCGACCGGCGCGCGCTCCGAGGCCGGCCTGCGCAGGAAGGCGTCGAGCTGGCGCGCGGCGACCGCGCCATCCCCCGCCATGGCCGCGAGCAGCCCGAGCGCGAGATGCGCCGCGGGGAGCTCGGGCATCGCGGCCGTCGTCGCCTGCGCCAGCCAGCCCCTGCGCCCGCCGCTCTCCACCTGGAGCCACGAGGCGCCATCGACGAAGCGCTGCGCGACGACGCGCACCGGGCGCTGCGGGTCGAGGGCGAGATCCGCGGCGGCGCGCGGGTCTGGCGCGGCGCGCGCGCGCTCGCCGGGCGCGGGCGCCACGCGCGCCGGCACCATGCGGAAGGCGGCGGCAAGGCCGCGGCGAGGCGCGGCGTCGACGAAGGTCGGGCTCTTCGCGTCGCCGACGACGTACCAGGTCCCGCGCATGTCGCGCAGCCTGAGCGCCTCGCCTGGCGCGGCGCTGCGCATCACCGCGGCGCGCGCCTCCGGCGCGGCGCGCAGCTCGACGCCCGCGCCCCCCGCGAGGAGGACGCGGTCGAAGAGCTGCGAGCGCCGCAGCGCGACGGGCGGGAAGTCGATGCGCGTCCAGCCCAGCTCCGCCGCGAGGTCGGAGACGGGCTCGCCGTTCACCGCCACGCGCAGCACGAGCTCGGGACTCTCCGTCGCGGGCGCGAGCGTGACCGAGGCGTGCAGGAGCAGCGCGTCGCCCAGCGCCTCCACGCGGCCCCACAGCGCGAGGCGCGCCTGGCTGTCGCCGACGAGGCGCAGCGCCGCGCGGTGCTGCTCGCGCTCCAGCGCATCGGCGAGGCGCGTGCGCGCCGGGCCGGCCAGCGCGGGCAACGCCACCTGCGGCTCCTGCTCCTGGTCGGGCGCGGCGGCGACGCCGAGGAGGTCCTTCTGCTGGAAGGCGGCGAGCGCCTGGCCGAGGCCCAGCGCCTGGGGGTCGAGGAAGTCGGCGACCACCATGCGCGCGCGGGATGTCGCCGCCGCCGCGCGCGGCTGACCGGCGACCAGCGACAGCGGGACGGCGTTCGCCCGCGCGAGGCCCGGGGAGAGCGCGGCCGCGGCGGCGATCGCGAGGAACCGGCGGCGACCGGCGCTCATCGGCGCGGCTGGCGCCGCAGCGCCTCCTCCGTGGCCGCCCGCAACGCCTCGAGCGGCGCGACATCCTCCTCGCCGGGACCCGACAGGCGGATCTCCTGCGCGACGAAGCCCTGGAGCGCGCGCAGGCGCTGCACGTCGCCGCCGGCGCGCGCCAGTTCGGCGACGCCGGCGACGATCACGGCCTGGCGCCGCCAGCGCGGCGCGAGCACGCGGAAGAGCTCGGCGATCGCCGCCGGCCCCTCCAGCGCCACGCTTGCCGAGAACTCCACGCGCGCGGCGCCGCCCGCGCCTGGCGTCTCGAAGGCGACGAGGGCGTTGCGCGCGGCGCGGCCACGCGGCGGCGCGGGCACGGCGTCGACGCGCACCGACACCAGCGCAAGCGGCGCGAAGAGCTCGCGCAGCGCGGCGGCGCCGGGCATCTCCGCGCCGACGGGCGGCGCGTCGACGCGCCGGACCGCGGGCTCGGACAAGGGCGCGGAGAGCGAGAACGTCGAGAGATGGCGCCGCAGGTCGGGCGCGATCGCGGCGGCGAGCGCCGCGGCCTCGCCGCCATCCGTCGCCGGCAGAACGAGGATGGCGCCCGCGGGCATGCGCTGCGCCTGCGCCCAGCCGCGCAGCGCCTCGTCCGCCGCAGCGGGCGCGGCCCAGGCGAGCACGGCGAGGAGGACGGCCTTGGGCAGCTTTCCCATCTGGGCCGCATTTCAGCCCGGCACGACCCCGCGTGACAATCGCCCTCGCCGCCCGCCTGCCGCGCGCGCGGGGGCCTTGCGCGCGGCAGGCCGGCCACTACCTCTGCGTCCGGCTTCCGGGCCCCTCTGGCGGATGGCGCGCGCTCGCGCGCTCCCCGCGATGTCGGAAGGCCGTCCAACCAACCGACAAGGGACCCGCCATGGACGCCTCGGCGCTTTCATTCCTGTTCGACGATTTCCTCGGCCAGCCCGTCTGGATGTGGACCGTCTTCCTGTCGATCGTGGCAGTCGTCCTCGCGCTCGACCTCGGCGTGCTGCACAAGGACCAGAAGGAGATCGGCGTCGGCGAGAGCGTCGTCCTCTCGACCTTCTATTTCGCGCTGGCCGTCGCCTTCGGCGGCTGGGTGTGGTGGACGATGGGGCCGCAGGCCGGCCTCGAGTACTACACCGGCTTCATGGTCGAGTGGTCGCTGTCCCTCGACAACGTCTTCGCCATCTCGATGATCTTCGGGTACTTCGCGGTGCCGCGGAAGTACCAGCACCGCGTGCTGTTCTGGGGCATCCTCGGCGTGATCGTGATGCGCGGCGCGATGATCGCGATGGGCGCGGCGCTGGTCAGCCAGTTCAGCTGGGTGCTCTACCTCTTCGGCGCCTTCCTGCTCTTCACCGGCCTGAAGATGCTCTGGATGGCGGACAAGGAAGGCGGCGTCGCGGACAACCCGCTCCTCGGCATCCTGCGTCGCCGCCTGCGCGTCACCGAGGGCTTCCACGGCGAGCGGTTCTGGGTGCGCGAGCGCGATCCCGCCACGGGCAGGCTTGCATGGGCGGCCACGCCGCTCTTCCTGTGCCTGGTGCTGGTCGAGGCGGTGGACCTGGTCTTCGCCGTCGACTCGGTGCCCGCGATCTTCGCGATCACGCAGGAGCCGTTCCTCGTCTACACCTCGAACATCTTCGCCATCCTCGGCCTGCGCGCGCTGTACTTCGCGCTCGCCGCGATGATCCATCGCTTCCGCTACCTGAAATACGCGCTGGCGCTGGTGCTCGTGTTCATCGGCTGCAAGATCTTCGCGGTGAACATCTTCGGGAAGATGCCGGCCTGGATCTCGCTCGGCACGACCTTTGGCCTGATCGCGGGCGGCGTCCTCTATTCGCTCTGGCGCACGCGCGCGGAGGAACGCGCCTTGCCCGCGCCGTGATCGGGGCCTAGGGTCCGGCGCGCATGATCCCAAGGCGCGCCATCCTCGTCGCCGGCATCGCGTCGATCGCGATGCCGGCCGCCTCGCCCGCGCAGCAGGGCGCCCCCTCCCTCTCCGCCGAGGACCGCAGGGACATCGCGCGCGCGGAGTCCCATCTCGACTCGCTGCGCACGCTCGCCGCGCGCTTCCTGCAGGTCTCGGACCGGGGCGCGGTCGCGGAGGGCAGGCTCCATCTCCACCGCCCGGGGCGCCTGCGCCTCGACTACGCGCCGCCCTCGCCGCTGCTGATCATCGCGGCGCGCGGCCAGATCATCCAGCACGACCGCGAGCTCAGGCAGACGAGCTACATCCCGATGTCGTCCACGCCGCTCGCCGTCCTGCTGCGCGAGCGCGTCGAGCTTTCCGGCGAGGTCACGCCCGTCGCGGTCGAGCGCGGGCCAGGCGTGCTCCGCATCGCGGTCGTGCAGGCCTCCGACCCGCGCGCGGGCAGCCTCACCCTCGTCTTCTCGGAGCGCCCGTTCCGCCTCGTGGGCTGGATCGTCTCCGACGCGCAGGGCGCGACCACGCGCGTCACGCTCTCGGACATGGAGGCAGGCGCGACGATGGATCCCGGCCTGTTCCTCTTCCGCGAGGAATTCCCGCAAGGCAACTGAACCGGCCGCGCGCGCGGCCACGGCAAGGAAGAACGCGTGTCCACTCCTCCCCTGATCGGCATCTCGGCCTGCGTGCTGTCCCTGCGACACGACTTCCATGCCGCGGGCGACCCCTATGTCCGCGCGGTCGTCGCCATCGGCGGCCTGCCCGTCATCCTGCCGTCCCTGGGCGCGGGGCTCGACGGCGCGGCGTTCCTCGCGCGGCTGGACGGGCTGCTGCTGACGGGCAGCCCCTCGAACGTCGAGCCGATGCGCTATGGCGGCCACGCGCCGCGCCCCGACACGCAGCTCGACGCGCGACGCGACGCGACGACCCTGCCGCTGGTCCGCGGCGCGCTGGCCGCGGGCCTGCCACTCTTCGCGATCTGCCGTGGCCACCAGGAGCTCAACGTCGCGCTCGGCGGCACGCTGTCCCAGCATGTCGAGGAGCTGCCCGGCCGCATCGACCACCGCGCGCCATCCGACAGGCCGATGGCGGTGCGCTACGCGCCCGCCCATGGCGTGGCGCTGGCCGCGGGGGGCGCGCTGTCGCGCATCGCCGGCGGCGCCAGCGAGGCGCGCGTGAACTCGCTGCACGGGCAGGCGATCGACGCGATCGCGCCGGGCCTCGCGGTCGAGGCGACGGCGCCGGACGGCACGATCGAGGCCGTGCGCGTCGAGGGCGCGGCTGGGTTCGCCATCGGCGTGCAATGGCATCCCGAATGGATGCTCGACGACCCGCTCTCGGGCGGCGTCATGCGCGCCTTCGGCGAGGCGGCACGCCAGCGCCGCGACGGCGCCGGGCGCTCCGCGCGGTGACCGGCTTCCTGTCCATCCCGGCCGAGGAGGCCGACGCGACCTGGATCGACGGCGCGCCTGGCCAAAGGCTGCGCCTCTACCGGATGCGCGCAGGCAGGCGCGACGGCCCGCCGCTGCTCCTCGGCCACTGCAACGGCTTCGCGGCCGGGGCCTACCTGCCGATCCTGCGCGAGCTCGCGCGCGAGGCGGACGTCTTCGCCTACGACCACCGCGGCCATGGCGGCTCAGAGCCACCCGCGCAGGCCAGCCTCGGGGCCGACGACCTCGCGCGCGACGCCGCGGCGGCGATCGAGGCGGTCGCGGCCGCGCGCCCCGGGCGGCGCGTCGCCCACGTGGGGCACTCGCTCTCCGCCGCCTCGATCCTGCGGCTCGCCACCGCGATGCCGGGGCGCTACCGCGACCTGCCGATCGCGTGGCAGGTGCTGGTCGAGCCGCCCGTCTTCCCCGGGCAGGAGCACCCGCTCTTCGCGGAGTGCACCCGCCGCACCGACGACCTGCTCGCGCGGACGCGCCGGCGGCGACGCGCCTGGCGCTCGGCGCAGGACTACGCCGATGCGCTGCGCGGACGCGGACCCTTCGCCGCCTTCGCGCCCGGGATGCTGGAGTCGGTCGCGCGCGCGACGCTGCGCCCGGCCGCGGACGGGCTCGAGCTCGCCTGCGCGCCGGAGACGGAGGCGACCATCTTCGCGCTCTGGGGCCAGCCAATCCTCTTCCCGCGCCTCGGCGAGGTCCCCGACAAGCATCCGACCTGCCTCGTCGGCGGGGATCCCTCGCCCTGGCCGCATTGCGACTGGGTGACCATGATGATGGCACCCTCGGCCGCGCGCATGCCCTGGATGGGCTTCCGGACCATGGCCGGGAGGGGGCATCTCTGGCCCTTCGAGGCGCCCGGGGAGTTCTCCACCTTCCTCGGTGAAAAATTACGTCGCCCGGACGCTTGACACCTTAAGCGTCGGAACCTATTTCGCGCCTCGAAACGATCGGTTCGCCGATTGTCCGGGAAGCTCCCCCCCCCCTGACGCTTCCCGGGCTCCCCAAAGGAGCTTCCGGCGCCCGGCCACCTCCCCCCCCCCCCGGCCGGGCGCCCCCCTTTGGGGGACCCTCCTCCACCGAGATCCCGCAGGACAGGCCCGCTCCGCCCGGTGCATGGCGCTTGACCGCGACGCATGCGCTCTCCAGAAGCGGGGCATGACCTCCGGAGATCCCATGCCCTATGCCGAGGCGAGCCTGCCGCCGCGCCCGCGTGGTGCTATCCGCATCGCCACCTGGAACATCAATTCGGTCCGCCTGCGCATCGGCCTGCTGCAGCGCCTGGCGACGGAGACCGACGCCGACGTGATCTGCCTGCAGGAGACGAAGGCCACCAACGACGTCTTCCCGGCGGACGCGATCGCGGCGATGGGCTACCCCCACCAGCATTTCCAGGGCGACAAGGGCTACAACGGCGTCGCCATCCTCTCGCGCCTCGAGCTCGACGCGCGCGGCCGCCGGCTCTGGGCGGGCAAGGAGGATTCGCGCCACGTCGAGGCGACCCTCCCGGGCGGCATCGAGCTCCACTGCGTCTACGTGCCGGCGGGCGGCGACGTGCCGGACCCGGCACGGAACGAGAAGTTCGCGCACAAGCTCGCCTTCCTCGACGAGCTTGCCGGGGACTGGGGCGGCGTCGACAGGGCGGCGCGGCGCATCCTCGTCGGCGACCTCAACGTGGCGCCGCTCGAGAACGACGTCTGGTCGCATCGCCAGCTGCTCGACGTCGTGAGCCACACGCCGGCCGAGACCACGCGATTCAACGCGATCCTCGCCGCCCATGGCTGGGTCGACGCCGTGCGCCAGCTCCATCCCGAGCCGCAGCGCGTCTACACCTGGTGGAGCTATCGCAACCGCGACTGGCGCGGCTCCGATCGCGGCCGCAGGCTGGACCATGTCTGGCTGTCGCAGCCGCTCGCGGCGCGGCTCGCCTCGACCTGGGTGCTCAAGGGCGCGCGCGACTGGCCGCAGGGCTCCGACCACGTGCCCGTGGTCGTCGACATCGCTCAGCCGCGCAGGTAGGCGAAATAGCGCCCCGCCGGCACGCCCTCGGGCAGCGGCAACGGCGCCAGGCGCGGATCCCGGAGGGCCTGGTCGGAGAGGACGAGGCAGCCCGGCGACCCGGCGGCGGCGATCTCCGCGGCCAGCCAGGCCGCCTGCGCGGCCGTGGCCGCGCTGTCGCCGGAGCCGAGGTCGGCATGGATCATCGCGACGGCGAGGCCCCGCGCGGCGAAGCGCGGCAGGGTCTCGCGCAGCTCGCCGAGGACGAGGCGGCCGGCGGGCGGCACGCAGCCGGGATGCGCGGCGAGCTGGCGGTCGAAGGCATGGATCTCGCGCCCCGGGCCGAGCCGGCTGGCGAGATGGTCGTAGGTGCGGCCATTGCCGAGGCCGAGCTCGAGCACGACCCCCGCCATGCCGGCGATGCGCGCCGCGGCCCAGTCGAGGCAGAGTCGCTGCGCCTCGAGCCTGCGGATGAAGCTGTCGAGCCTGGACAAGGCGTCGCCCCGCCTCAGCGGCCGCGCGCGGCGGCGGCGGCGGAGCGCAGCTGCTGGTTGGTCTTCTCGAGGCGATGCGCGAGCTCGCGCATGATCTCGACCGCCATCTGCGGGAACTCGTTCACGAGGCGGAAGAACGTCTCCTTGTCGATGCGCAGCGTCAGCAGCGGCGTCCGCGCGTTGACGGTCGCGGTGCGCGGCACGTCGCACAGGATCGCGATCTCGCCCACGATCGCGTGCCTGCCGAGCGTCGCCACGACGATGGGCCCGCCCGGCGAGTCGATCGACACCTCGGCCTCGCCCTCGATCAGGATGTAGGCCGAGTCGCCCGGCTCGCCCTGGTGGAAGAGCGCCTGGCCCGCCTCGAAGGACAGGCGCTGGCTCGTGAAGGCGAGCAGCTTGAGCCGCGCCGGCTCCATGCGCGCGAAGAGCGGGATGCGGCGGAGGATCTCGACTTCTTCCTGGAGCGACATCGCTTCTACGATCCTTGGGTCGTGGAAAGGGCGCGAGGGGGTTCGGCGCGGTCCTCGACGAGGCGGCCCTCGGCGAAGACGAGCACGCGGTCGAAGAGGCCGGCCGGTGGCTCGCCCGCGACCGACCAGACCACGAGCGCGTCTCCGGCCGCGTCGAGCACCCCGCGCATCACGCGCGCCTGCGCGGCGGCGTCGAGGCTCTGCGTCGCCTCGTCGAGGACGAGCAGGCGCGGGCGCTTGGCCAGGGCGCGCGCCAGCGCGAGCTTCTGGCGCTGCGCGCCCGAGAGCCGCGCCCCGCCGACGCCGACCTGGAAGTCGAGCCCGACCTCGAGCACCGCGCGGCGCAGGCCGCTGGCATCGAGCGTCTCGGCGACGAGGCGTCCCACGCGCGCCTCGGCGCGCGCGACGCCCAGCGCGACCTTCCCGAACAGGATGTTGTCCTGGATCGTGGCGGCCGCGTTGTAGCGGTCCGGGTCGAAGAACGCGACATGCCTGCCGACCTGTTCGCGCAGCAGCGCGCGCGCCTCGACGATGCGCGCCTTGAACGCGTCGTCGATGATGCCGAGGCGATGGCGCGCGTCGACGAGCTTCAGCGGCAGGGATATCAGCCGCGTGCGGTCGGCGCCGGTCGCGGCGGAGCCGTCGGCGCCCACCCGCGAGAGCAGCGCCGGCAGCTCCGCCAGCTCGTCGGCGGTCAGGAAGCTGTATTGCTCGAAGAGCTCGTGGCCGGGCGGAAGGCCGGCGAAGATCTCGTTCATCGTCGCCGCGACCTGGCGGCCAGCCGCGACGAGGCTCTGCGCGAGGCCGGTCTGTTCCAGCACGACGGCGACGACCGGGTTCGCGGCGAGCGCGTCGGGCTCGAAGGCCGGGTCGAGCGGCGTGCCGAAGAGCAGGTTCTCGGCCACCGAGGCGTTGGTGTTGTAGAGGCGCGGGTCGAAGCGCTCGACCAGCTGCGCGAAATCGGGGCTCGCCAGGCGCTCGGCCACCGCGGCGCGCGCGGCGAGGATGCTGGCGGCGCGCGCGGGGTTGGCCTTCGGGTCGATGCGGCCGCGCAGGCCGAGCCCGTAGAGGTCCTCGGCGAGGTCCAGCTTCGCGACGAGGTCGAGCAGCAGCACGTCGACCTGCGACGGGTCGTCGGCGCCGAGCTTGCGATGGTCGATCCAGCTGGCCTCGCTGTCGAGGTCGGTATTGCCCGCGCGCCGCGACTCGGCCTCGAGGCGCTGGCGCGCGGCCGCGGCGGCGGGCTCGCGACGCGCCGGGTCGACGGGGCGCTGGCGCATGCCGAAGAGGATGTTGTCGCGCACGCTGGCCGAGAACATGTAGGCCGAGGGCCCGACATGGCCGATCCGCGCGCCAAGCGTGGCCTCGGCGAGCTTGCCCATGTCGGCGTCGCCCCAGGCCAGCTTGCCGCTGCCTGGCGGCATGAGCCGCGCGAGCATCTGCGCGAAGGCGTCGCGCCCGCTGCCCGGCTCGCCCGCGAGCGCGACGCGCCCGGTCTGGCCCAGGTCCACGGTCACGTTCTCGAGCAGGCGCAGCCCCGTCTCGTCGACGGCGCCGAGGCCGATCGCGCGCAGCGGCCCCGGCGCGGGCGGCGCCTCGTCCAGGTTCTCCTGCAGCGCCGCGTCGACGAGCTTCTCGGGACGGAACTGCTCGGTGACCTGCTCGTACTTGATCTTCGCGTCCTGGGTCTGCTGGTACCAGTCGAGCAGCTCCTTCCACGGCGAGGACATGTCCTTGTTGGCGGTGAGCGCCGCGGTGAGCGCGCCCACGGTCAGCTCGCCCTGGATCACGAGGTAGCCGCCGATCGAGTAGAAGAGCAGCGGCGCCAGCTGGTTGAGGAAGTTGTTCAGGAACTTCACCAGGCCCTTGCGCTGGTAGATCTCGAAGCGGATCCCGTAGATCGTGCCGAAATGATCCGAGTAGTGGGCGCGCTCGTGCATCGAGGTGCCGTGCGCGCGGATCTCCTGGATGCCCGAGACCGATTCCCCGATCCGCTCGGACAGCCGGCGCACGGCGCGCGTGCGCTGCTTGCCGAGCTGGTTCACGCGCTTCTGCAGCCGCGGGATCAGGTAGGCCTGCAGCGGGTAGAGCGAGATCGCGGCCAGCCCCATCACCCAGTTCTGCATGAACAGGAAGACGACGATGGTGCCCAGGGTCCCGATCTGGATCAGCGGCTGGGCGAAGGCGTCGCCCATGTAGCCGCCGATGGGCTCCACCTCCGAGGTGATCATCGGGATGATCTCGCCCGAGGAGACCTTGCGGAAATGCGGCAGCGGGAAGCGCAGGACCCGGCTGGTGAGCTCGTAGCGCAGGCGGCGCAGGAGGCGCTCGCCGAGCTTGCCCTTGAGCGAGTTGATGTACTGCTTGAG
Organism: Pseudomonadota bacterium; assembly: GCA_041178225.1. Lineage (GTDB taxonomy): Bacteria > Pseudomonadota > Alphaproteobacteria > CACIAM-22H2 > CACIAM-22H2 > CAIOSQ01. The sequence continues at coordinate 24,481 of JBEGVV010000230.1, read as the reverse complement.
CGCCCCGTTCGCGAGCACCGAGACCAGGAAGGCGAGGCAGAGCAGGAAGAGGTACCCCACCTGGTCGAGCGAAAGACCCAGCACCGTGGTGGGCCATTCCATGCCCTTCCCCACGATGGCCTTGTTCATGATGTTCTTGGGGATATCGAGCGAGACGTAATAGATCGGCAGGGACAGCAGGGTGAGCAGGATCACCCATGTGGTCTCCCTGCGCGCGTGCCTCAGCACGAAGCCGTGAATCGTCGGTTCCATCTGCCATCCCCCGCGAACGGCGGACAGGGTAGTCCCGCGCCGGGGAGGCCCACAACCCGGGGCTGGCGCCGGTCCGGAGGGGGTGACTCCGGGGGAGGTCGCCGTTAGTCTCCCGGCTTCTAGGGTTTTCCAGAGGCAGACGGGGACGTCCAGTGGCCCACGGCACCCCCGGTCCGACGCGGACCGGCCCTCGCATCCTCATCTACTCGCACGACACGATGGGCCTGGGTCACCTCAGGCGCTGCCGCACGATCGCGCACTCCCTCGTCGAGCAGAACAAGGACCTCTCGGTCCTGATCATCTCCGGCTCGCCGATCATCGGCAGCTTCGACTTCAAGGCGCGGGTCGACTTCGTGCGCGTCCCCGGCGTGATCAAGCTCCGGAACGGCGAGTACACCTCGCTCAACCTGCACCTCGACATCCGCGAGACCCTGGCGATCCGCGCCTCGATCATCCGCCACACGGCCGCGGCCTTCGCGCCCGACCTGTTCCTCGTCGACAAGGAGCCGCTGGGCCTGCGCGGCGAGGTCGCCCCGACCCTTGCCATGCTCAAGGCCAAGGGCGTCCCCCTCGTCCTCGGGCTGCGCGACGTGATGGACGACCCGGCGCTGCTCGAGCCGGAATGGAAGCGCAAGAACGTCCTGCCGGCGCTGCGCGACCTCTACGACGCGATCTGGATCTACGGCCTGCCGCAGATCTGCGACCCGCTGGCGGGGATCACCCTGCCCAAGTCCGTGAAGCGCAAGATCAGCTACACGGGCTACCTGCAGCGCAGCCTGCCGAGCACGCCCAAGGCCGACCCGCTCGAGGGCTTCGGCGGCGAGCCCTACATCCTGGTGACGCCCGGCGGCGGCGGCGACGGCGACGCGCTGATCGACTGGGTCCTGCGCGCCTACGAGGCCGACGGGCGGCTGCCGCACAACGCCCTGATCGTGTTCGGGCCCTTCATGCAGCCCGAGCTCCAGGCGGAGTTCATGCAGCGCGTCGAGCGGCTGCCGCGGGTGCGCGCCCTCACCTTCGACACGCGGCTCGAGGCGCTGATGTCCAACGCCGCGGGCGTCGTGGCGATGGGCGGCTACAACACGTTCTGCGAGATCCTGTCCTTCGACAAGCGCGCCATCCTCGTGCCGCGCACGGCGCCGCGCCTCGAGCAGCTGATCCGCGCCCAGCAGGCGCAGGAGGTCGGCCTCGTGCGCATGCTCGGCGACGACGGGGAGCGCGACGTGCGCGCGATGATCCACGCGCTGCGCCAGCTGCCGCTGCAGAGCACGCCCTCGGAGATCGTCGTGCCCGGCCTGCTCGACGGCCTCGTCAATGTCGGCCGGCTGGCGTCGCAGTCGCTCTCGCAGAAGCCGCGCGCCATCGCGCGGCCGCGCCTCGCCTTCGCGCGCGGCTAGCGCGCGGCCATACCCGGCGGTTGCCCGCCGGGGCCCGGGCGCGGCATATGTCGGCCGCATGCCGAAGCACGTCGCCGTCGTCGTCAAGGGCTGGCCCCGCCTCAGCGAGACCTTCATCGCCCAGGAGCTCGTGGCGCTCGAGCGCATGGGGCTGCGGCTGAGCCTCCATTCGCTGCGCCATCCCACGGACGCCAGGGCCCACGCGATCGCGGGCCGCCTCTGCGCGCCCGTGTCCTACCTGCCGGAATACCTGCACGACGAGCCGGCCCGCGTCTGGCGCGGCTGGCGCGCGGCGCGGCGCCTGCCCGGCTATGCGCGGGCGCGGGCCACCTGGCTCGCCGACCTGGCCCGCGACCGCAGCGCCAGCCGCGTGCGCCGCTTCGGCCAGGCGCTCGTCCTCGCCGCGGAGATGCCCGCGGGGACCGAGCATGTCTACGCGCATTTCCTGCACACGCCAGCCTCGGTCGCGCGCTACGCGGCGACGATGCTGGGCCTGCCCTGGAGCGTCTCGGCGCATGCCAAGGACATCTGGACGACGCCGGGCTGGGAGAAGCGCGAGAAGCTCGCCGACGCGCTCTGGGCCGTGACCTGCACGCGCGAGGGCGCGGCGCATCTCGGCGCGCTCGCACCCGGCAAGGTGCGCCACGTCCCCCATGGCATCGACCTCTCGCGCTTCCCCCACGCCCCGGCGCTGCCGTCGCGGCGCGATGGCTCGGACCCGGCCGACCCGGTGGTCATCGGCTCGGTCGGGCGCGCGGTCGAGAAGAAGGGCTACGACGACCTGCTCGAGGCGCTCGCCCGGCTGCCGGCCGGCCTGCACTGGCGCTTCGTCCATGCCGGGGGAGGGCCGCTGCTCGCGCGGCTGCGCGCCCGCGCCGACGAGCTCGGGCTCGGCGCGCGCGTGGAATGGCGCGGTCCCTGCACGCAGGACGAGGTCCTCGCGCTGCTGCGCGGGATAGACCTCTTCGTGCTGGCCGCGCGCGTCGCGGGCGACGGCGACCGCGACGGCCTTCCCAATGTCGTGCTCGAGGCGATGAGCCAGCGCCGGCCGGTCCTCGCCACGGCGAGCGCCGCGATCCCCGAGGCGGTGACCAACGGGCTGACCGGCGCGCTGGTGCCGCCGGGCGACGCCGCGTCGCTGGCGCGACGCCTCGCGGCCCTGGTCGCCGATCCCTGGGCGCGCGACCAGCTCGGCGCCGCGGCGGCGGAGGCGGTGCGCCGCGACTTCGACTTCGAGCGCTGCATCGGCGGCATCGCGCAGGCCTTCGGGCTGGCGCCGGGCACCGGCCGGACGCGGGGCTGATGCGCCTCGCCTTCTACGCCCCGCTCAAGCCGCCCGACCATCCGGTGCCGAGCGGCGACCGGCGGATGGCGCAGCTGCTGATGGCGGCGCTGGCGGCACGGGGCCACGACGTCGAGCTCGCCTCGCGGCTGCGCAGCCGCGACGGCGCCGGGAACCCGGCCCGCCAGATGCGCCTCGCCGCGGTCGCCGGCCGCCTCGCGCAGCGCCTCGTGCGGCGGCTGCAGGCGCGGCCGCCCGAGGCGCGGCCGCGCGCCTGGATCACCTACCACCTCTACTACAAGGCCCCGGACTGGCTCGGCCCGCGCGTCGCCGGCGCGCTCGGCATCCCCTACGTGGTGGTCGAGGCCTCGCTCGCGGCCAAGCGCGCGGGCGGGCCGTGGAGCACCGGCCATGCCGCCACCGCCGCGGCGCTGGCGCGCGCCGCGGCGGTCGTCTCGTTCCACGCGCGCGACGAGGAGGCGCTGGGCGGGGCCGTGGCGCAGCCCGCGCGGCTGCACCGGCTCAAGCCCTTCCTGGATGCAGCGCCCTTCGCCGCCGCGGCGCGCGCGCGCGCGGAGCATCGCGGCGCGATCGCCGCGCGCCATGGCATCGAGGCCGGCGCGCCCTGGCTCCTCGCCGTGGCGATGATGCGCGGCGGCGACAAGCTCGAGTCCTACCGCCTCCTCGCGCGCGCGCTGGCGCGGGTCGAGGGGCGGCCCTGGCGCCTGCTCGTCGCGGGTGACGGGCCGGCGCGCGGCGAGGTCGAGGCCGCCTTCGCGCCGCTCGGCGCGCGCGTCGCCTTCCTCGGCGCGCAGCCAGCCGAGGGCCTCTCCGCGCTCTACGCCGCGAGCGACCTCTTCGCCTGGCCGGCGATCCGCGAGGCCTGGGGCATGGCGCTGCTCGAGGCGCATGCATCGGCGCTGCCGGCGGTCGCGGGCGACAGCGGCGGCGTCGGCGAGATCCTGCAGCATGGCCGCACCGGATGGCTGGTGCCGGCCGGCGACGACGCCGCCTTCGCCACCGCCGTGGCCGAGGCGCTCGACGATCCCGCGCGGCTGCGCGCGCGCGGCACCGCGGCCTGGGCGAAGGTCGCCGCCGAGCACGACCTCGCCGCCGCGGGCGTCGCGCTCGACCGCATCCTCGCCGCCGCGCGGGGCGCGCCGTGACGCTCCTCGCGGCCATGCGCCACGCACCGACGGCGTGGAACGCCGCGAGGCGCCTGCAGGGGCGCGCCGACATCCCGCTCGCGCCCGAATCGCGCATGGCCCTCGCCGCGCTGCGCCTGCCCGTCGCCTTCGCGGGATGGCGCGTCCTGTCCTCGCCGCTCGCGCGCTGCATGGAGACCGCGCGCGCGCTCGGCCTCGCGCCGGAGCCCGAGCCGGCGCTGGTCGAGATGGACTGGGGCGCCTGGGAGGGAGAGACGCTGTCGGCGCTGCGTGCCCGCCTGGGCAAGCGGATGCGCGAGGCGGAGGCGCGCGGCCTCGATTTCCGGCCCGATGGCGGCGAGAGCCCGCGCGAGGTGCAGGCGCGGCTGCGCCCGCTGCTCGCGCGGCTGGCGGCGGAGGGCGCGCCATGCCTCGCCGTCACGCATCGCGGCGTGCTGCGCGCGCTGCTCGCCGCGGCCACCGGCTGGGACATGACGGGCGACGCGCCGCGCAAGCTGGCGCGCCATGGCGCGATCCATGTCTTCCGCCTCGCCGCGGATGGCACGCCCGCGATCGAGCGCCTCGACGTGGAGCTCTCGCCGGCGGACCATCGGACGGCTTAGCCCGAGGGGCGGGATGCACCGCGCGCCGCGGCGGTGCGAGCATCGGGCCATGCGCAGCGCCGCCGGCCGCACCGAGGTCCTGATCACCGTCGACGTCGAGTTCTCGATCGCCGGCGCGTTGACCCATCCCGGGATCCACGCGCCGCTCTGGGACGAGCCCGTGCATGGCCGCGTCGATGGTCGCTCCGAGGGGCTGGGCTTCGTTCTGGAGACCCTGGCGGCTGCGGGCCTGCCCGCGACGTTCTTCGTCGAGGCGCTGAACCACCGCTACTTCGGCGACGCGCCGATGGCGTCGGTCTGCAGGCAGCTCGCGGCCGCCGGCCAGGACATCCAGCTCCACCTCCATCCCGTCTGGACATGCTTCGAGCGCGGGCATCGCACCGGCGGCGTGGTCGACGATGCCTGCGCGGGTCGCGGCGCGGGCGCGATGGAGGCGCTGCTGCGCGAGGGCATGGAGAGCTTCGCGCGCTGGGGCGTCGCGCCGCCGGTGGCGCTGCGCACCGGCGGCCTCAGCGTCGATCGCGCCGTCCACGCGGCGATGCGCGCCGTCGGCATGCGCCTCTCCTCCAGCGTCGGCGTCGCGATCGCCATGCCGCGCGAGGCCGGGCTGCGCATCGCCACGGGGCGGCGGCGCTTCGGCGACGTCATCGAGGCGCCGGTCACCTGCTTCGCCGACTGGCGCCTGCCCGGCCGCCGGCACCTGCGCCCGCTGCAGGTGAGCGCCTGCTCCGCGCGCGAGGCGATCGCCGTGCTCGACGCGGCGCGCCGCGACGGGATCGGCACGCTGGTGCTGCTCACCCACCCGTTCGAGTACGTGAAGGCGGACGGGTTCCGCTACGCGCGGATGCGACCCAACCGCGTCAACCAGCACCGGCTGCGCGCGATCTGCGCGCATGTCGCCGCGCGGCCCGGCGAGTTCGACGCGATCGACTTCGCCACCGCCGCGGCGCGCTGGCCCGCGCTCCCGGACGAGCCGTCGCGCGACCTGCGCGGAAGCGCCGCCCTCGCGCTGCTGCGCATGGGCGAGAACGCGCTCAACGACCGGGTATGGGCGATGTGACGCGGTGCGGCGCCTCACCAGCGCCGCACGAAGTGCCAGCCGCCCTGGCGACGGGCGAACAGGCCCAGCCACACGCTCGACCTGACGAGGCCGATGCGCAGGAAGCCCGCGCCCTCGAGCCCCGCCATCGAGGCTTCGTTGCCGGGCAGCACCTCGGCATAGAGCCCGCCCGCGCCTTCCTCGCGCACGAGCCGGGCCACGGCGTCGAGCGAGGCCTGGTAGAGGCCGCGGCGGCGATGGCCGGGCGCCGTCTCGCAGGCGCCGACGAGCACGGCGTCGGAAGGCAGGCCGAGGATGTCGCGCTGCGGGCTGCGCCGGAACACCGCGCCCCAGGCGACCACCGCGTCGCCATGCGAGACGGCGTAGACGCCATCGCGCCGCGCCAGCGAGGCGAGGAAGAGCCGGCCCGCGGCGGCGCGGACGCGGCGACGCGCGGCGCGGTCGAGGTCGCGGCGGCGCGGCCAGTACTCGAAGCGGTAGCCGGTCGGCCATTCGCGCGGCGTCCGCGGCGCGCGGCGATCGTCCCAGAACAGCTCGACCTCGCGCTCGAAATGGACGAACAGGCGGAAGGCCGCGCGCAGCAGGCCGGCGCCGTCGCCGTTCCCGATCATGAGCCAGCTGCGTCGCAGGTACCTCACGCGGGCCGCCCCGGGCCGCCGGCATGTCGCGCGCGACTTCCAGGCATCATCGCCACCCCCGCCAATTCCTCCACCCGCCGCGCGCGGGCATCGTATCCTGCGCCGGAGCCTAGACCCGGAGGCCCGCGCCTGTCGCCATCGCCGCGCATATTCGCCCATGTCCAGCACCTGCTGGGCACGGGCCACCTGCGGCGCATGGCCGCCCTGTGCGGCGCGCTCGCCGCGCGCGGCGCGCATGTCGTGCTGGCCTCCGGCGGCGCGCGTCCCGATGGCTTCGTCGTCCCCGCCGGCGTCGGGTTCGTCCAGCTTCCCCCGGCGCGGGCGGAGGACGCGCGCTTCCGCGCCCTCGTCCGTCCCGACGGCTCGCCGGTCGACGAGGCGTGGCGCGCGGACCGGCGCGCGCGCGTCCTGCGCGCCTTCGAGGAGGCCGCGCCGGACGCCGTGCTCGTCGAGCATTTCCCGTTCGGCCGGCGGATCATGGAGTTCGAGCTCCTGCCGCTGGTCGAGGCCGCCCGCGCCCGCCGCCCGCGGCCGCTGCTGGCCTGCTCGGTGCGCGACGTCCTGGTCGCCAGGCGCGACCCGGCCCGCCGCGCCGCCATGGTCGCGCGCGCCGCGGCGCTGTTCGACCGCGTGCTCTTCCATGGCGACGAGGCGCTGCTCCCGCTCGCGGCGAGCCTGCCCGAGGCGACGGCGCTCGCGCCGATGCTCGCCGCGACGGGCTATGTCGCCACGCCCGCGCCCGGGCACGACGCGCCGGGCACCGACGGGCAGGACGAGATCCTGGTCTCCGCGGGTGGCGGGGCCGTCGGGCGGCGCCTGCTCGACTGCGCGCTGGAGGCGCGCCAGGCGAGCCGCGAGCGCGGGCGGACCTGGCGCATCCTCGCCGCCGCCACCGGCCTCGCGCCGCGCCGCGAGCCGGGGCTCGTGGTGGAGGCGAACCGGCCGGATTTCCCGGCGCTGGTCGCGCGGGCGTGGCTCTCGGTCAGCCAGGCCGGGTACAACACCGTGGTGGACGTGCTCGCGGCGCGGGCGCGGAGCGTGCTCGTCCCGTTTGCCGCCGAGGGCGAAACCGAACAAAGTCTTCGCGCCGCCGCGCTGGCCGCGCGCGGCCTCGCCACCGTCGTCAACGAAGCGGAGCTCACGCCGCAGATGCTAGCCCGGGCCATCGACACGACAGCGGCCGCGCCGCGCCCGTCCCACGACATCGCGCTCGATGGCGCGCAGGAAGGGGCGCGCATGATCCTCGGCTGGTGCGCGCGATGAGCGGCCCCGACGCGCTCGACCGCGAGCTCGATGCCTGGGTCGCCGCCGGCCGCGTCGCCGAGGCGTGGTGGCGCGACGACGACGCCACCGCGCCCAGCCCGGCGCTGGCGCGGCTGCTGGAGGCGCGGCGCGCCGCTCGCGTGCCGATCGCCCTCGCCGTCATCCCGGCGCGCGCACGGCCCGAGCTCGCCGCGCTGCTCGCGCGCGAGGAGGGCGTCGTCGCCTGGCAGCACGGCTGGGACCACATGAACCACGCGCCCGTGGGCGCCGCGAAGGCGGAGATCGGTCCGCATCGCCCCGCGGCCTACGTGCTCGGCGAGCTCGCGCGCGGCATGCTGGCGATGGACCGCGTCTTCGGCGCGAAGGGCTGGATGCGCGCGCTGGTGCCGCCGCACAACCGCATCGCGCCCGCCGTGGCCGCCGCGCTGGCGCAGGCTGGCTATGCGGGGCTCTCGGCCGGGCTCGAGCCACGCCCGCGCGGCGCGACCCGCGTCGTCAACGCGCATGTCGACATCATGGACTGGGGGACGCGCGCCTTCGTCGGCGAGGGGCCGGCGCTCGCAGCGCTCGCCGCCGCCTTCGCCGCGCGCCGCGAGGGGCGCTGCGACCCGGCCGAGCCCGTCGGCTTCCTCACGCACCACCTCGCGCATGACGAGGCCGCGTGGCGCTTCGTCGAGGCGATCCTTCCCCGCCTCGCGGCGCATCGCGCCGTGCGCTTCCGCCACCCGGAGACATTGTTCGGATGAGCACGCATCGCTACCCGCCTTCCGCGCTGCGCGGCGACTACGCGCGCGCCGGCCTCGGCCTCGCCCTCACCCTCGGCCCCGCGGCGATGGTGCAGCCGGGCTCGGGGGCGCTCTGGGTCCTCCTGCCGCTCGCGCTGCTCTTCGCGGTGTTCGCGCTGCGCACGCTCGGGCGCCAGCTCGCCGTGGTCGAGCTTGGCCCCGACGGGATCACGGTCGCCGGCCTCGGTCGCTCGGCCCTGAGATGGGACGAGATCCGTTCATTCCGGCTGGACTATTATTCGACCCGCGGGGACCGCACGGGGGGATGGATGCAGCTGACCGCGAAGGGGCCGTCGGGGAAGATCCGCGTCGATTCGGCGCTGGAGGACTTCGTCGCCGTCGCCCGCGCCGCGAGCGACGCGGCCCGCAAGGCGGGGCTCGACGTCAGCGAGGCGACGCTCGCCAATCTCGGCCATCTCGGGATCGTCTTCGATGAATGAAGACCTGCTGCGCGTCGAGGACGTCGCGATCGAGTTCCGCGTGCATGACAGCGTGGTGCGCGCCGTCGACGGCGTCGGCTTCCGGGTGCGGCCCGGCTCGACCGTCGCGATCGTCGGCGAATCGGGCTCGGGCAAGTCGGTCGTCAGCCAGGCGATCCTCGGCATCCTCCCGAAGACCGCGCGCATCGCGCAGGGACGCATCCTCTTCGCGGACCCGCACGCGCCCGGGGGCTCGATCGACATCGCGCGGCTCGACCCGCGCGGCGAGCGGATGCGCAAGCTGCGCGCGGCGGGAATCTCCATCGTCTTCCAGGAACCGATGACGTCGCTCTCGCCCGTGCACACCGTGGGCGACCAGGTGGGCGAGGCGCTCGCGCTGCACGAGGCGCTGCAGCCGGCCGAGCTCGCCGCGCGCGTCGAGGACATGCTCGCGCGCGTCGGCTTCCCCGACCCGCGCAAGGCGGCGGCGAGCTATCCCTTCGAGCTGTCCGGCGGCCTGCGCCAGCGCGCGGTGATCGCGATGGCGCTGATCTGCCGGCCGTCGCTGGTCATCGCCGACGAGCCCACCACCGCGCTCGACGTCACGATCCAGGCGCAGATCCTGAAGCTGCTGAAGGACCTGCAGGCAAGCCTCGGCATGGCGGTGATGCTCATCACCCACGACCTCGGCGTGGTCGCGAACATGGCCGACGAGGTGGTCGTCATGTATCGCGGGCGCGTGATGGAGTCGGGCACGCGCGACGACCTGCTGCGCCGGCCGCGCCATCCCTACCTGAAGGCGCTGCTGCGCGCCGTGCCGCGCTTCGACATGAAGCCGGACGAGCGGCTGACGCCGCTGCGCGAGATCAGGCCCGAGACCGGGCACCTGCTCGCCGCGCGCGAGGAATGGCCGGCCGGGGCCGACGAGGCCGGGCCGCTGCTGCGCGTCGAGGGCCTCACGCGCAGCTTCGTCGTGCGCAAGGGCGGCTTCTTCGAGAAGCGGACCGAGACGCGCTTCCTCGCCGTCGACGACGTCAGCTTCGAGCTGCGCCGCGGCGAGTGCCTCGGCCTCGTCGGCGAGTCGGGCTGCGGCAAGACCACGGTCTCGAAGATGGTGCTGCGCGCGCTCTCGCCGGATTCCGGCAAGGTGATGTTCAACGACCGCGGCCGCGTGCGCGACGTCCACGCCATGGGGCCGGACGAGCTCTTCGCCTTCCGCCGGCGCATCCAGTTCATCTTCCAGGACCCGTATTCCTCGCTCAACCCGCGCATGACCGTGGCGGAGAGCATCGGCGAGCCGCTGGTGATCCACGGCATCGGCGACGAGGCGTGGCGGCGCGAGATGATCGCCGAGCTCATGAAGCTGGTGGGCCTCGACGCGCGCTGGGCGGGGCGCTACCCGCATTCCTTCTCCGGCGGCCAGCGCCAGCGCATCGGCATCGCGCGCGCGCTCGCGCTGAAGCCCGACATCCTGCTCTGCGACGAGCCGGTCTCCGCGCTCGACGTGTCGATCCAGGCGCAGATCCTGAACCTGCTGAAGGACCTCAAGCAGCAGCTCGGCCTCACCTACCTCTTCGTGTCGCACAACCTCGCCGTGGTCGACTACATCGCCGACCGCATCGCGGTGATGTGCCGCGGAAGGCTGGTGGAGGTCGCGCCGCGCCAGGCGCTGTTCCAGCGACCCGTGCATCCCTACACGCGCGCGCTGCTCGCCGCCGTGCCCGATCCCGACCCCGACCGGCGCCTCGACCTTGGCGCGCTGATGGAGGGTCGCGCCTCCGTTCCCGCGGCCTGGCCGATGCCCTTCCGGCTCGACGGGACCGAGCAGGCGGGGCTCGTCGACCTCGGCGACGGCCATCGCGTGCGCGCGCGGCGCGGCGCCACCGCCGCCGACATCCTCTCGGGGCGCGCGGCATGAAGGCGGTCCTGCGTTCCCTCGCCCTCGCGGCGCTCCTGCTGCCGGCCTGCGCCGGCGCGCGATCCCTTGTCGAGACGCCCTCCCTCGCCGCCGACGTCGCCGCCGGGCGCCTGCCGCCGGTCGAGAAGCGGCTGCCCGGCGACCCGCTCGTCCATGCGCCGGGCGGCGGCTTCGAGCCGGGCCGCCATGGCGGCGAGCTGCGCGTCATCATGGGCCGCTCGCAGGACGTGCGGATGATGGCCGTCTACGGCTATGCGCGGCTCGTCGGCTACAATCCGAGCCTCGAGCTCGAGCCCGACATCCTCGCCGGCGTCGACGTCGTCGAGGACCGCATCTTCACCCTGCGCCTGCGCGAGGGGCATCGCTGGTCGGACGGCCATCCCTTCACCAGCGCCGATTTCCGCTACTGGTGGGAGGACGTCGCCGGCAACCGCCAGGTCTCGCCCTCGGGGCCACCGCAGGTCCTGCTGGTCGAGGGCAGGCCGCCGAAGGTCTCCTTCCCCGACGCGCGCACCGTGCGCTTCGAGTGGGACGGGCCGAACCCGGGCTTCCTGCCCGCGCTGGCCGGCGCCTCGCCGCTCTACATCTACCGGCCCGCGCACTACCTGCGGCAGTTCCACGAGCGCTACGCGGACCGCGCCAGGCTCGAGGAGCGCGTGCGCGCCGAGCGCATGCGCGGCTGGGCGCAGCTGCACAACCGCCTCGACAACATGTACCGCAACGACAACCCGGACCTGCCGACGCTCGAGCCCTGGGTGCTCGCGACGCGGCCGCCGGCCGAGCGCTTCGTGTTCCAGCGCAACCCGTACTTCCATCGCGTCGACGCGAACGGGCTGCAGCTCCCCTATGCCGACCGCGTCGCGATGGCGATCGCCGACGCCAAGCTCATCCCGCTCAAGGTCAACGCGGGCGAGGCCGACCTGCAGGCGCGCGGCCTCGCGTTCAACAACTACACCTTCCTCCGCCAGGCCGCGCGCGAGGGCAAGTTCGACGTCCGCCTGTGGAACACGGCGAAGGGCGCGCAGCTGGCGCTCTACCCCAACCTCAACGCCGAGGACCCGGCCTGGCGCAAGCTCAACCGCGACCCGCGCTTCCGCCGCGCGCTGTCGCTGGCGATCAACCGCCGCGAGATCAACCAGGTCGTCTATTTCGGGCTCGCGCTCGAGGGCCACAACACGGTGCTGCCCTCCTCGGCGCTCTTCGACCCGAAGCTGCGCGCGGCGCCCTTCGACCTCGCGGAGGCCAACCGCCTGCTCGACGAGATCGGCCTGCGCCGCCAGCGCCCGCGCGGGCTGCGCATGCTGCCCGATGGCCGCCCGCTCGAGGTCACGGTCGAGACCGCCGGCGAGGACACGGAGCAGACGGACGTCCTCCAGCTCGTCCACGATTCCTGGCTCGAGGCCGGCGTGAAGCTCTTCATCAAGCCCTCGCAGCGCGAGTACTTCCGCAACCGGGTCTTCTCCGGGAAGTCGGTGATGACGATATGGTCGGGTGTCGAGAACGGCCTCGCCGGCCCCTCGACCAATCCCGAGGAGTTCGTCCCGACGAGCCAGCAGCAGCTGCAATGGCCGAAATGGGGGCAGCACGCGGAGACCGCCGGCCGCTCGGGCGAGGCTGTCGACGACCCGGCGGCGCGCGAGCTCCTGCTGCTGGAGCATGCCTGGCGCAAGTCGACCAGCGAGCTCGAGCGCATGCGCGTCTGGCAGCGCATCCTCGAGATCCACGCCGAGCAGGTCTTCACCATCGGCCTGGTCGCCAACGTGCGCCAGCCGGTGGTGGTGTCGCGCCGGCTGCGCAACGTGCCGGACATAGGCGTCTACAACTGGGATCCCGGCGCCTTCTTCGGGATCTACCGCCCGGATTCATTCTGGTTCGGCGAGCCGCGCGCGGCCGCCGCGCTGCGGCGCGAGTGAGGCAGGCATGATCGCATATCTCGCGCGCCGCCTGCTCGTGATGGTCCCGACGCTGCTCGCGATCAGCGCCATCGTGTTCTTCATCATCCAGCTGCCGCCGGGCGACTACCTCTCGACCATGGTCGAGGAGCTCCTCGCGCAGGGGGAGAAGCCGGATGGCGAGCGCATCGCGATGCTGCGCGAGCAGTTCGGGCTCGATCGCACGCCGCTCGAGCAGTACCTGCACTGGGTCGCGGGGCTGGCGGTCGGCGACCTCGGCTGGTCGTTCGAGTACAACCTGCCGGTCTCGCAGGTCGTCGGCGAGAAGCTGGTGATGAGCTTCCTGCTCGCCTTCGCCGCGACGCTGCTCACCTACGCGATCGCCTTCCCGATCGGGATCTACTCGGCCGTGCGGCAGTATTCGATCGGCGACTACGCGCTGACCTTCGTCGGGTTCATCGGCCTCGCGACGCCAAGCTTCCTGATCGCGCTCGTCGTGCTGCACTTCTCCAACGCCTGGTTCGGCACGCCGGTCGGCGGCCTCTACCACCCCGAGCATGCCGAGGCGCCGATGAGCTGGGCGAAGCTGGGCTCGGTGCTCTCGCATATCTGGATCCCGATCGTGATCATCGGCCTGTCCTCGACCGCGGAGATGATCCGCCAGCTGCGCGCCAACCTGCTGGACGAGCTGCAGCGGCCCTACGTCGTCACCGGCCGCGCCAAGGGCCTCACCGAGCGGCGGCTCCTGTTCAAGTACCCGCTGCGCATGGCGCTCAACCCGTTCATCGCCGACATCGGCTCGATCCTGCCGAAGCTGATCTCCGGCTCCGCCATCGTCGGCGTGGTGCTGTCGCTGCCGACCAACGGGCCGATGCTGCTGCGCGCGCTGCAGTCCAAGGACATGTACCTCGCCGGCTCCTTCCTGATGATCGAGGCGGTGCTGGTGGTGCTCGGGATCCTGATCTCCGACATCGCGCTCGCGCTGCTCGATCCGCGGATCCGCCTCGGCGCGGGGTCCGAGAAATGACCACTCCCCTTCCCCATCGCGTCGACGACCGGCCCTTCGACCCGCAGGAGGGCGACCGGCTCAGCCCGGAGCTCGAGCGCTACTACATGTCCTCGCAGTGGCGGATGGTGTGGCTGAAGCTGCGCCGCCACCGCGTCGCCGTGGTGTCGGGCGTGCTGCTCGCCGCGCTCTACCTCATGACCATCTTCGCGGAGTTCCTGTCGCCCTACGCGCCGAACACGCGCCATGTCGACCACATCTACGCCCCGCCGCAATCGGTGCAGTTCTTCAACCAGGGCCAGTTCATCGGGCCCTTCGTGCTGGGCTACGACCAGACGCTCGACATGGACACGCTCAAGCGCGTCTACGTGCCCAACCCCGCGAAGGTCCACCGCCTGCGGTTCCTGTGCGAGGGCGACCCGTACCATTTCTGGGGCCTCGTCCCGGCCTCGACCCACCTCGTCTGCCCGGCCGAGGGCGGGCATTTCTTCTGGCTCGGCACCGACCGCCTCGGGCGCGACATGCTGAGCCGGATCGTGCATGGCGCGCGCATCTCGCTGACCATCGGCGTCGTCGGCGTGGCGATCAGCTTCCTGCTCGGCATCGTGCTCGGCGGGCTCGCCGGCTACTATGGCGGCTGGATCGACGCCTCGATCACGCGCGTGATCGAGGTCATCCGCTCCTTCCCCAAGCTGCCGCTGTTCATGGCGCTCTCGGCCGCGCTGCCGATCTGGCTGCCGCCGATCTGGGTCTATTTCGGGATCACGCTGATCGTCGGCCTGATCGACTGGACCGGCCTCGCGCGCGCCGTGCGCGCCAAGCTGCTCGCGCTGCGCGAGGAGGATTTCTGCACCGCCGCCGTGCTCATGGGCGCGAGCCCGCGGCGCATCATCGGCCGGCACCTGCTGCCGAGCTTCATGAGCCACCTGATCGCGGTGGCGACGCTGCACATCCCGGAGATGATCCTCGCGGAGACGGCGCTGTCCTTCCTCGGCCTCGGGCTGCGCCCGCCGGTGACGTCGTGGGGCGTTCTGCTGACCGAGGCGCAGAACATCAACGCCGTGGCGCTCTATCCCTGGCTGCTGCTGCCCATCGTCCCGGTCATCGCGACCGTCCTCGCCTTCAACTTCCTGGGCGACGGGCTGCGCGACGCGGCCGACCCCTACAAGTAGGGGCCTGCCGCGCCGGCGCTCACGACGCGCGCGACGCGGCCTCCGCCTCGAGGTCGGCGACCTTGCGGCCGAACTTCTGCACGTCGCGGAACCGCTGCACGAGGTAGTCGCCCGACCTGATCGGCTGGTAGCGCGGCGGGTTGCCGGGCGACTGGCAGGTCGGCAGGCAGTGCACCGGCGCGTCGTAGTCGAGGTTGAAGAAGGTCGGGATCGAGTAGCGCTCCTTGCCGAGCCGGTTGACGACGCGGTGCAGGTTCGAGACGTAGACGTCGTTGGTCCACACCTTGAACATGTCGCCAAGGTTCACGACGAAGGTGCCATCGACCCAGGGCGCGCGCACCCATTCGCCGTCGCGCTTGCGCAACTCGAGGCCGCCGATCGGGTCCTGCGTCAGCAGCGTGATCATCCCGTAGTCGCTGTGCGGCGCGACGCCGAAGGCCTTCCTGTCGACCGCGTCGGCGGGCGCCGGGCGGTAGTGGAAGAGCCGCGTCTGCACCATCGGCTTGCGCGTGTACTGCAGGAAGAACCCCTCGGGCATGCCGAGGCTGAGCGCGAAGACGCGCAGCAGCCGCTTGCCCAGCGCCATCGTCTCCGCGAAATACGCCTCCGCCGCCGCGCGCAGCCAGGGATGCTCCTCGGGCCAGCGGTTGGGCCCGTGCAGCGGCAGCCCGGCCACGACCGCGGGATCGTCGAGCGGCAGGTCGAGCGCGAACTCGTAGCTCTCCTTGATGTCCGGCGCGTAGCCGGGATGCTGGTTGATGCCCTCCGGCATGAAGCCGCGCCGGAAGCGGTCGTCGATCTTCAGCTCCAGCCGCTCCGCGAGAGGCAGGTCGAAGTAGCGGCGCGTGGCGTCGAAGACGTCGTCGACGACCTTCCGGGGGACGCCGTGGTTCGCGACGTAGAAGAAGCCCGTCGTCTCGCAGGCACGGCGCAGCTCGCGCGCCAGCGCGTCGATCGGCTGGCCCGCGACCAGCGGCGAGAGGTCGAGGATGGGCATCTCCTCGGCCGTGGCCGCCCTTGGCATGTCCTCGCTCATCGCATTCCCCCTTGCCCCGGAGCCCGCGCCCGCGCTCAGGCGCCCATGACCTTGTCGTGCGCGCTGTCGATCCAGAACACGACGCGCCGCTGGATCGCGTTGACCAGCAGGTGCAGCCCGATGCCCATCAGCGACAGGATGATGAGGATCGCGAAGACGCCCGCCATGTCCATGTGGAAGTTGCGCTGCAGGATCAGGTAGCCGAGCCCGGCCTGCGCGCCGACGAACTCGCCGACGATCGCGCCGATGACGGAGAGCACGATGGCGATGTCGAGCCCGACGAAGACATAGGGCAGCGCCTGCGGCAGCCGCGCCATCATGAAGACCTGCCAGCGCGAGGCGGTGAAGGCCACCATCAGCTCGACCTGCTCG
This sequence comes from Pseudomonadota bacterium, assembly GCA_041178225.1. Taxonomy (GTDB): domain Bacteria; phylum Pseudomonadota; class Alphaproteobacteria; order CACIAM-22H2; family CACIAM-22H2; genus CAIOSQ01. Next base: position 8,221 of record JBEGVV010000230.1, on the reverse strand, counting down.
CGCGGCACGGCGCGCAGCCCGACGATCGTGTTCGCCAGCACCGGGAAGAAGGCGATCGTCGCGGTGATCACGACCTTCGAGGTCATGCCGTAGCCGAACCAGATGACGATGATCGGCGCGATCGCGACCTTCGGCAGCGTCTGGAAGGCGACCACGTAGGGATAGACGGTGCGCTCGAGCAGCGGGAAGAGGCCGACCATCACGCCGATGGCGAAGCCGCAGCCCGCGCCGGCGACGAAGCCGAGGATCACCTCGGCGAAGGTCACCCAGAAATGCGTCACGAGCTCGCCGCTGGCGAGCCCGGCCGCGAGCGCGCGCATGACCGCGCTGGGCGCCGGCACGACGATCGCGGGCACCGCGAAGACGCGCACCGCGGCCTCCCAGCCGCCGACGAAGACGATGAAGAGGAGGATGGAGAGCCCGATCTCCGTCCGCCGGGTCGTGCCGCCGCGCGCGCTCATGCGTCGAGCGCCCCGAGCGACTGGAAGTGGCGGCGTATGGCGGCGACATGCACGCCGAACGGGGCGGAGTTGATCATCTCGAGGCTGCGCGGGCGCGGGAGGTCGACATCGATGATCTCGCTGATCCGGCCAGGGCGCGGCGACATGACGATGACGCGGTCGGCGAGGAACACGGCCTCGGGGATGCTGTGCGTCACGAGCATGACGGTCTTGCGGCTCTCGCCCCAGATGCGCAGCAGCTCGAGGTTCATGGACTCGCGGGTCATGGCGTCGAGCGCGCCGAAGGGCTCGTCCATCAGCAGCAGGCTGGGGTCGTGCACGAGCGCGCGCGCGATGCCGACGCGCTGCTGCATGCCGCCCGAGAGCTCGCCCGGGTACTTGTCCTCGAAGCCGTCGAGCCCGACCATGCGCACGAGCTCGCGCGCGCGCGCCTCGTGGGCGCGGCGCGGCTGGCGCTGGATGTCGATCGGCAGCAGCACGTTCTGCATCACCGTGCGCCAGGGCAGCAGCACCGGCGCCTGGAAGACCACGCCGACGTCGCGCGACGGGCCGTCGACCGGCCGGCCGCCGAGCGTCAGCTCGCCCGAGCTGCGCCGCAGGATGCCGGCGAGGATCTTGAGCAGCGTGCTCTTGCCGCAGCCGCTCGGGCCGACGACGGTCACGAACTCGCCGCGCGCGACGTCGAAGGACACGCGCGCGAGTGCGACGACGTCGTCGCCCGCCTGCGTCGCGTATGTCTTGTCGATGCCGCGCGCGTCGATCAGCCTCGTGTCCGGGCCGAGGGTCATCCCGCGGCGCAGGAAGCGGCCGCGGCGCGGATCGCGGCGCCGTCGAAGCGGTTGATGCGCTCGTAGAAGTCGGGGATGCCGATCATGTAGGTCCGCGGGTCGATGGTCTTCGTGACCAGCCCCGCCTCCTTCATGAAGTCCTGGATCCGGCCATAGGCCTCGGGCGTGGCGCGGCCCCAGAGCTTGCCGCCATTGAGCGCATGCGCCGCGCGCATCGAGTCGAGCTGCGCATTGAGGTTGTTGAGGTCCCAGCGCGCGAGCGTCGCGTCGTCCGCCCCCGTGGGGCGCGTGGTCGGCCACTTCGCCCAGTGGATGCGGCGCTGGCAGTCCGGGCTCGCCATCACGAACTCCATGGCCTTGGCCGCGCCGCGCGCGATCGCCTCGACCATCGCTGGGTCGGCCTGCACGGTCTTCTGCATGGTGGAGAAGGTGAAGTCCGGATAGGTCGTCCAGTCGGCGGCGCGCAGGTGGCGCAGCTTGAGGCCCGCGTTCTCGAACCCGGCCTGCGCGGATGCCCAGAAGAGCAGCGCATGCACGCGATTCGTGCGGATCGCCTCGATCGGCGGCGCGCCAAGGCCGACGGGGATCAGCTGCACGTCGCTGTCCGGGTTCATGCCGTTGGCCCTGAGGTAGGAGCGCATGAAGGCGATCCCGCCGGTGGCAAGGCTGAACACGCCGATCGCCTTGCCCTTGAGGTCGCGGACGTCCTTGATCGGTCCGTCCTCCAGCACCGAGAGCGACCAGTCGATGACGCCCGTGTTCATGACCACGCGCACGGGCAGGTCGTTCACGACATTGGCCTGGATGACCACGCTCGAGTTCAGCTGCGCGAAGTCGACGTTGCCGGCGACCATCTGCTGCAGCGCCTGCAGCGAGGCGCCGACGGGCAGCACCTCGACGTCGTAGCCCTCCTCGCGCCAGTAGTTCAGCGCGATGGGCAGCGTGAGCCAGGGATAGGCGAGGTTCAGGTTCGTCGTGCCGACGGCGATCTTCACGCGACGCAGCGGCGCCTGGCCGCGCGCGGCGAGGGGCGCTGCGGCGGCGAGCGCGGAGGCGCCGGCAAGGGCGAGGACGCCGCGGCGATCGAGGGACGAGGCGGATGCTCTGGTCATGCGTCGGGTTCCTTGCTGCGCTGGCGGCGATGCCGCGATGCCGGCCGGATGCCGGCGCGCGAATCGATGCAATCGTTGTACCATGGTGGAGGTTCTTTCAACGGGAAACGGGACGAGCATGAGCGACGCGATGCGCAGGCTTATCGAGGACATGCCCAAGGTGGAGCTCCACATGCACCTCGAGGGCTCGCTCGAGCCCGAGCTGCTCTTCGCGCTCGCGCGGCGCAACGACGTCGACATCGGCTTCGCGTCCGAGGACTCGCTGCGCGCGGCCTACGACTTCAAGGACCTGCAGAGCTTCCTCGACGTCTACTACGCGGGCCTGCGCGTGCTCCTGCACGAGCGCGACTTCCATGACATGGCGTGGTCCTACCTGCGCCGCGTGCGCGAGGACAACGTCGTGCACGCGGAGGTTTTCCTCGCGCCGCAGGCCCATCTGCGCCGCGGCATCGCGGCGCGCACGATGTTCGACGGCGTGCTGGGCGCGATGGAGCGCGCGCGGGGGGAGCTCGGCATGACGACGGGCCTGATCCTGGTCTTCCAGCGCCAGTTCAGCGAGGAGGAGGCGTTCGACTCGCTGCGCGCGTCGGAGCCCTTCGCCGGCCGGGTCGTCGGCTTCGGCCTCGGCGGCGCCGAGGTCGGCAACCGGCCCGGCAAGTTCGCGCGCGTGTTCGCGGAGTGCCGCGCGCAGGGCTTCCACGTCGTCGCGCATGCCGGGGAGGAAGGCGGCGCCGACTACGTGCGCGAGGCGGTCGAGGTGCTCGGCGTCGACCGCATCGACCATGGCGTGCGCTGCGAGGAGGACCCGGCGCTGGTGCGCGAGCTGGCCGCGTCGCGCATCCCGCTGACCGTCTGCCCGCTCTCGAACCTGAAGCTCAAGGTCGTGCGCAGGCTCGAGGACCATGCCATGGCGCGGCTGCTGCGCGCCGGCCTCGCCGTGACGATGAACTCCGACGACCCGTCCTATTTCGGCGGCTACATGAACGAGAACTACCTCGCGACCCAGGCGGCGCTCGGGCTGTCGCGCGAGGAGATCCGCGAGATCGCGCGCAACGGCGTCGCGGCGGCCTTCGTCGACGCGCGGCGGCGCGCCGAGCTATCCGCGATGCTGGAGGGCTACTGGGCGAAGGCCGGCTGAGCCGCGCGCTCAGGCGCGCTCGAGCCAGAGGCTGGTCTCGTGCGCGCCAGCCGGCAGTGGCAGGCGCGCGAGCGGGCTCGCGGCCAGCTCGGCCGCCATGCGCGTCGCCACGAAGCGCGAGCTCCAGAGGATCCGCCAGCCGCCGCCGGCGAGCATGCAGGCCAGCGCGTTCTGCTCGTTGTAGCCGCGCCATTCCCACGATGCGGGATAGGCGTCGGGCAGGAAGATGTCGTGCACATGGACGAGCGCGCCCGCGGGCAGCGCCGCCATCGGCCCGTTGAACAGCAGGTCGACGTCGCTGCCCGGCATCATCACGTGGCTCGAATCCACGAAGAGCACGTCGCCCGCGCCGAGGCCCGCGAGCGCCGAGGCCGGCGCGTCCTGCACGGGCATGCGCAGGACCTCGACGCCGCCGAGGCCGGCGAGGTCCGCGCGCGGCGCGGGATCGATGGCGAGGATCCGCGTCGCGAGGCCGCCATCGGCGACCGCGCGCGCCATCACGCGCGTCGAGTGGCCCGAGCCGACCTCGACGAGCCGGGCGGGCGCGCGCAGCCGCAGGATCGCGTAGGCGGCGACGGCGTCGAGGCGCGGGAACCAGTCCTGCGCGAAGCGCGGCGCGGGCGGCGCGCCACCAAAGGCCTCGTAGCAGGGCATGAAGCCCTCCGCGGCGCGCAGGATCTCGCGCATGCGCGGCGCCGCGGCGGCGAAGAGCGGCTCCAGCGCCTCGTAGCGAGGGGGCGGGCTGGCGGCGGCGGCATGGGCGTGCGGGATGAACCAGCCGCGCCGCAGGCCGAGCAGCGTCGCCGCGCCGAGCCGCAGGCGGCGCAGCGCGCTCATGGCCACGCGCTCATGGCGGGGCACTCACGGGTTGAGCGTCATCCCTTCCATCGCGACGATCGTGCCGGGCCGGCGCTCCTCGGCCGCGGCGGCGATCTCGTCCATCGCCGCGTCGTCGCGCGCGGGGTCGTGGTGGAAGATGGCGAGCCGCCGCACGCCCGCGGCCTCGCAGAGCCGCACGCCCTCTTCCCAGGTGGAATGGCCCCAGCCGGCGTAGCGCGGATACTCGGCATCCGTGTAGGTGCAGTCATAGACCAGCAGGTCGGCGCCGCGCGCGAGCTCGACCACGTTCGGGTCGAGGCGACCGGGGACATGCTCGGTGTCGGTGACGTAGCACAGCGACCTCCCGGCATGCTCGATGCGGTAGCCGGTGGCGCCGTTCGGATGGTTCAGCACGGCCGTGCGCACCACCAGCCCGCGGCCGAGGTCGATCGGCTTGCCGGCGCTGAAGTCGTGGAACTCGAGTTCGGCGCCGAGCACCGTGATCGGCACCGGGAAGAGCGGCGCGCGCATCATCTCCGCCAGCACCTCGCGCAGCGTGTGCGCGGGCAGGAGATGGCCCGCCCAGAGGCGGAAGCGATTCCCCTGCGCGTAGACCGAGCTGAAGAAGGGCAGGCCGCAGATATGGTCGAGATGCGTGTGGGTGAAGAGGATGTCGGCGTCGACCGCGCCCGCGCGGTCGAGCTTCGCGCCGAGCCGCCGCAACCCCGTGCCGCCATCGAGGATCACCACGCGCTGGCCGAGTCGCACCTCGAGGCACGCCGTGTTGCCGCCATAGCGCAGCGTGTCCGGGCCTGGACAGGCGATCGAGCCGCGGACACCCCAGAACGTGACCGAGAACGCGGCCATGCGCGCGGCCCTCAGCGCACCAGCCGGTAGCCGCCCGGGGCGGTCACCAGCAGCGTCGCGTTGGCGGCGTCGGCCTCGATCTTCTGGCGCAGGCGATAGATATGCGTCTCCAGCGTGTGGGTGTTGACCTCGGAATTATAGCCCCAGATCGCGCCGAGGAGTGCATCCCTGGTAACCACCTGCCCCACGGCGCGGTGGAGATGGCGCAGGATCGCGGTTTCCTTGTCGGTGAGCCGGATCCGCGCGCCCGTCTCGGCCGCGACCAGGCGCTTGCGCGCGGGCTGGAAGCGGAACGCGCCGATCGCGTATTCGGCGTCCTCGGCGGCGGCGTGCTGGCGCAGCTGCGCGCGCAGCCGCGCCATCAGCTCGCCGATCCGGAAAGGCTTGGTGACGTAGTCGCTGGCACCCGCGTCGAGCCCCGAGATCATGTCGTGCTCCTCCGTGGCGCCGGTGAGCATGAGGATCGGGCAGGCGATCCCCGCCACGCGCAGCGCGCGGCAGAGCGCGCGCCCGTCCTGGTCCGGCAGGCCAACATCAAGCAGGATCGCGTCGAAGGCCTGTGACAGGGCGAGCGCCTGTCCCTCGGCCGCCGTCGCCGCCTCCACGGTCAGGAAATCCTCGGCCAGTTGCTCGGTGAGCGCGGCGCGCAGATGCGCGTCGTCGTCCACCAGCAGGATCCTCTTGCCCGAAGCCATGACGACTCGACTTTCCACAAAGTCGCGCGGCCCGGCAAGCATCCCCCGTGCGCCGGCAGGATTTGCCGCCGGGCCAGCCGCCGCGCATCGCCCCAGCGAGGCTAAGCCACTGGAGGAAAAGGCTTCCCGTTCTGGACCGGGACTTGCAACGCACGAGCGTCATGGATGCCGTCGGCAGCACGCGGCTCGCGCCCCAGCCCGCCTGGGACCGGGACCGCGACTTCCTTCCCGCATCGCCCGGCGCGCAGCCCGGCGACGAGGGGCCGGGATTCCGCGCCTTCCTCTCCGCCATCAACCCGCTGCCCCATATCCCCGTGATCGGGGCGGTCTATCGCTACGTCACGGGCGAGAAGTCCCACCCCGCGGCCCAGGTCGTCGGCGGCTTCGTCTTCGGCGGCCCCATCGGGATGGCGATCGCCGCGCTGGGCGCCGCGTTCGAGCACGCCACCGGGAAGACGCCGCTCGAGATGGCGATCGACACCATCCGCGGCGCAGGCCCGGCCGAGGTCGCCACCGCTGGCGAATCCGGCGCCGGGGATGCCGATCCGCCGGGCGCCGGGGCCGAGGCCGGTGCGTCGGCTGGCGGGCAGCCAGGCCCTGCGCCGGCAGCCGCGCCCATCGCGCTCGCCCAGGCCCCGGCGGCAGGCACCGCAAGCGCCACGCCGCGTGGTGGCGACGATCCGGTCGACGCCCTGCATCGGCCGCGCGTCGCGGGTGCGCGCGACCTTGCGTTCTACCAGGCCCATGCGGGAGCGCGGCTGCCCTTCGCGGCGCCAGCCTCGAGCCCCGCTGCGCGCCTCGCCAGCCTTTCCCCCGCCGCGATCCCGGGGCCCGGCGCCGCGGACGCGGGCGCGCTCCCGGCCATCCCGCCACCGCCGCCCCCCCTCGCGCCGCCGATCCTGCAGCCGCCGACGAGGCAGGCGACGGTGCAAGCCGCCCAGCGCCCCGCCAGCCGGGTAGAGGTGGCGCAAGCCACGTCTCCCGCCCAGGGCCAGGACTTCGCCTCGCGCATGCTGCATGGCCTCGACCGCTATCGCTCGATGCGGGTCGGCGGCGACGGCCGCGCGGCCATCCTCGACCGGACGGAGTGAGCCGGCACGCGGCGCGCGCTATGCTCGCCGCCGATGGAGATCCTCGTATCAGCGACCGCGCCGACGCGCGGCATCCTGCGTTGGGACGGCGCGGCCGTCGCCTGCAGCCTCGGCCATGGCGGCATCCGACGCGACAAGGTGGAGGGCGATGGTGCCACGCCGGCGGGGCGCTTCGCGCTGCGCCGCGTCCTCTGGCGCGCCGACCGCCTCGCGCGACCGGCCACCGACCTGCCCGTCGCGGCGATCCGCGAGGAGGATGGCTGGTGCGACTGGCCAGGCGATCCGCTCTACAACCGGCCCGTATCCCTTCCCTTCGCGGCGCGGCACGAGCGCCTGTGGCGCGCGGACGGACTCTACGACGTGGTCGTCGTGATCGGGCACAACGACGAGCCCGTGGTCGCCGGCGCGGGCAGCGCCGTCTTCATCCATGTCGCGCGCGGTGACCTCGGCCCGACCGAGGGCTGCGTCGGCCTCGCCCTGCCCGACCTGCTGCGGCTGCTCGCGCGATGCGGGCCCGGCAGCGCCATCACGATCGCGGAGCCCTGATGCGGTTCAGCCCGGCTCGGCCGGCGGGCGCGGCCGGACGCCGAAGATCGCGGAGCCGACGCGCACATGCGTCGCGCCCTGCGCGATCGCCTCGGCGTAGTCGCCGCTCATGCCCATGCTCACGACCGGCAGCGCGTGGCGCGCGGCGAGTTCGCGCAGCCGGGCGAAGAAGGGCGCGGGCGGCTGGTCGACGGGCGGGATGCACATCAGCCCCTCGATGGCGAGGCCGAGTGCCTTGCACGACGCGAGCAGCGCGTCGAGCTCGGCCGGCGCGACGCCCGCCTTCTGCGGCTCCTCGCCGATATTGACCTGCACGTAGAGGCGCGGGCGGCGGCCGGTTCGCGCCATCTCCTTCGCCAGTTCGCGCGCGAGCCGCTCGCGGTCGACGGATTCGATCACGTCGAAGAGCGCCACGGCCTCGCGCGCCTTGTTGGTCTGCAGCGGGCCGATGAGGTGGAGCTCGAGGTCGGGGTAGCTGGCCTTCAGCGCGGGGAACTTGCCGGCGGCTTCCTGGACGCGGTTCTCGCCGAAGACGCGCTGGCCGGCGTCGAGCGCGGCCCGGACGGCGTCGTCGCCGAAGGTCTTGGAGACCGCGACGAGCGTGACGGCGGAGGGATCGCGGCCAGCGCCGCGCGCGGCATCGGCGATGCGCGCGCGCACCGCGCCGATCGCCGCCTGGATCGCGTCATCCATCCCGGTTCCTC
>JBEGVV010000229.1:0-5532 GCA_041178225.1 Pseudomonadota bacterium | reverse complement strand
GGCCGCTCGAGGAAGACCATGAAGTCGCCGCGCGAGATCTCCAGGCTCTGGCGCAGGGACTGCTCCATCAGCGGGCCGAGGATCAGCGTGAGGATCATCGGCGCGACCGGCACGTCGAGCTTCTTGAAGACGTAGCCGAGGACGCCGAAGAGGCAGAGCAGCCCGACATCGAAGACCTGGCCATTGGCCGCGTAGGCGCCGATGACGCAGCAGGCGAGGATCAGCGTGAACAGCACCGCGCGCGGGATGCGCAGGAACCGGACCCAGAGCGGGATCAGCGGCAGGTTGAGCACCAGCAGGATGACGTTGCCGACCACGAAGCTGCCGATCACGCCCCAGGCGACGTCGGCGTGCTGCTCGAAGAGGAACGGGCCGGGGATGATGTTCTTCATCATGAACGCGCCCATGATGATCGCCACCGTCGGCGAGCCGGGGATGCCAAGCGTCAGGAGCGGGATCAGCGCGGCGTTGGCATAGGCGTTGTTCGCGGTCTCCGGCCCCGCGACGCCCTCGATCATGCCCGTGCCGAACTTCTCCGGGGTGGCGGAGAGCTTCCGTTCCGCGACATAGGACATGATGGTGGGCACCACGGCGCCGATGCCCGGCACGAGGCCGAGCAGGAACCCGATCGCCGTGCCGCGCGCGATCGGGGCGACCGAGCGGCGCGCCTCCTCGCGCGTCGGCATCAGCTCGCGCAGCCGCGTCGCGATGACGCTCGTCGCGGCCTCGCGCTCGAGCGCGACCAGGATCTCGCCGACGCCGAAGAGCCCCATGGCCACGACCACGACGTCGATGCCGCCCATGAGGTTGATGCTGCCGAAGGTGAAGCGCGGCGCGCCCATCACCGGGTCGATGCCGACCATCGCCACGAGCAGGCCGAGCACGGCCGAGGCAAGGGCCAGCGCGATCGACTTGCCCGCGAGGCCGATCACGAGCGACAGGCCGACGAGCATGAGCGCGAAGAACTCCGGCGGCCCGAAGAGAAGGGCAAGGCGGGTGAGCGGCCCGGCGAGCAGGACGAGGCCCGCGATCGCCACCATGCCCCCGACGAAGGAGCCGATCGCCGAGACGGCGAGCGCGGAGCCCGCGCGCCCGCGCTTCGCCATCTCGTGCCCGTCGATGCAGGTGATCGCGGACGCGGCCTCGCCGGGGACGTTGACCAGCACGGAGGTGAGCGTGCCGCCATACATCGCGCCGTAGTAGATCGAGGTCAGCATGATGATCGCCGACGTCGCTTCCATCTTGAAGGTCACCGGCAGGAGCAGGGCCGTGCCGGCGACCGGGCCGACGCCCGGCAGGATCCCGATCAGCGTGCCGATGATGCTGCCGACGAGCGCGAAGAGAAGGTTCTCCGGCTGCATCGCGGTCGCGAGGCCGCCGAGCAGGAGGTCAAGCGAACCCATGGGGCGCGGTCCCTAGAAGCCCAGGCGACCGGCGGGAAGCGCGACGCCGAGCGCATCGGCGAAGAGGGCATGGGCGCCAAGGCTCCCCGCGGCCGTCGCGATCGCGAATTGCAGCGGGCTGCGGCATCCCAGCGCGAGCAGCAAAACGACGCAGAAGGCGGCCATCGCGAGGCGGAAGCCGAGGACCTCGAGGCCCGGTACGAGCGCGCCGAGCGCGCAGACGACGACCAGAAGCCGCGCGATCCCGGCCCTCGGGGGGGCGAAGTCGCCCCCGGGGACCTGTTCGCGCGAGCGCAGGGCGGAGGCGACGATGCTGGCGGCGAGCGCCGCAAGCGCGATGCAGAGCCAGAGCGGGAAGAAGCCAGGCCCTGGCCCGAGCGAGGAGTAGTAGGTCAGCCGCGACGCGTGCCAGCCGAGCCAGGCAGCAAGCGCCAGCAGCGCGAGGCCCAGCGGCGCATGCGCCCGCGTCATGTCACCGCCTGCCGGTCGACGCGCAGCCGCTCACTTGGGCTGCGCCTCCATCACCGGGCGCATCCGCGCCTCGATGTCCATCCATGCCTTCGCGTAGTCGCCCGGCGACAGGTAGCGCGGGGAGACGCCGAACTCGTCGAGCCTCTGGCGATGGGCGGGATCCGCGACGATCTTCGCGACGGCCTTGGTCAGGACCTCGACGATGGCGGGTGGCGTCCTTGCGGGCGCGAGGATGCCGGTCCAGGACGCCGCGTCGACGTCGAAGCCCTGCGACTGCATGGTCGGGATGCCGGGCATCGCCGGGTCCGGCTGCTCCGAGGCGACGCCGAGCACGCGGAACGCCCCGCTCTTGAGGTGCGGCAGCGCGTCCGAGATGCCGCCCGCAAGCGCGTCGACATGGCCGCCGAGCAGCGCCGTGACCGAGGGCGCGCCGCCGGTGAAGTGGACCGAGGCGAAGGAGACGCCGGCCGCGCGCTCGAGCATCACGACCTGGATGTGCGGCACGGCCATGAGCCCGCTGTCGCTGATCTTGATCGACCCGGGCCTGGCGCGGGCCGCGTCGACGAATTCCCTGAGGTTGCGCCAGGGCGCGTCGGCGCGCACCGCGATCATCGCGGGGGTGAAGAAGTGCAGCGCCACGGGCTGGAAGCTCTCGCGCGTGTAGGCGGCCTGCCGGCTCTTGTCGAGATAGTGGGTGGTGACCGTCGGCAGCACGGCATAGGCGAGGGTGAGCCCGTCGGGCGCCGAGCGGACGAGTTCGCTGAGCCCGACCTGCGACGCGGCCCCGGCCCTGTTGACGACCTGGACCTTGGTCTTGAGCTCGGGCTCGAGCGCGGCCGCCATCACGCGCGCGAGCGTGTCGGTCGTCCCGCCGGGGGCGTAGGGCACGATCACGTTGATGACCTTCCCCGCCGGATAGGACTGGGCCGCCGCGGGCCCGGCGCCGAGAAGCGCCAGCGTCGCCGCCGCGAGGATCGATCTCCGCCCGACGTTTTGCAGCATGCCGTTCATATCGCTTCTCCCTCTTGGCCGCGCCGCGAGAGGCGCTGGCCGGTCCCTTGATTGAATGGTTTCAGATTGCGCATTGCTTGGCAATGGCTGCGCTGCCGGCCGCCATCACGCGCTCGGGGCGCGCCGGCGTCACTCCACCACGAGCAGCCCGTCGACGGCGATGCACAGCTCGTCGTCGAGCTTGATCGGGTTGACCTCGAAGGTGAAGCGCGGCCAGGGCGCGGAGGCGACGAGCCGGGAGAAGCGCGCGAGGAAGGCGGCGGCGCGGCGCCGCTGGTCCTCGCGCATCAGCGCGGGCAGGCGGCGGGGCGTGCGCAGGCAGCCGAGGAGGTCGAAGGCGCCATCCTCGTCCAGCGGCGCGCGCGCCAGCGCCACGTCGTCGACCAGCTCGGCGCCGCCGCCGCCCATGCCGATCCCGACCATCGTGCCGAACTCGGCGTCGCGGAAGGCGGTGACCAGCAGCTCGAGCCCGCCCTGCGCCATGCGCTGGATCCAGAGCCCGTCGAGCCGCGCGCCCAGCCCCGCGGCGCGCGCGCGCATCTGCGCGTCGACCCGCGCCACCTCCTCGGGCGTCGCGACGCCGAGCGCGACGAGGCCCGCGGCGGCGCGATGGGTGACCTCCGCCGAGATGGCCTTGATGGCGACCGGGAAGCCGAGCTCGGCGGCGATGGCGGCGCTCTCCTCCGGCCGTTTTGCAAGGCGCCCGCGCGCGACCGGCAGGCCAGCGGCCTCGAGGATGGCGGCCGCGACGTCCTCGGAGGCGACATGCGGCACCGGTGTCCCGGCGGGCACGAAATCCTCCCAGGCGAAGGGCATGGAGAGCTCGGCGCGGCGCCGGATGCGGCGGCGCCGGTCGGCTGCATGGCGCGCGACATGGCCCGTCGCGCGGATCGCGCGCGCATGCTCGTCGAAGACGCGCACGCCACGCGCGGCGAAGTCCTCGACCACGCCCGCGGGCGGCGAGAGCCAGCTGATGCAGGCCGGCTTGCCAAGCCCGGCGCGCAGCTCCTCGAACATGGCGACCACGTCGGGCGCCAGCTTCCCGAAGCCTGCCGACAGGAAGACGAGGCTGTCGACGTCGTCGGAGCTGCAGAGGATGCGCAGCACCTCGGGCAGGTCGGCGCGATGCCTCGGGTTGGTGACGGAGCCCGGCGTGAGGTCGATCGGGTTCATGGTCGAGGCGAGCGGCGACACGATCGGCCTCACGCGCTCGCGCAGCGCGGCGTCGAGCGGCGGCACGGCCAGTCCCTCGCGGGCGCACTGGTCGGTGCCGATGACGCCGCTGCCGCCGCCGAAGGTGCTCAGCAGCACGCGCTCGCCACGCGGCAGCTGGCCCGGCGGCAACGCCGCGAGGTGGAGCGCGACGTCGAGCATCTCCTCGGTCGAGTGCACGCGGATCGCGGCGAACTCGCGGAAGATGGCGTCGTAGGTGCGGTCGAGCCCGGCGAGCCTGCCGGTATGGGCGAGCGCGGCGCGGCCTGCGGCTTCCGTGGCGCCGCCCTTGAGCACGACGACCGGCTTGCCGGCCTCGCGCGCGCGGCCGAGCGCCGCGGCGAAGGCGCCGGGATCCGACAATCCCTCGGTGTAGACGCAGACCACGCGCGTGCCGTCGTCGTCGACGAGCGCGTCGATGAATTGCGGGAGGCCGAGCGTGGCCTCGTTGCCGCAGCTGATGGTCAGCCGGAAGCCGAGGCCGAGCTCCTGGGCGCGGGCATGCGAGGTGACGGCGATGCCGCCGCTCTGGCTGACGATCGAGACCGTGCCTGGGTTGAAGGCGTCGAGCTCGCTCATCAGGGAGCTGAACGAGGCCGTGAGGCCGATCGAGGTGTTGATCACGCCGATGCAATTGGGCCCGCAGAGCAGCATCCCGCTGCCGCGGACGGCATCCTCGAGCTCGCGCTGGCGCGCGCGGCCCCGTTCGTCGCCCTCGGCGAAGCCGCCGGCCCAGACCACCGCCGCCTTCACGCCATGCGCGATGCAGTCCCGCGCGACGGCGGCCACCGATTCGGCGGGGACAGCGATCACCGCGAGGTCGGGCGCTGCTGGCAACGCGGCGAGGTCCGGGTGGCAGCGCAGGCCGCCAACCTCGCCGCGGCCGGCGTTCACCGGCCAGACCGGGCCGGCGAAGCCAAATTTCCGCAGGTAGGCGACGCAGAGCCCGCCGAGATTCCCCTCGCGGTCCGACGCGCCGATGACGGCGACGGAGGCGGGGGCGAGCAGCGGTGCGAGGGCGCCGAAGCGCGGGGTGGCGGTCATGCGCCGGTCCTGGACCTGTGGAAGCGGCGTCCCGGCGGGCCGGGGCCCCAGTCGTGAAAGCTTTCAAACAACGCTATCGCCTGCCGACCCGGCCTGCAAACGCGCAGGCATCGCCGCGCAAGGCCACTTGGCAGGCGACGGTGGCAAGCCGTGCCGGCCGGGCCGCTGGTTGTGAAAGCTTTCAGCAGAGGCATAGAGTGCCATCGAAGCGACCCCGGACGAGGTCGCCCCGTATGATCGACCGCGGACGACCCCGATGGCCAATTTCGCCGACCTCTCGACCCTCCTCCAGCCGCGCTCCATCGCCGTGGTCGGCGCGTCCGACCAGGCCGGGAACCTCGGCGGGGTCGCCGTCTCCTTCCTGCGCAGGTTCGGCTACCCGGGCGAGGTC
>JBEGVV010000228.1:0-11731 GCA_041178225.1 Pseudomonadota bacterium | reverse complement strand
CATGGCGGCGATTCTGCGGGCGATCGGGGTGATCAGCGGGACGTCGATGGACGGCATCGACGTCGCGCTGGTCGAGACGGATGGCGAGGCGGCGCTGCGGACCGGGCCAGGGCGTACCTATCCCTATCCCGAGGCCCTGCGCCGCGCGCTGCTCGCGCTCGCCGCCGACCCCGCGCGCGCCGAGGCCTCGCCCCTTGCCGAGGAGGACGAGGCCGTGGGCGACGCGCATGCCGCCGCCGTCGAGGCCTTCCTGCGCGACCATGCCATCGACGCGCGCGACGTCGCGCTGGTCGGCCTGCACGGCCAGACGATCCTGCATCGACCGGAGCGCCGCTTCACCCGCCAGCTCGGCCCGGGCGCGCGCGTCGCCGCGCGGCTTGGCATCGACACGATCGACCGCTTCCGCCACGCCGACGTCGCGGCGGGCGGGCAGGGCGCGCCGTTCGCCCCGCTCTTCCACCGTGCGCTCGCCGCCGCGTTGCCGGGGCCGCTGATGGTGCTGAACCTCGGCGGCGTCGGGAACGTGACGTTCATCGACGACGACGCCACCATCGCCTTCGACACCGGGCCGGCCAGCGCGCTGCTCGACGACTGGGTGGCGCGCCATGCCGGCGCCGCCTACGACGCGGATGGCGCGGTCGCGGCCTCGGGGCGCGCGGACAAGGCGATCCTCGCCGAGCTGATGCGCCATCCCTATTTCGCGCTGCCCGCGCCGAAGTCGCTCGACCGCAACGACTTCCACGCGCGCGCGCGCCTGGTCGACGGCATGGGCGTCGCGGATGGCGCGGCGACGCTCGCGGCCTTCACGGTCGAGTCGGTGGCCGCGTCGCTGGCGCATGTCCCGCGCGCACCCGCGCGCTGGATCGTCTGCGGCGGCGGCCGCCGCAACGGCTTCTTCATGCGCGAGCTCGCGCGGCGCCTCGGCGTGCCGGTCGACCCGGCCGAGGCCGTCGGCTGGGACGGCGACTTCATCGAGGCGCAGTGCTTCGGCTACCTCGCGGTGCGCAGCCTGCGCGGCCTTCCGCTCAGCCTGCCGACGACCACGGGCGTGCCGCGCGCGATGCCCGGCGGCGAGCTCCACCGCGCCCCGCGCTGAGCGCGGCGCGCCTTCAAGCGGCGCTGGCGGGGCCGAGGAAGCGCGCCAGCACGTAGCCGGCGACCAGCACGTGCGCGACGGTGATCGCGACCGAGGCGCCGTGCAGCAGCCCGAAGCGTCGCCTGTCGCCGGCATCGGTGGCGGCGTTGATCGCGGGCATCAGCACCTGGCGCGTCGGCACGGTCGTGAGGGCGATCGCGGCGAGCAGCGCCGACGACACGACGTCGCCCGGCGCGACCAGCACGGCGCCGGCCGCCGCGCTGCCCATGACGAAGAGGTAGAAATGCGGGAAGGCCTTGCGCAGCGCCTTGCCCGCCTCGGGCGGCGGCATCACCGAGAAGAGGAACGCCGCGAGGCCCGCGGAGAACAGGACCATCCCGCCGAAGAGCAGCGCGGTGGCCAGGAGCGCGGCGGCCTGCATCATGTCCTCATGTCCTTCCCTGGGCTTCGCCCGCGCCCGCGCGCAGCCGCGGGACGGCATAGGGAACGCGGGCGCGGTAGCGTGCGAACTCGTCGCCATGGCGCGCGGCGAGGCGGCGCTCCTTGAGGATCGGCGCGACGAGGCAATAGGCCGTCAGCGCGAGGGCGAGGGCGAGCTGGTCCGGCGTCCACACCGGCACCGTCCAGAGCGTCAGCGCGAAGGCGACGTAGATCGGGTGGCGCACGATGCCGAACAGGCCGCGCGTCGGCATCGCGGGGAAGGATGGCCGGCGCGCGGCCATGAGCGACATCCAGCCAAGGGCGCCGGACTGCACCTCGGCGCCCGCGTCGAGGCTTGCCTTGGCGAGCAGGATCCAGCTCGCGCCATAGGCGGCGCAGGCGATCCAGAGGGCCGCGCCCTCGGCGCGCCACCACGTGATCCCCGACGGCGTCCACAGCGCGAAGAGCGCGAGGAGCTGCACCGAGGCGACGATCGCGTAGCTCGTGGTGGCGAGCGTGGCGCCGTGCGCGCGCGGCGCGAGGCGCGCGAGCAGGCGCTCGCCGCGGGCCGACAGCAGGAAGGAATGCGCGAGCGGGAACTGGGCGACGAGGGCGGCGTTGGCGAGCGCGGCCCACGGCCAGGGGACGGTTCCGAGGCCCGCGCCCATGCCATGGAACATGCCGGCCACCATCGCGAGGACGGCGACGGCGAAGATCGCGTGGCAGGCAAGGCCATAGGCCAGCGCGAGCGCGATGCGCCGCGCCCCCGGCGGCGGCCGGCAGGCGGCGCGGGCGAGGGCGAGCAGGCGCGCAAGGCTTGGATCGGGAGTCACGGCGCGCGCGACCTAAGGCGGCCATGCAGCCTGTCAATGTCGGGCCGCCGCTGGCCGCCGCGCGGATGGATATGGCAGTCTCGCGCGCGACGCGAAGGGGGCGTCGACGAGGCGATGCATCCGCGGGCCCTTGATGTCGAGGCGACGAGCCGGCGCGTGCGCCGGGCGCGGGGCCATGGCTGAGGCCCCGCTGCTCGCGGTCGAGGGGCTGACGGTCGCCATGGGCGGCGCGCCGGTGCTCGAGGACGTGTCCTTCGCGATCGCGCCGGGCGAGACGCTCGGGCTGGTGGGCGAATCGGGCTGCGGCAAGAGCGTGACCGCGCTCTCCGCGATGCGCCTGCTGCCCGACCCGCCCGCGCGCGTGCTCGGCGGGCGCATCCTGTTCGAGGGCGAGGACATGCTCGCGCTCGACGACGCCGGGTTGCGCCGGATCCGGGGCAACCGCGTCGGCATGATCTTCCAGGAGCCGATGACCTCGCTGAACCCGGTCTTCACGATCGGCGACCAGATCGCGGAGAGCCTCGTCGTCCATCGCGGCGCGACCGTCGCGGCGGCGATGGCGGAGGCGGCGCGGCTGCTCGACCTCGTCGGCATACCGGCGGCGCGCGGCCAGCTGGGCCGCTACCCGCACGAGCTGTCCGGCGGGCAGCGCCAGCGCGTGATGATCGCCATCGCGCTCGCCTGCCGGCCGCGGCTGCTGATCGCGGACGAGCCGACGACGGCGCTCGACGTGACCGTGCAGGCGCAGATCCTGGACCTGGTCGGCAGGCTGCGCCGCGAGCTCGGCATGGCGGTGCTGCTCATCACCCACGACCTTGGCGTGGTCGCCGAGTCCTGCGACCGGGTCGCGGTCATGTACGCGGGCCGCATCGTCGAGGAGGCAAGCGCCGCGCGCATCTTCTCCGCGCCCCGCCACCGCTACACGCAGGCGCTGCTGCGCACGATGCCGGCCGCCAACCCGCCGGGCCGCAGGCTTCCCTCGATCGCGGGCAGCGTGCCGCCGCCGGGCGCGCGCGGCACGGGCTGCGCCTTCGCGCCGCGTTGCGCGGCGGCGCTGCCGCGCTGCGCCGCGGAGCCGCCGCCGCGGGGCGAGGCACCGCATCGCGCGCGATGCTGGAACCCGGCGGAGGCGGCATGAGCGCGCTGCTCGAGGTCCGCGACCTCCACGTGCGCTACGAGGGGCGCGGCGGCACCATCCGCGCGGTCGATGGCGTCGGCTTCTCCCTCGCGCGCGGCGAGGTGCTCGGCGTCGTCGGCGAGTCCGGCTGCGGCAAGTCGACGCTCGGGCGCG
Organism: Pseudomonadota bacterium; assembly: GCA_041178225.1. Classification (GTDB taxonomy): domain Bacteria; phylum Pseudomonadota; class Alphaproteobacteria; order CACIAM-22H2; family CACIAM-22H2; genus CAIOSQ01. The sequence goes on along the minus strand of JBEGVV010000228.1, from coordinate 8,091 downwards.
CCATCCTGCGCCTCGTCGAGCCGGCCGCGGGGACGATCCGCTTCGATGGCGAGGACATCACGCGCCTCGACCGGCGCGCGATGGTCGCGCGCCGGCGCGACATGCAGGTCGTCTTCCAGGACCCGTTCGGCGCGCTCAACCCGCGCCATCGCGTCGGCGAGATCGTGGGCGAGCCGCTCGTCGTCCATCGCGTCGGCGACCGCGCGTCGCGGGCCGCGCGCGTGGCGCAGCTGCTCGACCTGGTCGGCCTGCCGCCCGACGCGGCGCGGCGCCATCCCCACGAGTTCTCGGGCGGCCAGCGCCAGCGCATCGCCATCGCCCGCGCGCTGGCGCTGGAGCCAAGGCTGCTCGTCGCCGACGAGCCGGTCTCCGCGCTGGACGTCTCGATCCAGTCGCAGATCATCAACCTTCTGTCCGACCTGCGCGCGCGGCTTGGCCTGTCGATGGTCTTCATCAGCCACGACCTGTCGGTGGTCCGCCACGTGAGCGATCGCATCGCCGTCATGTACCTGGGCCGCATCGTCGAGATCGGCGCCGCCGCCGAGGTCTTCGACGCTCCTGCCCATCCCTATGCGCGCGCGCTGCTCTCCGCGATCCCGCATGTCGATCCCGCGCGGCGGCGCGAGCGGATCCTGCTCCCGGGCGAGATGCCGGACCCGGCCCGGCCGCCCTCCGGCTGCGCCTTCCGCACGCGCTGCCCCGTCGCCGCGCCCGGTTGCGCGTCTTCCGCCCCGGGCCTCGTCGCGCGCCGCGCCGGTGGCGCCGCGACGCGCGAGGCCGCCTGCCACCTGCTGGAGGTCGCATGAGCATCGAGTCGATCGCCGAAGCCGGCTTCGCGCCCGTCGCGGCGTCGATCGCCGCCGGCCGCATCCCCGGCGCCGTGCTGGGCGTGCTGCGCGCCGATGGCGCGATGGCCGTGCGCGTCGGTGGCGCGGCGCAGCTCGAGCCGGAGCGCGTCGCCGCGACGCGCGCGACCAGCTGGGACCTCGCCTCGCTGACCAAGCCGATCTTCACCGCCACCGCGATCCTGCGCCTGGTCGAGCAGGGGCGCATCGCCCTCGACGACGCGCTCGCGCGCGCGATCCCGGACCTGCGCCAGTACGACATGAACGCCGCGGAGCGCAGGCTGACCTTCCGCCAGTGCCTCGCCCACGCGACCTTCCTGCCGGCGGTCGAGCCTCTCTACACGCTGGGCCAGGACCCGGACACGCTGCGCGCCTACGTGCTGCAGCGTGAATGGCGCCAGGGGCCCTGCGTCTACTCCGACATCAACTTCATCCTGCTCGGGATCGCGCTGGAGCGCCTCTCCGGGCGCAGGCTTGGCGAGCACGACCCCGGGCCGGGCCTCTCCTTCCGCCCGGACCCGTCGACCTGCGCCGCGACCGAGCGCTGCACCTGGCGCGGGCGCGTGATGCGCGGCGAGGTGCATGACGAGAACGCCTTCGCGCTGGGCGGCGCCTCGGGCCATGCGGGCCTGTTCGGCGACATCGACGGCGTGCTCGGCTTCGCGCGCCGCCTGATGGCAGGCGAGGTGCTCGGGCCTGCGACGCTCGCGCAGATGCGCGCGCCGCATTCGGCGCGCCGCGCACTGGGCTGGGAGGTCCGCCACCCGGACTGGGCGGGCGGGCAGGCCTGCTCGCCATCGACCATCGGGCACACGGGCTTCACCGGCACCGGCCTGTGGATCGACTGGGAGCGTGGCCTCGCCTGGGCGGTGCTCGCGAACCGCGTCCACCCGACGCGCCACGCCGAGACCGGAATCCAGCCTATGCGTCGCGCCGCCGGGGACGCCATCATCGCCGCATTCGACGCAACGATTCGCACGAGGGGAAGCGCATGAGACTCAAGGGCAAGGTCGCGATCGTCACCGGCGCGGCCTCGGGCATAGGGCGCGCCACCTTCGACCTGTTCCTCGCCGAGGGCGCGCGCGTCGCCGCCGTGGACCGGGACGCCGAGGCGCTGGCCGCGCAATGCGCCGGCCAGGACGCCGCGCTGGCGCTCGCCGGCGACGTCGTGGACGAGGGCTTCGCGCGCCGCGCCGTCGCCGACGTCGTGGCACGCTGGGGGCGGCTCGACGCGATGGTCACCGCGGCCGGCATCTCGCTCGGCCAGCCCGCGCTGGCGACCGAGCTCGAGGCCTGGGACAAGGTCTTCGCGGTCAACGCGAAGGGCACGTTCCTGTGGGCGCGCGAGGCGCTGCGCGTGATGGAGAAGGCGCGCAGCGGCTCGATCGTCACCATCGCCTCGCAGCTCGCCTTCGCGGGCGGGCGCGGCAACGCGGCCTATGTCGCCTCCAAGGGCGCGGTGGTCAGCCTCACGCGCTCGATCGCCCTCGACTACGCGACGAGCGGCGTGCGCTGCAACTGCGTGCTCCCCGGCGCCACCGACACGCCGATGCTGCGCCGCGCCTTCGCGCGCAACGCCGACCCGGCCGCCGCCGAGGCGCGCTCGCGCGGGCGCCACGCGATGGACCGCTTCGGCAGGCCCGAGGAGACCGCGCGCGCCATCCTCTTCCTCGCGGGCGACGACTCGCCCTTCACCACCGGCGCCATGCTGCCCGTCGAGGGCGGCTGGATGGTCGCGTGAACCATCTCTTCTCCAATTCCAGCCAGGAGCCTTCCAACATGCGTCCTTCCAGAGCCTTGTCGCTCGCCGCGGCGTTCGCGGCGTTCCTCGGCCTCGCGTCCTTGCCGACCCCGTCCGCCGCGCAGGTCCGCACGCTGGTCGTCGCCGCCTCGGGCACGCCCGAGGGCTTCGATGGCGACGCGTTGCGCCCGCACACGCAGGAGACGGTCGTGCAGGTCTACGACCCGCTGGTCGTCTATGCGCGCACGAAGGACGCGCAGGGCAGGGAGGTGCTCGATTCCTCGCGCGTCGTGCCCAACCTGGCGGAGAGCTGGACGGTCGACGCCGATGGCAAGCGCTACGTCTTCAGGCTCCGCCAGGGCGTGCGCAGCTTCCGCGGCAACGAGCTGACGGCCGCCGACGTCGAGTGGAGCTGGGCGAAGTCCTTCGCGCAGAAGCGCACCGGGAACTTCATCGCCAGCGTCTCGAGCGTGTCGGGGGTGAAGGCGCTGTCGCGCCACGAGGTCGAGTTCACGCTCTCCGCGCCGAGCTCCATCTTCCTCAAGGCGCTGACGCTCTACGTGCCCGGGATCTACGACTCCACCGAGCTGCGCAAGCACGCCACGACGGAGGACCCCTGGGCGCTGAAGTGGCTCGAGCAGAACACCGCCGGCTTCGGCCCCTACCACCTGGAGAGCGTGCGCTCGGGCGAGCAGGCGGTCTTCGTCGCCAACCCCAACTACTTCCGCGGCCAGCCCCATTTCGGGCGCGTCGTCTATCGCGCGGTGCCATCCGGCGCGAGCCGCGTGACGCTGCTCAAGGGCGGGCAGGTGCAGTGGATCGAGCGGCCGAACATCCTGCAGGTCGAGGACCTGAAGGCCGATCGCCGCGTGAAGGTCGACCAGACCGACGGCCGCCTCTTCGCGGCGCTGTGGATGAACGCGAAGTTCGCGCCCTTCTCCGACCTGCGGGTGCGCCAGGCGCTCAACCACGCGATCGACCGCGAGGCCATCCTCAAGGCGGTGTTCCGCGGCGAGGCGGTGCCGGCGCGCAGCTTCATCGCGCCGTCGATCGACGGGCAGGACCAGTCCTTCTTCGCCTTCTCGCACGACCCGGCGCGCGCGCGGCAGCTCCTCGCCGAGGCCGGCCACGCCTCGGGCCTGTCGGTCGAGATCCTCTACTCCGACATCTACTGGTGGCTGGAGGCGATGGCGATCCAGGCCGCCGACCAGCTCAAGGCCGTGGGCGTGAACGCGACCCCGCGCCGCGTCACGGCGAGCGACATGCGCGCGCGCTTCGCCCCCAATGTCCGCGACATGCCGTTCTTCGCCTGGGAGGACGGGCCGCTGGTCCTCGACGCCGGCTACGCGGCCTTCCTGCTGCTGCACAGCCAGGGCGCCGCGAACCGCAGCGGCTACAGCAACCCGGAGGTGGACGCGCTCGTCCTGCGCATCCGCCAGGAGCTCGATCGCGACGCGCGCAACGCCCTGCTCAGGGACCTGCAGCGCATCGTGATGGCGGACACGCCCTGGATCCTGACCTTCTACCCGACGCTGTTCGAGGCGATGGCCCCGAACATCGAGGGCTGGGTCTCGCATCCCGACGACCACGAGCGCTGGGCGGACCTGCGCGAGCGTCGCTGACGGGCATGAGGGCTGGCGGCGCGCGCATGGCGCGCCGCCGCCCGGTCCTTCAGGCGGCGAGCATCGCCTCGATCGTGCGCTGCACGGCGAGCGCCTCGTCGAAGGTCGCCAGCGTCTGGGGGCGGCCTTCCAGCAGCGCTGCGAGCTGGTCGAGCTGTCGCTGCCCGGCCTGGGCGCGCAGGTCCTCCACGCCGCCCGGCATGGCCGGCACCCAGCCGCCATCGGCGCCGCGGCGCTCCAGCGCGTACCAGTCGCGCATGCGGATGGCGCCGCCTTCACCCGTCACCGTCCAGAGATTGGTGTCGGAGACGTCGCCGCGGATAGCGGCGTCGATCGCGACCTCGATCCCGGCGCCCGAGAGCGTCGCGGCCAGCGCGGTCTCGGCGCTCCGGCCATCCGCCGGCCAGGAGACGCGCGCGTCGCGCAGCGCGAGCGGCCCGGCCAGCCGCTGCGTCGCGAAGACGAAATGCGACAGCACCTCGCGTGCGAAGCCGCCCTCGACGCGCTCGCTCAGCCAGCGCCCGGCCTGCTGCCAGTCGCGCGGCCAGCGCGCGAAGCTGGCGGAGACCTCGATGCGGCGCAGCGCGCCGAGCGAGCCCGAGCGCGCGGCGTCGACGATCGCCTGGAACGAGGAAGACGAGGCGAAGGAGAAGTTCACCGCCGCGGGCCTGGCCTCGCGCGCGACCCGCGCGGCCAGCGCCTCGCCCGCGGCCATGTCGTGGGTCAGCGGCTTCTCGCAGAACACCGCCTTGCCGGCGTCGAAGGCGAGGTGGCAGAGCGCGGGGTGGCTCGCCGGCGGCGAGGCGATGTAGACGCAGCCGACATCGGCGCGCGCCATGATCTCCCCGGGCCCGGCGGCGATGGCCGCCCCCGGCGCCTCGCGCGCGGCCGCGGCGCAGGCCTCGGCCGACGGGTCCCACATCGCCGCGATGCGGAACCCGCCATGCTGGGCCAGCCGGCCGATCATGCGCCGGCCCATGATGCCGAGGCCGACGAGCGCGATGCCGTGCGCCATGGCGGGCCTCAGGCGACCAGCGCGTCGATCTCGGCCGCGGCGACGCCGACCTTGCGCGCGGCGTCCTGCATCTGCGCGATCGTGTTGTCGTCGAGCGGGATGCCGCGCGCGAGGCGGTCGGCGCGCGTCCTGCGCTCCGGCTCGCCCGGCGCCATCACCTCGCCGCCGGCCTCGACCGGCTTGCACTTCTTCATCCAGTCGACGAACTGCCGCGCCTCGGAATCGATCGCGCTCGCGTCGCCAAGGCGGCGCAGGTCGATGACGATCGACATCATGTTGTTGTGCACGGTCCCGAGGTTCGGGTGGCCGTCATGGTTGCAGCCGCCGCCCGACAGCGCGCCGGCGAGCAGGTCGCAGAAGAAGGCGAGGCCGTAGCCCTTGTGGTCGCCGAAGGGCGCGAGCGCGCCGGGCGGCGGGCCGTAGAGGTCGTTGGGATCGAGCGAGGGCCTGCCCTCGCCGTCGACGACGCAGCCCGGCGGCAGGTCGACGCCCTTGTTGCGGGCCACCTGCACCTTGCCCTCGGCGACCTTCGAGGTCGCGAAGTCGAGGACGATCGGCTCGCGGCCCTCGATCGGCATGGCGCAGCAGAACGGGTTGGTGGACATGCGGCGTTCGCGCCCGCCCCAGGGGGCGACGAGGCCGCCGGCATGGACGACGTTCACGAAATGGATCGAGGCGCAGCCCTCGGCCGCGCAGGCCTCCGCCCAGTCGCCGATGCGGCCGAGATGGTGCGCGTGCTTGAGCGCGACCAGCGCGACGCCGGCCTTGCGCGCCTTGGCGATGGCGATCGCCATCGCCTCGCCGCCGAGCACCTGGCCATAGCCGCCCTGGCCGTCGAGGATCGCGAAGCCATCGGCCTCGGCGACGACCTTCACGTGCATGTTCGGCTTGATCTTCCCCTCGCCGAGCCAGCCGATATAGGAGGTGACGCGCACGACGCCGTGGGAATCGTGGCCCATCAGGTTCGAATCGACGAGCCGCTTCGCGATCATGTCGGCCTCGTGCGTGCTGCTGCCGGCCTTCGCGAAGACCGCCGCCACGAAGCGGCGCAGCCTGTCGTCCTTGATGTACTTCACGTCCGTCCTCCGATCGCGATCAGGTTGTCGAGGGGTTCGCCGCGGGCGAGCCGGTCGAGGTTGGCCGCCATGGCGCGCGTCCGCCGCAGCACGGTCCCCGTGGTCCAGCCCGCGACATGCGCGCTCAGGAGCACGTTGTCGAGCAGGTCGAAGCGATGGGGCCATTCCGCGTTCGGCTGGTGCGGCACGGACGGGTAGCGCCACCAGGTGTCGATCACCGCGCCGCCGATGCGCCTCTCCTTGAGCGCGGCATGCAGCGCGGCCTCGTCGATGACGGGACCGCGCGCCACGTTGATGATCACCGCGTGGGGCTGCATCGCGGCGAGGACGCGCGCGTCGACCAGCCCGCGCGTCTCGTCGGTCAGCGCGCAGCCCAGCACCACGAAGTCGGCGCCGCGCACGGCCTCGGCCAGGCGATCGAGCCCGTACATGGCGTCGACGTTCGGCTCGTCGGCACGCACGGTGCGATTGACGCCGACGACGCGCATGTCGAAGGCCTTGGCGCGCCTGGCCACGGCCTTGCCGATGCGGCCCATGCCGACGACGGCGACCGTGCTGCCGGCGAGTTCGCCATTGGGCGCGCCGGCGAAGCGGCTCGAGCGCGACCAGTCGCCGCGGCGCATGTCGGCGTCGGCGGGGCCGAGGCGGATGCTCCATTCGAGCATCGCGAGCATCGCGTATTCGGAGCAGCCCGGCTCATGCTCGAAGCAGTTGCACAGCGACGTGCCCGCGGGCAGCGCGGGGATCTGGATCCCGTCATAGCCCGCGCCCGGCACCTGCAGCAGGCGGAGGCGGGGTGCCGGCGGCGCGGCCTTCGTGAAGGAGATGCCGATCGCGGCGTCGGCGTCGGCGAGGCCGCGCACGACGTCGGCGTCGTCCATCGCGAAGCCGACCTCGACGAAGTCCCAGTGCGTGGTGACCATCTTCTCGAGGCCGGCGCGGAACGGGTGCACCGCGGGGCCCATCAGGAGTGCGCGCATGTTCAGTTGCCCATCACCAGGTTGGGGAGGAAGAGGACGACGGAGGGGAAGTACGTGACCACCAGCAGCACCGCGACCAGCGCGATCACGAAGGGCCAGATCTCGCGCGCGAATTCCGCGACCTGGATGCCCGCGATGCGGCAGGTGATGAACATCGACATGCCCACCGGCGGCGTGATCAGCCCGATCATGAGGTTGAGCGTGAACATGACGCCGAAATGCACGGGGTCGATGCCGAGCGTCTTGATCAGCGGCATCAGGACGGGCACCAGCAGGATCATCAGCGAGAGCGTCTCGAGGAAGCAGCCGAGGACCAGCAGGATCACGTTGAGGACGAGCAGGATGACGAACGGGTCCGTCGACACCGAGGTGACCAGCCGCACGAGTTGCGGCCCGGCCTGCTCGCGCGTCAGCACCCAGGCGAGCAGCGCCGAGGCGGCGACGATGAACATGACCGTGGCCGTCGTCATCGCCGCTTCGCCGAAGATGGCGAAGGTCGAGTCCCAGGACAACTCGCGGTAGACGACGGTGCCGAGGAAGAGGGCATAGAGCACGGCGAGCACGGAGGCCTCCGTCGGCGTCACGACGCCGCCGGCTATGCCCCAGACGATGATCGCCGGCAGCATCAGCGCGGGCAGCGCGTCGCGGAACGCGGTCCACACCTCGCCGCCCGTCGGCTTGGCGCCGCGCGCGTAGCCGCGCCGGCGCGCGATGATGTAGACCGCCGCCATCAGGTAGAGGCCCATGAGCAGGCCGGGGATGGCCCCGCCGAGGAAGAGCCTGCCGATCGACACGCTGGCCAGCACGCCGAA
>JBEGVV010000227.1:0-3842 GCA_041178225.1 Pseudomonadota bacterium | reverse complement strand
AGCCCGCGCGCGCCCGCGGCGAGGAAGCCGCCATCGACGGGAAGCACGGTCCCCGTGACGTAGGACGCCTCCTCCGAGGCGAGGTACATGACCGCCGCGGCGACCTCGCCGGTCGTGCCGTAGCGGTCCATCGGGATGGCGCGCGCATAGTCGCGGCGGAACTGCTCGCTGTGCAGCACGCGCGTCATCGGCGTGTCGACGGGGCCGGGCGCCACCGCGTTCGCCGTGATGCCGTGCTCCGCGAGCTCGACCGCCATCTGGCGCGTGAGCGCGATCACCGCGCCCTTCGACGTGCCATAGGCCGTGCGCCCCGTGCCGACCGCGCGCATCCCGGCGACCGAGGCGATGTTGACGATGCGGCCCCAGCGGTTGCGCAGCATCAGCCGCGCCGCGTGCTGGGCGCAGAGGAACGTGCCCGTGACGTTCACCTCCATCGTCGCCTGGAAGTTCCCGAGCGGGAAGTCGAGGAACGGGAAGACCTTCGCGACGCCCGCGCAGTTGACGAGGATGTCGCAGCGGCCGAGCTCGGCGTCGACGCGCGCGAAGGCCTCGCGCACGGAATCGGGCCGGGCGACGTCGAGCGCGAGCGGCGCGGCCTCCGCGCCCGCCGCGCGCAGCCCGGCGGCGAGGCGCCCGGCCTCCTCCATGTCGACGTCGGCGATGCGCAGCGCATGCCCCGCGGCCGCCATGCGCGCGCAGATCTCCGCGCCGATCCCCTTCGCGCCGCCCGTGACCACCGCCACGCGCCGCGCCTGCGCCGTCCCGTCCGTCATGTCGCCTCCATTCCCGTGTCGCGACGCGGCGCGCCGTGCAGGGCGCGCAGCAGGTAGTCGGCCTCTCCCATCTGGCCGCCCTTCATCGCCATCTCGAGCCCGTCGAGATGCGGCGCGCGCGACAGCACGCGGCAGAGCGGCGCGCCGCGGGCCAGCCTCGCTGACACGACGAAGGCGGTCGGCGCGAGATGCCGCGCGACATGGCTCGCCGTGTCGCCGCCGCAGAGCACCAGGCGCGGCACGCGATGCGCGCGCAGGCTCGCCTCTGCAACGATGCCGAGCCGATGGCCGAGCCTCGCGCCGACCTCGTGCATCGCCGCGGCGCGCGACATGCCGCGCGCGAGCAGGGGCGCCAGCGCGGCCGCGATGCGCGGGTCGCCCGTCCCCTTCGTGGAATGCAGGACGACGCTGCGCCCGTCGCGCAGCGCGGCGAGGCCCGTCGCCACCAGCGCGTCGGCGGCGCCGCGCCAGTCGCCGTCGCCGGCAAGGCGCGCGGCATCGACCGGCACGTCGGCGAAGCCCGCGGCGAAGGCCGCGTCGAGCTGGGCTGCGCCAAGCGCCGAGGCGCTGCCGGAGACGACGAGGACCTGCCGGACGGGCCCGGCGTCGGGTGGTGGCGCGGCGCGCGGGCGCTCGGCCTGCGCGTCGCGCAGCGCGAGCGCATGCTCGAGGCCGGAGGAGCCGATGGCGAGGAGCGGCCGGCCAGGGGCGCGCGGCCAGGCTTCCAGCATCGCGGCGATGGCCAGGAGGTCCGTCGTCGTCGCGGTGTCGAGGAGGACCGCGCCGCATCCCTCCGCGGCCATGTCCTCGAGCGCGCGCAGGGCCGCCGCGGCGCCTTGCGCGACCTGCGGCAGGGCGAGGTTGGCGATCCGCGTGGTCGTCTGCGCGCCGAGATGGAGCACGAGGTCGGCCTCCGCCATCGGCGTCACCGGATGCCGGCTCATGATCGGATGGCGGTCGAGCCTGTGCACGCGCCCGTCGGTCGCCGCGCGCGCATGCAGGTTGCCGAATGCGCAGTAGCGACCCAGCGCCGGCGCGCCCGCGACGATCGGCACGACGCAATCGCCGAAGAAGGGGCGGGCGATGTCCAGCGCCACGCCGATGCTGCCGATGGCGGGCGAGCTGTCGAAGGTCGAGCAGACCTTGTAGTGGACGAGCGGCACCGGCATGGCCGCGAGCGCCGCGACGATCGGCGGCAGCCGCGCGTGCAGCTCCTCGGGCGTCATGCTGCGCATCTCGCCCGCGACGCCGATCGCGTCGAGCGGGCCGAGGCCCGCGAGCGTCGCGGCATCGGGCGGGTCGAGGAAGAGCGCGCAGCGCCAGCCTTCGAGGGCGAGCGCCTCGAGCGCGTCGGTCGAGCCGGTGAAGTCGTCGCCGAGGAAGGCGAGGCGCAACCCCGACGCGCCTGCCTTGCGTGGCGTCGTGGCGTCCATCGGTCAGCCCTTGCCGAAATGCGCGAGCGCGCGGCGCAGCGCGGGGCGGTGGCGCGCATGCGCGGCGAGGTCGATGCCCGCGATGGCGGCCTCCCAGGCCTCGCGCATGCTGGCGACGCCGGCCTCGATGCCGTCGGGATGCGCGATGATCCCGCCGCCCGCGAGGTGCAGCAGGTCGACCGAGCCGAGGCCCGCATGGAGGACCGGCGCGTGCGCGGCCCATTGCCCGGAGGAGAAGGCGGGCAGGAGCGGCGCCACGCCCGCGAATTCGCCAAGGCACGAGCGCCCCGCGGCCATCACCGACTCGTCGGGCTCCCAGAACTTGCTGCCCGGCGCGTTGCAGTGCAGGTGGTCGATGCCGGCGAGGCGCCAGAGCTTCTGGTACGCCGCGAAGGAGAAGCCGAGCGCGGGATGGCGCGTCAGCGCGCCCCAGCCGTTGCGATGGCCGTGGATCGGCAGCTGCGCGTGGCGGCGCAGGTCCGCCATGCCGCCGAAGCCGACCCAGTTGAGGCTCGCCATCACGCAGGTGCCGCCCGCGGCGAGCACCTCGTCGTGGCGCCGGCGCATCTCGTCGCCCGAGCCGGTGACGTTGATCGCGTAGACGGGCATGCGCCCGAGGCGGTCGGCGTGGCGATGCAGCACCGCCATCACGGCGCGCAGCCGGTTGGAGAAGGGCTCGTAGGGCGGGTCGGCGACCAGCTCGTCGTCCTTGATGAAGTCGATGCCGCCCGCGCAGAGCCCGTCGACGACCCTGGCCGTCTCCTCGGCGGCGAGGCCGATGCTGGGCTTGATGATCGTCCCGACCAGCGGGCGTCCCTCGACGCCCGCGACGCGCCGCGTGCCGGGGATGCCGAAGGCGGGGCCGGGGAAGCCCGCGGCGTGCTCCGGCGTCATCGCGATGTCGACAAGGCGCAGCCCCGTGACCTCGCCCAGCTCGAAGAGGTTGCCCGCGACCGTCGCCAGGATGTTCGGCAGGCTGTGGCCGACATTGGCGACCGGGAAGGCGATGTCGATCGCGGCGCGCGCGAAGCGGTCGCCCGGCCGCGTGCGCGCGCTGTGCAGCGCGGGCCCCGCGGCCTCGCCCAGCTCCTCGACGCGCAGGACCCGCGCGCGCGAGCGCCGCGCCAGCTCCTCGGTCTCGCCGGGGACCGCGACGAAGGTGCCGCTCGACTGCTCGCCGGCGATCGCCTCCGCGACCCGCGCGGGCGGGATGCTGCTCTCGACCTCGTAGCGCGCGACGAACTCGGGGCGCGGCGTGGATGCCGCCATGCAGGGACGCTCCATGGGAAGACCGCCAGCAGTTTGCGACATCCACCCGCGGTCGTCAGCCCGGCTCCTCGCCCTCCAGCGGCGCCGGCGGCAGGAGCTCCAGCGCCAGGGCGAGCCGCGCCGCGGCGAGGCCGGGCTCGGGCGGCGACGGGCCGGCGAGCAGGCCATGCGCGGCCTCCAGGTGGAGGCGGATCCGCCGGCGCTGCCGCAGCAGCCCGGCGATGCGCGCGTCGCGCGCCTCGAGCGTCGCGCGCAGCGACTCGATCTCGGCGTGCATGGCCCGGAACTTCGCGAGGATCGGGTTCGTCATGTCCTGGCTTCCGCCTCCCGCGGGATGCGCCCGCGCCCGTCAATGCACGAGCACGCT
>JBEGVV010000226.1:0-8281 GCA_041178225.1 Pseudomonadota bacterium | reverse complement strand
CGGGACCGGCAGGAGGTTCCGGATGTTCGCCCGGTGCGCCGCGGGCTGGATCCACTGGCCGTAGTAGAGGTGGTGCACGTAGCCCCAGGCGTTGTCCTGGATCTGGCGCGCGATCGCCTGGCGCTCGGCGAGCGTCTCGGCCTGCGCCCACTTCTCGCGCAGCTGCTCGTGCAGGGCGTTCTCCGGCCAGCCGAACCAGCCCTTGTCGCCGGTCGCGGCGTGGGCGGCGAGGTTGATCGGGTGCGCCGTCGCGGTGCCGCCGCCGGAGGTGATGAAGATGTTCCATCCCCCCTGGTCGGGCGGCGACTTGACCGAGCGGCGCTGCACGACGTTCGACCAGTCCATGGGGACGAGGTTCACGTTGAAGCCGGCGCTGCGCAGCTCCTTCGCCAGGATCTCGGCGGAGTTGCGCATGTACTCGATGTTCGTCGCCTGCATCAGGACGATCGGCTTGCCGTCGTAGCCGGACTCCCGCAGCAGCTGGCGGGCCTTGTTCAGGTCCGGACCCTTCGTGAACCACTCCATGTTGACGTCGCTCTCCATCGGCGTGCCGCAGGTGAAGAACGAGCCGCAGGCGCGGGCGTACTTGGGGTTCGGGAAGGTGGCGGCCATGTGGTCCTTCTGGTTGACCGCCCACTGGACCGCCTGGCGCGCCTTCACGTTGTTGAACGGCGCGTGCAGGTAGTTGAGCCGGATGTAGCCGACCTGGCCGAGGCTGTTGAGGACCGAGACGCGCACGTTCCTGTCGGACTCGAGCTGCGGCAGCAGCTCGATGGGCGGCGTCTCGTAGAAGTCGATCTCGCCGGCCTGCAGCGCGGACACGGCGGTCTGCGCCTCGGGCATGTTGACGAAGATCACGCGGTCCAGCTTGACGACCTTGCCGCCGGCGATGCCCGAGGCGGGCTCGGAGCGCGGCACGTAGTGCGGGTTCTTCTCGTAGACGTACTGCGTGCCCGGCCTCGTCTCCGCCATGTTGAGCGTGAAGGGGCCCGAGCCGACGACGCCGTTGGTCGTGTCGATCTTCTGGAACGGGTCGGTCTCGGCGACCTTCTTGGGCATCATGAAGCAGAGCGGCGTCGAGGTCTTCGACAGCGCGTCGTAGACGAGGCCCCAGCGCTCCTTGAGGCGCAGCACGATCGTCTTGTCGTCCTTCGCCGACAGGTCGGCGGTCTTCGACAGCATGATCTGGCCGGCGCCGTCGCGCGCGCCCCAGCGGCGCAGCGAGGCCACGCAGTCGGCGGCGGTCACGGCCGAGCCGTCCGACCACTTCAGGCCGTCGCGCAGCTCGAAGGTGTAGGTCAGCTTGTCGTCGGAGACGCCGTGGCGCCCGACCATCTGCGGCTGCGGGTTGAAGTTGGCGTCGATCCCGAACAGCACGTCGTAGACCATGTTGCCGTGGTAGGCGGCCATGTTGGCCGTGGTCCAGATCGGGTCGAAGGTCGGGATGTCGCCATGCATGACGGCGCGCACGGTGTTCTGCTCGCCACGGCGCGCCTGGCCGCGCGCGATGGCGGGGGCGCCTGCGACGGCGGCTACGCCCGCGGACCCCTTGAGGATGGAACGACGAGACGACTTCATGGATGCACCTCCCTGGTGGAACCCTGGATCCCCGGCGCTCCCGGCATGCCACCCCGATCCCCGTCGGGACGGCCCCGGTCGCCGCTGCGATCGAAGGAACCACGGATCGCGACGCCTGTCGACGGGCTGTTCGCCCGGCGGTACGCGAGACGGCGCGGGCCACGCCGGGCGCGAAGCGTTATCCTGCGCGCCGCAATGGTGGAATCCGGGGAGAGGGCCATGGTTTCAGGGAAGCTTCGCGTGGGCGTCGCGCGCACGGCGCTGCTCGAGGACGGTCGCACCTTCTTCGACGCGCAGGCGCTGGGCATCCTCGATTCGGCCCCGGGCCTCGAGTGGGAATACCTGCCCGACCAGCCGAAGCGCCTGACCGCCGAGCACTGCGCGCGCTACGACGTGATCTGCGCCGTGTCGGAGGGCATCGGCCCCGAGGCCCTCGGCCGGCCCGACCTGCGCCTCAGGCTCCTCGCGGGCTTCGGCGCTGGCTACGACACGCGCGACGTCGGGGCGCTGACCGCGGCTGGCGTGCTGCTGACCAACAACCCCAACGCCGTGCGCCGGCCGATGGCGACCACGCAGCTCACCTTCGTGCTGGCGCTCGCGCACAAGCTGCCGACCAAGGACCGCCTGGTGCGCGAGGGGCGCTGGGGCGAGCAGCGCAGCCACTACGGCACGGGCCTCGTCGGGCGCACGCTGGGCTCTCTGGGCATCGGCAACATCGGCCGCGAGCTGTTCCGCATCGCGCGGCCGCTCGACATGCGCTTCATCGCGCACGACCCCTACGTGAAGCAGGAGGACGTCGCCGGGCTCGGCGTCACGCTCGTCGACTTCGACACGCTCTTCCGCGAGTCCGACTTCCTGGTCACCAACGTCCTGCTGAATGACGCCACGCGTGGCATCGTCGGGGAGAGGGCGCTCGGCCTGATGAAGCCCTCGGCCTACCTGGTCAGCGCGGCGCGCGGGCCCGTGGTGCAGGAGGCGGCGCTGCATCGCGCCCTGGCCGAGAAGCGCATCGCCGGCGCCGCGATGGACGTGTTCGAGGTCGAGCCGACGCCGGTCGACAACCCGATCCTGAAGCTCGACAACGTGATCGTGTCGCCGCACGCGCTCTGCCACACCGACGAATGCAACCGCTCGCTCGCGGAGGGATCGTTCCGTTCGGCCGCCGCCTTCGCGCGGCGCGCGCGGCCCGACCACCTGGTCAACCCGCAGGTCCTCTCGCACCCGCGCCAGGCCGGCTGGATCGCCTGAGGCGATCCTCCCCGCGCCGGCCAGGGCGCGGGGAGGGGCCGTCGTTCAGAACACGAGGCCGGGCTCGGTCTTCTCGTCCAGCGGCCAGATCGGGCGCTGCACCTTGGTGTAGGGGATCTTGCGATAGTCGCGGCTGAGCGGGCCGTCGGAGTCGATGTACATCACCTTCTTCGCGATCGGCCCGAAGGCCGCGCGGAAGTGGTTGGTCGACTTGACGGCGACGATCTTCCGCTCGGTCGGCTCGATGCCGACGTTGCGGAAGAGCTCGAGGCCGAGCGCCTGGGTGCGGTTGGCGATCAGCACGACCTCGATGCCGCCGACCTTGATGGCGGCGCAGTCGCCCAGCGGCACCTGCGTCGGCCCGAAGCTCTGCCAGCAGTCGCGCTTCAGGCCGACCACCTTCACGATCGCATCCACCGGGAGGCCCGAGCTCTGGGCGATCTTGCCGCCGAAGCGCAGCGGGAACTCCGCGCCGAGGCCGGCCGCGAAGCAGAGCTTCACCGCGATCGGGTCCCAGACCGGCCCGAGGCAGGCGCTCTCCACCTTCCTCTCGATGAGCCTGCGCAGGATCGTGGTGTTGTCCGACGGCGCGCCGCCGCCGGCGTTGTCCGCCGGGTCGGCCATGACCACGGGCGCGTCGTTGAACTCCAGCGCCGCGGTGATCCCGTCCTCGATGCCGTGGTAGGCGGGCGCGGTCTTGCCGCGCATCGAGACGAACTCGCGCCCGATCTCGGTGGCGAGCGCGTCGGCCTTCTTCTTGTCGCCGTCGGTGATCACGAGGATGCGCCCGGTGAGCTCGGCCACGTCCGCGTAGGGGAAGCAATGCCCGATCGAGACCGAGAGCACGCCGTCCTTGCCCTCCATCGCGCTCATGCGGTCGACGAAGGCGCGCATCAGCGGCTCGGTGGTCGGGTAGCTGCCGATCTGGCGGCAGTCGTAGACCGACATCACAGGCTTGACCTGCCCGCGGATCGTCCGCAGCACGAGGTCGAGGACCTCCTCCGCCCTCTCCACCACGTCGGTGTGCGGGAATTCCTTGTAGAGGATGATGATGTCCGAGCCCTTCACGCGCTTGAGCGTGAGGTGGCAATGCGGGTCGAGCTCGACGCCGATCACGCATTTCGGCCCGACGATGGCGCGCACGCGCTCGATGACGTCGCCTTCGACGTCGTCGTAGCCCTGCGCCACCATGGCGCCGTGCAGCCCCAGCAGGACGCCGTCGAGCGGCATCGCGGCCTTGCACTGCGCCAGGATCTCGTCGCGCATCGCCTCGTAGTCGGCGCGCACCGTGGTGCCCGACGGGCTGGCGGCGAAGCAGCTGCCCTCGACCAGCGTGAAGCCCTCCTTCGCGGCGCGGCGGCGCGCGACGAAGAGCGGCGCGGTGCACATCAGCGGCGTGTCGCTCGGGTGCTCGCCGGGGCGCAGGTAGACGCCCTGCTTGTAGTCGTCGATGCAGGTCGCCATCGGCGAGAACGTGTAGGTCTCCGTGGCGATCGTCGCTGCGAACAGGCGCATGTCGGTCTTTCCCTTCCCCTCGGTGGAACCGCGCGGATTTAAGCGCGCCGCGCCGCGCGAGTCATCCCTCGGCGGCAGCGGCCGCGGCGGCGGCGCGCGCCCTGGCGCGCTCGCGCCACCAGACATAGAGGCCCGACAGGATGATGATGGCCGCGCCCGCGAGGGTCCAGCGGTCGGGCAGGGTCCCGAACATGCTCCAGCCGAGCAGCGTCGCCCAGACGATGACGGTGTAGGTGAGCGGCGCCACGGCGGAGACCGGCGCGAGCTGCAGGGCGCGCACGACCATCCACTGGCCGGCGAGGTTGAGGCAGCCATTGAGCAGCAGCAGCCCGGCCTCGCGCGCGTCGGGCGTGCGCCAGGCGAGCAGGGCGAAGGGCGCCGACAGCGCGAAGCCGGCGATGGTCTGCCAGACCAGCATCGTCGTCGCCTCCGAGCGCGCGCCGACGACGCGCGTCGCGATGACGCCGAGCGACCAGCAGATCGTCGAGCCGAGCACGAGCAGCGCCGGCCAGCCGACCGCGTCGCCGCCCGCGCCGGGACGCACCACCACGAGCATGCCGAGGAAGCCGACCGCGATCGCCGACCAGCGCCGCCAGCCCACGGCCTCGCGCAGGATGAGCGCGGACATCGCGGTCACGATGAAGGGCCCGACGAACATCAGCGTCGTCGCGGTCGCGAGCGGCAGCCGCGCCAGCGCGCCGGCCATGAAGCAGGTCGCGCCGAGGAAGCAGCAGCCGCGCAGGACCAGGAGCGTCCGCTCCGGCGTGGCGGCGAGATGCGCCGGCCGCATGGCGACCACGGGCAGGAAGAAGACGGCGAAGAGCGCGAAGCGGCTCCACACCACGATCATCTCCGGCACGGTCTCCATGGCCAGCTTCTGGATCGCGTCGGTGATCCCGAAGATCGCCTGCGCGCCCATCATGACGAGGACGCCGCGCGCCGGATGATCGCTGTGAGCCAATGCGGCGCCCTCCCCAGGCGCGTGCCGATCATCGCTTGCGGAGCGGCGTCGCGGGTCCAATGATAGCGCGCATCGCGGCAGGGGAGGGTTGCATGAACGTCAGGACGCGCATCTGGAGCGACATCGACTTCGAGAAGGCGGGCAAGCAGGTCGGCTGGGTGAACCTGCCCCATTCGGTGACCCGCTCCGCCTACGGGATGATCGCGATCCCGATGGCGGTGGTGAAGAACGGCACCGGCCCGACGGCCTTCCTGATGGCGGGCAACCACGGCGACGAGTACGAGGGGCAGATCGCGCTGTGCAAGATGGTCCGCGCGCTGGACCCGGCGCGCATCCAGGGCCGCGTGATCGTCATGCCGGCCGCGAACCTGCCCGCGGCCATCGCCGGCGCGCGCGTGTCCCCGATCGACGGCGGCAACCTCAACCGCTCCTTCCCCGGCGATCCCGAGCGCGGCGTCACGCAGGAGATCGCCCACTACATCGACAGCGTCGTCTTCCCGATGGCGGACCTCTTCGCCGACCTGCACTCGGGTGGCTCGTCGCTGGCCTACATCCCCTTCGGCAGCACGAACGAGGGCCCCGACGCGGCGCTCAACCGCCGCTCGCTCGACGCGCTCACGGCCTTCGGCACCGAGTACTCGGTGGTGTGGAAGCACGCGGACCCGCGCTACTCGCCCGGCGCGGCGATCGCGCGCGGCCTGGTGCAGATCGCGGGCGAGTTCGGCGGCGGCGGCAGCGTGAACCGCAGGATGCTGCGCAACGTGGAGGACGGGCTCTGGCGCCTGCTCAAGCACATGGGCATCTGGGACGGTCCCACCGCGCCCGCGCCGAAGACCCGCTACATGAACGTGCCGGGCATCGACTACCACGTGCACGCGCCGGCGCCCGGCCTGTTCGAGCCCGCGACCGACCTCGGCGACTGGGTCAAGGCCGGCGACCTCTGCGGCCATGTCCATTTCGTCGACGATCCCGGCCGCGAGGCGACGCCCTGCTTCTTCAAGCGCGACGGGCTCGTGATCTGCCAGCGCCACCCGGCGCGCGTCGAGCGGGGCGACTGCGTCGCCCACCAGGCGATCGATGGCGTCTGACCTCGCCTGGCTGCCCGCCCGCGCGATGCTCGCGGGCATGGCCCGCGGCCGCTTCGCCTCGTCCGACCTCGTCTCCGCCTGCCTCGCGGCGATCGCCGCGGGCGATGGCGCGGTGCGCTCCTTCGTGCGACTCGACCCGGCGGCGCGCCGCGTCGCGCGGGCGAGCGACGCGCGCCGCGCCCGCCGCCGGCCCCTCGAGGGCCTGCCGGTCGGCGTCAAGGACATCATCGACACCGCCGGCCTTGGCACGGAGTACGGCTCGCGCGTCTTCCCGGGCCACGTGCCCGCGCACGACGCGCACGCGGTCCATCGCCTGCGCGAGGCCGGGGCGGTGATCCTCGGCAAGTGCGCGACCACCGAGTTCGCCAACATGCATCCCAGCGCGGCGCGCAACCCGCATGGGCTGCGCCACACGCCGGGCGGATCCTCCAGCGGCTCGGCCGCCGCGGTCGCCGCGGGCTTCGTCCCGCTCGCGCTCGGCACGCAGACGGGCGGGTCCGTGATCCGGCCGGGATCCTTCTGCGGCGTCTTCGCCTTCAAGTCGTCCTGGGGCCGGACGGAGACGCATGGCGTGCACGAGCTGGGCCGCTCGCTCGACACGGTCGGCTGGTTCTCGCGCGAGGCGGCCGACCTGGAGGTGCTGGCGCCCGTCCTGCTGCGCGGCCATCGCCGCGCGAGGGCGCCGGAGCGCCCGCGCCTCGTGCGCCTCGCCACGCCCTACGACTCCGCCGCCACCCCGGGCATGCGCCGCGCCTGCGACGCCTTCGTGCGCGAGGCGGAGAAGGCGGGCGCGCGCGTGGCGCGCCGCCGGCTGCCCGCGTGGTTCGCCGAGGCGCGCGACATGCACCGCGTCGTCATCTCTGTCGAGGCCAGCCGTGCATTCGCCCGCTACGCGCGCGAGATGCCCTCGAGGCTGAGCGCCCACCTGCGCGGCTTCGTCGAGCTGGGCCAGCGCAACGAGCGGCGCTACGCCGAGGCGCTGCGCTACGGCGACCGCGCGCGGGTCTTCCTCGACGAGGCCTTCGGCGAGGACGACGCCTTCGTCGTTCCCGCCGCCGCGGGCGAGGCGCCAAGGGGCCTCGCCTTCACCGGCGACCCGGTGTTCAACGGCTTCTGGTCGCTGCTGCGCGTGCCCTGCACGACCTCGCCCTACGCGACCGGGCCGGGCGGGCTGCCGCTTGGCGTCCAGCTGGTCGGGCGCTTCGGCGACGACGAGGCGCTGCTCGCGACCACGGCCTGGGCCGCGCGCGCGCTCGGCATCTCGGCGGTCAGGCCGGCGTGAGGCCCGGGCTGGCCGCGGCGCCATGACGGCGTCGCGCATGCGGCCCGCGGACCTCGCGATGGCGCTCTTCGCCACGAGCGTCTGGGCCGGCGCCTTCATCGTGACCGAGGTGGCGCTGCGCGACACGCCGCCCATGCTCTTCGCGGCGATGCGCTTCGTCGTCTCCGCGCTGTTCGTGCTCGTGGTCCCGTTCCCGCGGGTCGGATGGCGCACCATCCTCGCGCTCGGCCTCGTCATCGGCGTCGGCCAGCATGTCGGGATCTTCTTCGGGATGGCGCATGGCGTGCCTCCCGGCGTCGCGGCGCTGCTGGCGCACACCCAGAGCTTCTTCACGCTTGCCCTCGCCTGGGGGCTGCTCGGCGAGCGGCTGACGCCGCGCAAGCTCGTCGGCTTCGGCTTCGCGCTCGCGGGCCTGGTGCTGCTCATGCTCGAGCGCGGCTCGCCCATGCCGGTGGCGGCGATCGCGATGGTGATGTCGGGGTCGCTCGCCGGCGGGATCGGCAACTACATCCTGCGCCGCGCCGGCGGCGCCGACCCGGTGGGCGTCGCGGCGTGGATGGCTGCCGTCGCCGCGCCGCTCCTGCTCGCGCTGTCGCTCGCCACCGACGG
>JBEGVV010000225.1:0-10242 GCA_041178225.1 Pseudomonadota bacterium | reverse complement strand
GCCTGGCCGGTGATGTAGGCGGTCGCGGCGGTCGCGTCGTCCTCGGTGCGCATGATGTTGGCGCGCGGGTTCATAGCGGTGAGGCCGAGCTCCTGCGTGGTGCCCTTGGCGGCGACGACGCGCAGGTTGCCCAGCTCGGACGCGGCCTTCACGTTGGCGCTCTTCGGGCCGAACACGGCGAGGTTGGTGTCCGCGTAGGGCGCGGTGAACATGACCTGGCGCGCGCGCTCCGGCGTCAGGCCCATCACCGAGATGACGATGTCGACCTTGTCGGTCAGCAGGAACGGGATGCGGTTGGCACCGGTGACCTGCTGGACCTCGAGCTTCACGCCGAGCGCCTTGGCGACCATCTCGGCCATGTCGAGGTCGAAGCCCTCGGCCTTGCGCTCCTGGTTCACCGACCCGAAGGGCGGCACGTCGAGCGGGATGGCGATGCGCACCACGCCCTTCTTGAGGATGTCGGCCATGGCGTCGGCCTTGGCCTGGACCGCGCCGGCGAGCATTGCCGTGGCGGCGAAGAGTGCAATCGCGAAGCGTTTCATCGTCTCGTCTCCCCTTGGTTGCAGTTGGCGTTCAGTGAAGGACGGCGTCGAGGAAGGTCGCGAGCTCCGGCGTGCGCGGCTTCTCGAGTACGTCGCGCGCGCCGCCTTCCTCCCAGATCTTGCCCTCGTGCATGAAGACGACGCGCGTCGCGACCCGGCGCGCGAAGCCCATCTCGTGCGTGACCAGGATCATCGTCATGCCCTCGGCCGCGACCTGCTCGAGGACCTTGAGCACCTCGCCGGTCAGCTCGGGATCGAGGGCGGAGGTGATCTCGTCGAAGAGCATCAGCTTGGGCTGCATCGCGAGCGACCGGGCGATCGCCACGCGCTGCTGCTGCCCGCCCGAGAGCTGGTCGGGATAGGCGTCGATCTTCTCGGCGAGGCCCACGCGCTTCAGCACGCCCAGCGCGAGTTCGCGGGCGGCCGCCGGGTCCATGCCCTTCACCACGCGCGGCGCCAGGGTGATGTTCTTCTCCACCGACAGGTGCGGGAAGAGGTTGTAGCTCTGGAAGACGATGCCGACGCGCTGGCGCAGCGCGCGCAGGTCGGCGCCGGGGGCGCTGACCGTCTCGCCATCGACGACGACGCTGCCGCCCTGCACGGGCTCGAGGCCGTTGATGCAGCGAAGCATCGTGCTCTTGCCCGAGCCCGACCGGCCGATCACGGCGATGATCTCGCCGCGCTCGACCTTCATCGACACGTCGTCGAGGACGGTGTTGGTCCCGAAGCGCTTGACGACGCCCTTGAGTTCAACGAGCGACACGCAGCCTCCTCTCGAGCCGCCGGCTCAGTTGCGTCAGCGGGAAGCACATCGCGAAGTAGATGGCGGCCACCGCGATGTAGACGGTGAAGGGACGGTAGGTGGCGGCGTTGGTGAGCTGCCCCTCGCGGGTCAGCTCGACGAAGCCGATCACCGCGCCGAGCGAGGTGTTCTTGATCAGCTGGACCAGGAAGCCGACCGTCGGCGGGATGGCCACGCGCACGGCCTGCGGCACGATGACGTGGCGCAGCTGCTCGCCGAAGCCCAGCCCGAGCGCGGCGCCGGCCTCCCATTGCTGTCGCGGGATCGCCTGCAGGCAGCCGCGCCAGATCTCGCCGAGGAAGGCGCCGGCGTAGAAGGAGAAGGCGACCGTCGCGGCGACCCAGGACGAGACCTGCACGCCCGCGAGGATCGGCAGCCCGAAGAAGAAGACGAAGAGCCAGCCGAGCAGGGGGATGCCCTGGACCACGTTCACGTAGGTCGCGCCGAGCGCGCGCAGCGGCAGGAAGGGCGAGACGCGCATGAGCGCCACGACGATCCCGAAGATGCCGCCGCCGACGAAGGCCAGCGCGGTGAGCGCGATGGTCCATCGCGCCGCAAGGAGCAGGTAGTAGACGTCGATGGCGGCGAACTCGCGGATCATCGGCGGCCGAAGGCGAAGTGGTGGATCGCCGCGAAGCCGAGCTTCATGGCGAGCGCCAGCGCGAGGTAGATCGCCGAGACCACGGCGTAGATCTCGAAGTCGCGGAAGGTGCGCGACTGGATGATCGACGCGACATGGAAGAGGTCCGGCGCCGAGATCTGCGAGACGACGCTCGTCGCCAGCATCAGCAGCACGAACTGGCTGGAGAGCGCGGGGTAGATCACCTTGATCGCCGGGAAGAGCACGACATGGCGGAACACCTGCACGCCGGACAGGCCGAGGCAGCGCCCGGCCTCCACCTGCGTGCGCGGGATCGCCTCCAGCCCGGCGCGGATGATCTCGGTGGAGTAGGCGCCGAGGTTGATGCCCAGCGCGATCATCGACGCCGTCATCGCGTCGAGCCTGATGCCGGCGCTCGGCAGCCCGAAGAACACGAGGAAGAGCTGGACGATGAGCGGGGTGTTGCGGATCACCTCGACATAGGCCGCGACCAGGGCCGAGAGCCAGCGCGGCCCATGGACGCGCGCCGCGGCGCCGAGCGTCCCGATGACCAGGCCCGAGAGCATCGTGACCACGGTCAGCGCGAGGGTCACGAGGATGCCCTCGAGGATGAAGTCCGTCTGGGCCCAGATGTCCCGGAAGTTGAATCGGTAGTTCAACGCATCTCCCCCGCGATCGACACTAGGCACGCGGGGGTTTCATCCGTCAAAGCGATTTCCGCGGGGCGAAAACCCGCGCGCCTCGAGGGGGATTCAGGGCTCCACGGCCAGCACGATGCCGTCCGACGCGACGACGCGCACCGCGGTGCCCGCGGGGAGGTCGGGCCCGGTGACCTGCCAGGTCGTGTCGCCGATCCGCACGGTGCCGCGGCCATCGGCGATCGCGGTCTCGAGCCGCACGCGTTGGCCCACTAGTCGCGCGCTGCCGAGGTTGACGTCGGTCGTCGCGAGGGGCTCCGAGGGCCGGCGGCGCAGCTTCATGCCGACGAGCACGGCCGCCACGGCCAGCACCGCGAAGGCGACGACCTGCACCTGCCAGCCGGGCAGGTGGAGGCCCAGCATGTCGGCGCCCGCGAGCACGAAGCCGAGCGCGACCGCCGCCACGCCGGTCCAGAGCAGCAGCGTGCCTGGCGCGAAGATCTCGGCGATGGCGAGGCCGATCCCGAGGACGATCCAGGTCCAGGGCTGCATGCGCGGCTCAGCGTCCCGCGCCGGGGGACCACGGGTTCGGCGCGCCGGCACCGGCGCGCGGCGGCGGCGCCTCGCCGGCGCGCGCGGCCGCGGCGTCGCGCGCGAGCTCGGCGATGCCGGCGAGCGAGCCCAGCACCGCGGTCGCCTCCACGGGCATCAGGAACGTCTTCTGGTTCGGGCTGTCGGCGAACTTGCCGAGCGCCTCGACGTATTTCTGGGCGACGAAGTAGTTCACGGCCGTCGCGCTGCCGCCGGCGATCGCCTCGCTGACCATCTGCGTTGCCTTCGCCTCGGCGGCGGCCAGGCGCTCGCGCGCCTCGGCGTCGCGGAACGCGGCCTCGCGCCGGCCCTCGGCCTCGAGGATGGCGCTCTGCTTCTGGCCCTCGGCGCGCAGGATCGCGGCCTGCTTGTCGCCCTCGGCGGTCAGGATGTCCGCGCGCTTCGAGCGCTCGGCCGTCATCTGCTTGCCCATCGCCTCGAGGAGGTTCGCGGGCGGCTGGATGTTGCGCAGCTCGATGCGCGTGACCTTGACGCCCCATGGCGTGGTCGCCTGGTCGATGACGGCGAGCAGCTTCGCGTTGATGTGGTCGCGCTGGGACAGCGCCTCGTCGAGGTCCATCGCGCCGATCACCGAGCGGATGTTGGTCATCGCGAGGTTCGTGAGCGCGATGTTGAGGTTCTGCACCTCGTAGGCCGCCTTCGCCGCGTCGAGGACCTGGAAGAACATGACGCCGTCGGCCGTGACCGTGGCGTTGTCCTTGCTGATGACCTCCTGGCTCGGGATGTCGAGCACCGTCTCCATCATCGACAGCTTGCTGCCGATGCGGTCGATGTAGGGGATGATCACCGACAGCCCGGGGGAGAGCGTGCGCGTGTAGCGCCCGAGCCGCTCGACCGTCCATTCCTGGCCCTGGGGCACGGTCTTCACCCCCATGAGGATCGTGACGACGACGACCGCGAGGATCGCGAGGAGGACGATGCTGCCCTGGTCCATGGAAGCTCCCGGGCGCGAATGGCGCCTGGACGGAGTCTAGGGACGCGCCCGCGGGCCAGCAATGGCGCGGTTGACCGCGCCGCGCGCGTCCAATCTTATCCGTGCATGGCCAGCCTCGACGCCGATCCGCCGCCGCCCGCGCTCGCGCCAGCCCCGGGCTCTCGCATCGCCATCCTCGGGGGCTGCGGCGGGATCGGCCGCGCCGTCGTCTCCGCCTGCCTCGGCGCGGGCGCGGAGGTCGCGGTCCTCGACCTGCCGCGCTCGATCGCCGCCTTCCCGCCGCCCGCGCGGGTGCGCTGCATCGGGCTCGACGCCACCGACGAGGCGAGCGTCGCCGCCGGCTTCGCCGCGCTCGATGCCGCGTGGGGCGCGCTCGACGGCTATGTCGGCCTGGCCGGCTTCATGACCCGGCGCACGCCCGTCGCCGAGACCGCGCCCGAGGCCTGGGACGAACTCGTCGACGGCAACCTGCGCAGCGCGTTCCTCTGCGCGCGCGCCGCGCTGCCGCTGCTGCTGCGCGGGCGGGCGCCGTCGCTGGTGCTGGTCTCCTCGGGCCTCGCGACGCGCGTCGCGCCCGGCTATGGCGGCTACGCGGCGTCCAAGGCCGGGCTGCTCGCGCTCGCCAAGGCCATCGCGGCCGAGAACGCGCCGCGCCTGCGCGCGAATTGCGTCGCGCCCGGCGCGGTGGACACGGAGTTCCTGACCGGCGGCACGGGGCGCGACGCGCGTCGCGCCTCGATCGACCGCGAGGCCTACCTGCGGACCGTGCCGATGGGCCGCCTCGCCCTTCCCGGCGACGTGGCCGGACCTATCCTGTTCCTCCTCGGCCCGGCTTCTTGCTACATGACCGGGCAGGTTCTCTACGTGAACGGCGGCGGCCTCACGCCATGAGGCCAGGCCACGCAAGGAAGGGAAGGACGCCATGGACGGGATGATCGGCAGGCGCCACGCGCTGGGTGCCCTTGGTGGCGGCGCGGCCGCGGCGGCAGGGCTTGGCGGCATCGCCTCGGCGCAGGGCCTGCGGCCCTTCACGGCGATCACGCCCTTCGGCTTCATCGCCGACTTCGGCGAGCTGATGAACGCGCATTCCGCCGGGCATTTCCGCGCGCAGGGCCTGCAGAGCACAGTGCTCGGCGGGCAGGGCACCGGCCAGGCGGTGACGCAGCTGATCGCCGGCCAGGCGAAGTTCACGCGCGCCTCGGGCCTCGACATCGCGCGCGCGGTCTACGCCGCGAACGCGCCGCTCGTCGTGGTCTCGACCCTCTACCAGGGCTCGAACTGGTACGTGATCAGCCATCGCGACAAGCCGATCCGCACCGCCCTCGACATGAAGGGCAAGAAGATGGGCGTGGTCTCGGTCAACGGGACGACGGAGAACTTCCTCGACCTGATGCTCGGCTCGGCCGGCGTCAGCCCGTCCGAGACGCCGCGCGAGGCGGTCGGCAACAACCCGGCTGCATTCCAGTTCGTGAAGCAGGGCCGCATCGACGGCTTCATCGCCGCCTTCAGCGTCGCGATCGCCCTGCGCGAGGCGAACGAGCCCTTCGAGTTCTTCACCAGCGACAAGTACGCGCCGATGCCGAGCCAGGTCTACGCGACCACGCGCGAGGTCGCCGAGAAGGAGCCCGAGCTCGTCGTGCGCTTCCTGCGCGGCCTCAGGGCGTCGGTCGAGGACCTGCTGACGCAGGACTACAACGCGATCCTCGACCGCATCTCCAGGGACTTCGAGATCCCGGGGATCCGCAACCGCGCGCCTCTGGTCGCGATCGCCCGCGAGGCGAAGGAGCTCTGGTTCACCGAGGGCCGCGAGAACCTGATGCGCAACGTCCCCGCGCTCTGGCAGAAGGGCGCCGAGGCCATCAACAGGTCCGGGCTGTTCAAGGTCGACGACGTCTCCCGGCTCTACACCAACCGCTTCATCGACGAGGCGCTGAAGACGTGAGCGCGCAGCTGGCAGGCGAGGCCGCGGAGATCCTGCTCCGCGGCGTGGAGAAGCGCTTCGCGACGCCCGAGGGCGAGGTTCATGCGCTCGCGCCCACCGACCTCTCGGTGCGCAAGGGCGAGATGCTCGTCCTTCTCGGCCCGTCCGGCTGCGGCAAGACGACCCTGCTGCGCATGATCGGCGGCCTGCTGGCGCCCAGCGGCGGCGAGCTGCGCGTCGCCGGCCGCGCGCTCTGGGACGGCGAGCGCCGCGACGGCGCCGCCGTGCAGGAGCTCGGCATGGTCTTCCAGGAGGCCAACCTCTTCCCCTGGCTCTCGATCGAGGACAACGTCGCGCTGCCGTTGCGCCTGCGGGGCGTGTCGCGCGAGGAGCGCCTGCGCCGCGCGCAGGAGCTGACGCGGCTCGTCGGCATCGAGGGATTCGAGAAGCGCTGGCCGCGCGAGCTCTCCGGCGGGATGCGCCAGCGCGCGGCGATCGCGCGCGCGCTGAGCTACGACCCCGAGATCCTGCTGATGGACGAGCCCTTCGGCGCGCTCGACGCGATGACGCGCGACGCGATGAACCTCGAGCTCCAGCGGATCTGGATGGAGACCGGGCGCACGATCGTCCTCGTCACGCATTCGATCGCCGAGGCGGCCTTCCTGGCGGACCGCATCGTCCTCCTGAGCCCGCGGCCGGGCCGGATCGACACCGTGATAGAGGTTCCCTTCGAGCGGCCGCGGCCGCTCGCCCTGCAGACGGACGCCGCCTTCCAGGCGATCGTGCGCCGCCTGCGCTCGAGGCTGGAGGAGATCAGTTGAGCGACGGCAGCGCCAGGGCGCCGGCGGGGCGCCGCCGCGCGGGAATCCCGCTCGAATGGATCACGACGCCGCTGCTCGTGGCGGCGGCCCTGCTCGCCTGGCACGGCTACGTCACGGGCTTCGGGGTGTCGCCCTTCATCCTGCCCAAGCCCGGGGACGTCATGTCCGCCTGGGCCGAGCTGCTGCGCACGCGCTCCACGTGGTGGCACAGCTGGGCGACGGTCTACGAGACCATCGCGGGCTTCGGCTTCGCGCTGGTCGCCGGCGTGCTGATGGGCGCCGTGCTCGGCAAGATCCCCTGGCTGGAGCGCACGCTGAACCCGTTCATCGTCGCGAGCCAGGTCGTGCCGAAGGTGGCGCTGGTGCCGCTCTTCGTCGTGTGGTTCGGCTTCGGGCCGACGACCAAGGTCCTGCTCGCGGCGGTCCTCGCCTTCTTCCCGATCTTCACC
Source organism: Pseudomonadota bacterium (assembly GCA_041178225.1). GTDB lineage: Bacteria > Pseudomonadota > Alphaproteobacteria > CACIAM-22H2 > CACIAM-22H2 > CAIOSQ01. The sequence goes on along the minus strand of JBEGVV010000225.1, from coordinate 2,922 downwards.
AACACGCTCCTGGGCGTGAAGTCGGTCGACCTCGGCCATCGCGACGTGATGACCAGCCTCAACACCAGCAGGCTGCAGCGCTTCCGCCACCTCGAGCTGCCGAGCGCGCTGCCCTACATCATCACCGGCATGGAGGTCGGCATCGTGCTGGCCATCATCGGCGCGGTGGTGGGCGAGTACCTCGGCGGCAACCAGGGGCTCGGCTACCTGCTGATCGCGAAGATGAACGCCTACGAGACCGACATGCTCTTCGCGGTGCTCATCCACCTCACGGTGATCGGCTTCGCCTTCTACCTCTCGGTCGGGATGCTTCGCCGCTTCGTGATCCCCTGGCACGAGAGCGTGCAGGCGGAGAGGCGCGGCCGGTGAGCGCTGCGGATCGCGTCGCGGTCGTGGGCGCGGGGCCGGTCGGCCTCGTGCTCGCGCTGCTGCTGGCGCGCGCGCGCATACCCGTGCTGGTCGTGGAGCAGGGCGAGGCGCTGCCCACCGACCTGCGCGCCTCCACCTTCCATCCGCCGACGCTGGAGATGCTCGACGATCTCGGCCTCGCCGCGGGCATGCTCGAGCTGGGCGAGCGCACGCCGAGCTGGCAGATCCGCATGCACGAGACGGGGGAGAAGGCGCTCTTCGACCTCTCCATCCTCTCCGGCGACACGCGCTACCCCTTCCGCCTGCAATGCGAGCAGTTCCACCTCGCGCGCCTCGCGCTCGAGGCGCTGCGCCGCGAGCCCTGCGCGGAGGTCCGCTTCTCGACGCGCGTCGTCCGCGCGACGCAGGACGCCGACCGGGCGGAGCTCGAGACCGAGGCGGGCGAGCGCATCGCCGCGCGCTGGGTCGTCGGCTGCGACGGCGCGCGCTCGGTCGTGCGGCGCGCGCTCGACATCGCCTTCGACGGCACGACCTACCCGGAGACGATCGTCCTCGTCGTCACCACGACCGATTTCCGCGAGAGCTTCCCGGACTGGTCGGGCGTGAACTACGCGTGGACGCGCGAGGGCAACTTCGCGACGCTCCGCCTGCCCGGGCGCTGGCGCGTGAGCTACTACCCGCAGGACGTGTCCGACATGGATGCCGTCCTGTCGGGCGCGAACATCGAGGCCTTCCTGCAGTCCATCGCGCCGCGGCCCGCGCCCTACGCCGTCGACCGCGTCGCGCCCTATCGGGTGCACCAGCGCGTCGCCGCGACCTACCGCGTCGGGCGGATGCTGCTCGCGGGCGACGCCGCGCATCTCAACTCCCCCACCGGAGGCATGGGCCTCAACAGCGGCGTGCACGACGCCGTCAACCTCGCGGGCAAGCTCGCGCGCGTCTGGAGCGGCGCCGATCCCGCGCTGCTCGATGCCTATGTCGCGGAGCGACGTCCCGTCGCGATCGAGCATGTCGTGCAGCAATCCGACCGCAACCGCAGCCGCATGAAGGAGCGCGACCCGGATCGCCGCCGCGCGATCCTCGCCGAGCTCCAGGCGACCGCCGCCGACCCCGTGCGCTGCCGCGCCTTCCTGCTGCGCAGCTCGATGATCGAGGGACTGCGCCGGCCCCTGGCCTGAGCTCTGGCGCGGGCGCGCCTCGTCGCTATACTCCTGCTTTGGCCGAGGGTTCCGATGGACAGGAAGAAGCCGGGTTCGCGCCACATCGTCCTCACCTCGCATCCGGGGTCGGCCGGCGGGAAGCCGCTGCCGATCCTCTGGGGCGCGGCGACCGCGGCCGACCGCGGTCCCGTCATCGGCACGGTGACGACTCCCGGCCACCGCAACGTCATCGGCGCGCATTCCGGGTCCTACGGCATCTACCGCGCGCTCGCCGTGGCCGCGGGGCGCCTCGATCCCGAGCACGTGCCCGACCTCACCAACACCGCGCCGGCCGAGCCGATCGGCCCGTACCCGCAGTGGTCGGACCCCGAGCGCATCGTGTCGCTCGACCCCTGGGGCCATCGCACCAGCGAGGCCTTCGCCGACTTGATCGCGCAGGGCCACGACATCCGCCCGACCATCGCCGTGACGCGCGCGCAGATCTTCATGCCCGAGCTCAAGGCCGCGATGGACGAGGGGCGTCTGCGCTCGGACAACGAGGTGCTGCTGCCGAACGGCAATGCGCGCGTCACGAAGATCGCCATCGAGCCGGTATGGCACCTGCCGGGCATCGCGCGCCGCTTCGCGATCGACGAGACGGACCTGCGCCGGGACCTCTTCGAGTTCACGGGCGGCATGTATCCCGAACTCGTGACGCGCCCGGACCTCGAGGTCTTCCTGCCCCCGATCGGCGGCATGACCGTCTACGTGTTCGGCGAGCCCTCGCGCGTGGGCGACGGGCGCCATCCGCTGGCCTGCCGCGTCCACGACGAGTGCAACGGCTCGGACGTGTTCGGCTCCGACATCTGCACCTGCCGGCCCTACCTCGTGCACGGCATCGAGCTCTGCATCGCCATGGCGCAGGCCGGCGGCGCGGGCGTCATCGTCTACAACCGCAAGGAAGGCCGCGCGCTCGGCGAGGTCACGAAGTTCCTCGTCTACAACGCGCGCAAGCGCCAGGAGGGCGGCGACCGCGCGGACCAGTACTTCAAGCGGACGGAGTGCATCGCGGGCGTGCAGGACATGCGGTTCCAGGAGCTGATGCCCGACGTCCTGAACTGGCTCGGCATCCGGCGCATCGACCGCCTCGCCTCGATGAGCGACATGAAGCACGACGCGCTCGCGCGTGGCGGCATCGAGGTGGTGGAGCGCGTGCCGATCCCCGACGCGCTGATCCCGGCCGACGCGCGCGTCGAGATGGATGCGAAGGTCGCCGCCGGCTACTACACGCCCGGCGCGGTGCCCGCGGCCGGCGAGCTCGCGCGGCCGAAGGGCAGGGGCCTCGACGAGTGACGAGCCCGGCCGAAGCGGCCGCGCTCGCGCGGCTCCGCGACCCGGCGACGATCCGCGCGCG
>JBEGVV010000224.1:0-10902 GCA_041178225.1 Pseudomonadota bacterium | reverse complement strand
CGAAGAGGCAGGTCGCCTCCGGCCCCGCGGCCTCCGCCAGCAGCGCCACGAGCACCGCGCGCGCGCGCGCATGGTCCCAGCCCGCGGGAAGCAGGCTGCGATGCTCGCTGGCGGGAAAGCGCCGGGTCATCGCTCGCGCGGCCCCGCGCCATCATCTCGCGGGCACGTCGAAGCTGCCGACGGCGACGCGCGTGCCTGGCGCGACGCGCCCCGAGAAGCTGCGATCGGGCTGCCCCTCGATGCGCACGGTGACGCGGAAGCTCGACGGCTGCGGCGTGCGCTGGATATGGCCGTTGTGCTCGACCGCGATGCCATAGCGGCCGGCCGGCGCCTTGTCCGGCCAGACGATGTTCTCGACGGCGTCGCTGCGCAGCGGTGGCTGCGCGTTGCGGTCGATGTCCAGCTCGCCGCCGCTGCAACCCCTGCGGCTGCGATAGGAGATGATGTCGCCGTCGGGACAGGAGACGAGGAGGTCGAGGTCGCTCTCGTTGTCCCAGGCAAGGATGACCTGGACGCGACCCGACTGGCCGCCCTGCTCGCGCGCGCGTTCGGCGTCGGCGGAGGCGGGAGGGCGCGGCTGCGGTTGCACGGCCTCGGCCGGGCGCTGCGGCGCCGCGGGCTCGGTGGCCGGTGGCGGCGGGCATGCGAGACGGCGCTCGCCTGCCTCGCGTGCGAGCCGCGCGATCTCGGCACGCAGCGTGCCTTCGCGGTCCTGCTCGCGGCGCATCTCCTCGAGCAGCGCGGCGCCGCGCGGGTCGGCGACGCAACTCGGCGGCGGTGCGCGAAACCAGTCGAGGGGGTCGAGCAGGAGCAGCAGGAGGAAGAGCAGCAGCAGCAGCAGCGAGGCGATCGCGGCCGCGATCCAGCCCGCGGCGTCGCGGCGCGGTGGCCTGGCCGGCGGCGGCCCGACGATGCGCATGCGGCCCGCGCCCGGTCGGCGCGCGACCTCGCCGATGATGAGCGCCGGCTCGGCATGGCCGTCGGCGCGCGCATGCCCCCAGGCGACGAGGACCGGGCGCGCGCCGATCGCGAGGCGCGATTCGGGGCCGGGTACGCGCAGCGCCTGTGCCAGGAGCTCGCCGAGGAACCGGTCGCCAGGCTGCTTCGACGCCGAGAGCCGCGTGGCGTCGGCCTGGATGTCGGCGACGAGGCGCGCGAGCTCCGCGTTCGCGGCCTCGGCCTGCGGCGCGGGCAGCTGCGCGATCGGCGTCGCCTCGCCGCCCTCGGCGTCGTACCAGTCGACGATGCCGCGATCGGGATCCGGGTTGGGCTCGGCGAAGAGCGCGGCATGCGCCTCGCCGCGCGTGCGGCGGAGGTAGGAGGCGATCTGGTCCCAGGCATGGATCGCCAGCTGTCCGCCGGTTCCCAGCGCCTGGAGGCCTGCATTCGCCGTCGTGGCGATGGGCGCGCCCTGGCTCATGTCCGGTCGTTCCTCATCGCGCGGGCGGCTTGGGCTGCGCCGCGCCAGGCGCCGCGGGCGCGCCGCCGCTGGCGGGCTGCGCGCCGCCCTGTGCCGGCGGCGCGGCACCGGGCGGCGAGGCGGCGGGTGGCGGCTCGGGCTGGCAGGCGCCGTCGCGCCGGTCGACCGTGACGCGCGCGCCGGAGAGCCACGCGATCATGTCGTCGCTCTTCTGCGCGTAGCGGACGCGGTCGGCGACCGCGGTCGAGCGGCTCACGAAGGTGTTCACGCCGACCACGCGTCCGCACAGGTCGACCAGCGGGCCGCCGCTGTTCCCCGGCGAGATGTCGGCGGAGTGCGGCATGACGGTCAGACCGCTCGGGAGCTTCTGCACCGTGCTGATCGTGCCGCGCGTGAGCACGAGCTCGGGCGGCTCGCCGAGGCGACCCTCCGCGAGCGCGGCCATGCCGGCCTCGACGCGCACCACGCTCGCCGGGTAGCCGGCCGCGACGACGTCGGTCAGCTTCTCGACCGAGGTCGTGACCGCGAGGGGCTGCGCACCCGGCACGGGCTGGGCGAGCCTGACCACGGCGAAGTCCGGCACGCCGGGCTCCGACTCCTGGCCTGGAGTGGAGCTTCGCGCGACCAGCTCGGCGCGCAGCGCGCGGCCGATCGACTTGGACATGACGAAGATCTGCCGCGGGTCGGCGTTCTCGACGACATGGGCGTTGGTGACGATCGTGTCGCCGGTGACGAAGAAGCCCGTGCCATGCCCGATGCCGCGCGGCCCCGCGGTCGCGATCATGACCGTGGCGTGCTCGAGGAGCGAGGCGAGCGACCCGGATGGCGGGGCGGCGGATTGCTGCCCCGGCTGCGGGGGCTGTCCGGCGGGCGGCGTGGCGCCGGGCGGCGAGGGCACCGGCGGCGGCGCCGCACCGGGTGCGACCGGCTGGCTCTGCGGCAGCGCGGGAAGCGCGCCGCCGGCCGGGCCTTCGGCGCGGCAGACGTCCTGGGAGGCGGCACGGCGTGCGCGCTCGAGTTCGCGCTCGAGGGCCTCGTTGGTCTCGCGCTGCATGCGGATGGCGAGGCGGGTGCGCTCGTCGTCGACGATGCTCGCGGAGTACTGGCGGCCCGCGATGTCGCGCACGAAATGGTTCCAGGCCAGCCAGAAGCCAAGCAACAGGAAGGCAAGCGCGACCGCGACGAGCAGCGGCACCATCCACCATGCCATCGGCGCGCCCTCGCGCGGCGGTACCGCGCCGCCGGCCGGGGCGCTCGATTGGTAAGCGGGTGGCGGTGGCGGTGGCGGCGCGGCGGCGGGCGTCGCCATGGGCGTTTCGCGCCGCGGCGGCGGCGCAGGCACCGGGGCGGCCACGGTCCCCAGGAAGGAGGCATCGATGGAGGCGAGGGCGGGCACGAAGCGCCCGAGGGTCGCCGCGGCATGGCGCGCGATGTCTGCGTCGCCCGAGATCCCGGCCGGGACGAGGCCCCAGCCGGCCAGGACGACGCCATCGTCCAGCACGAGGACCTGGTCGGCGTCGCCGACGACCAGCGCGCGCCGCAGCAGCGGGCCCGCTTCCGGGTCGTCGAGCAGGCGGAGCACCGGGGCCAGGGCGGTGGCGAGCCGCGCCTCGGCCTCCGCGCGCCGCTCGGGCGAGAGCGAGGTGATGGGCTGCGGATCGCCTGCGCCCAGGCCGTACCAGGTGATGGCGCCGGCGCCGGAGATCGGCTCGGCGAAGAGCGCGCCCGCGCCGGCAAGGCCGCGCGCGGCAAGCAACGCCTGGAGGCGTTCGTGCTGCGCGGTGACGGCCCGGCCATCGAGGGCGAGCGGCGCGAAGCGCGCCAGCTCGGTCTTCAGGAGGAAACGTGGCGCCGCCATTCTCGTCTGCCCTTCCTTGTCGACCCCGGGCCTGCCGCCCGGCCGGCCATCCAAGCCTGCGCGCCGGATCGGGCGCGGCTCGCGTCAGTTCTGCCCGTAGCGGCGCAGCGATTCGTCCAGCGCACGCGACAGGCGCTCGAGCGACTGGAGTTCCTCGGCGCTCGGCTGGCTGCCGGCGCGCGCGCGCGCGCGGGCGAGTTCGTCGCTCTCGCGGCGCAGGCGCTCGGCCTCGGCGCGCCCGGCCTCGCCGCGCTGGGCCCGCAGCCGGGCCAGGACCTGGCGCTGGCGCGCGATGTCTGCGTCGATCGCGTCGAGGCGGGCCTTCGCCGCCGCGAGGTCGCGCTCGCTCTGCTGCTGGCGCGCCGCCGCGGCCTGCGCCTCGGCGCGCGCCTCGAGGGTACGGCGCTGCTCGGAGGCGGCCGTGTTCTCGAGCTTCGTCGCCTGGCGCTCGTCGGTGCCGGTCATCATCGCGCCCATGCCGCCAAAGAAGCCGCGCTCCTTCGCGGGCCCCGGATCGGCGCAGCCCTGCAGCGCCAGCGACGCCGCGAGCGCGAGGGTGGCCTTGCGCGCGCTCACGACGGGACCCGCGAGAGGGCAGCCTCGAGCTCGGCGACCGCGGTGTCGATGTTGCGCTTGGCCTGCGCGGCTCGCACGGCCTGGTCCCGGATCGCGCCGCCACCGGCGCCCGCGCCCGCGCTGTCGGCGGCCATCTGGTTGGCGGCCTTGCCCGCCTCGTCGGAGGCGCGCTTCATGGTCTGCGCGTCCTCGCGCATCGCGACGGTCTGTGCCTTGTACTGCTCGGCCGTGATCTGGCGGCGCTTGTAGCGCTCGTCGAGCATGTCGAGCTGGGCCTTGTTCTCGCGCGCGACGCGGTTGGCGACCTCCGCGGTGCGCGAGAGGTCGTCCGCCTCCTTGCGCGCGGCCTCGATGCGGGCCTGCGCGGCCTGCTCGCGCGTCGCGAATTGCTGGTTGCGCGTGGCGATGTAGTAGCCCGAGCCGGCGCCCGCGACGCCGCCGAGCACGCCGCCCGCCGCGCAGCCGCCAGCGCGGTTGTTGCGGTTGAGGGCGGCGCCGAGCGCGCAGCCGAGGATCGCGCCGGCAGCGGCCCCGACGGCGACGGTCTCGTTGAAGCGCTCGGTCTGCTGGCGCAGCTCGCGCTGGGCAGGCGTGAGGTTCTCGGACGCGGTGCTGGTCGTCACGCAGCCGGACAGGCCAAGCGAGGCGACCACGACGAGGATGACGGGCAGGCGGAGCGCTCTGCTTTCCGGGAACATGCGGGAAACTCCTGCTGGTCGGGTCATTCGTGCCGGCGCGGGCGCCAGCGTTGGCATAACGGTCCAGAACCTACTTCTTTTCCCGCGCGACTTCATCGTGGCGGTGTCCCTTGGCCGGGCCGCGCGGGTGCCCGGGAAGGCGGTGGCGCGGGCGCGGCGGGCGCGGCGGGCTGGGGGGCTGGCACCGCGTTCCTGCCGGCCTCGATGATCTCCGCCTGGGCGCGCTCGCGCGTCGGCAGCCTGCCCTCCGCCGCGGCGCCGGCATGGCGGGCGGCCAGCTGCGCCAGCGCGGCCATGCTCAGGAAGCTCTGGGCGCGCTGCTCCTCCACCACGACGCGGGCCTGGTCGGCGAGCCGCGCGCCCGCCGCGCCTCGCCCGATGCGCTGCACCAGCGCGAGGTAGGCGTCGAGCAGCGGCGGTATCCCGTTGTTCATCTCCTTGTGCTTGTTGCGCAGGAGCTCGCCGACGCGCTTGGCATGGGCGTTGTCGATCAGGCCCATGACGTCCCCCGAGATGCGGAGGACCTCGCTGTTTCCCTCCGCGAGGAGGACCTGCCGCGCCATCGCCGCGGCGAAGGTGATCTGCGCGCGTATCGTCTCCGCCTCCTGGTCGGCGCGGGCGCGTCCTTCGGCGCGGAGGGTCGCCTCGACGCGGGCGAGCCCCTGGCGCACCGCCGGGTCGGTGGCCTCGTCGTGCAGCACCTTCAGCAGGCGCTGCGGGTCGTCGGTCGCGCTGCTCCGGCTCTGCGCCTCGGCGTCGAAGGCGGCGCGGAACTCGGGCACCCGCGCATCGGCCGTCGTCACGACGAGCCCGAGCGCGGGGCGCAATCCCACGTTCCGCAGCCGCAGCGGCTCGCCGGTGCGCATGTCGAAGGGTGGCAGCTCGACGCGCAGCGACGAGCGCAGCGCAGAGTCCGGCGTCATGAAGTCGCCGCCGCGCACGACGCCACCGCCAGCCTGCCCGTGGTAGCGGCCGATCTTGTTGAGGCGGAAGGGCTCCAGCGTCCATTCCGCGGCGTTGCCGTAGACGTCGTGCAGCCCGAGCGGGTTCGCCGCGCGCGCGCCGATCGGCCGCGGCTGCCCGGCGGCGCTGCGCGGTCCCTGGAACCACGCGTGGCGCTGCATCCCGCCCTCCATCGGGTAGGCGCGCGCGCCGAACTCCGCCTCGCCGACCGCCGCGCCGCCGCGCGCGGCGAATTCCCACTCGTCCTCGGAGGGCAGGCGGACATGGGCGACAGCCTCGTCGCGCCGCGGAAGCTTCTGCGCGGCGTTCTTCGCCAGGAAGGACGTGAGGCGCGCGGTGAAGTTGACCGCGTCGATCCAGCCCACCTCGGTCTTCGCGACGCGCCCGCCCTGCGAGGGCAGCGCGGGGCAGGCATCCGACATCACGGCCGCCCACTGGTCGCGACTGACCTCGTACTTGGCGAGGTAGTAGCGCGGCGGCTGCCCGGCCGGGCCCGGGAACGGGCCGGCGATGAAGCCCTGGCGGAGATACTCGACATAGTCGGTCTGCGGGTCCGCCTGGCCCATCATCGCGGGGCGGTCGGCGAGCGCGCCCTGCGCGACGGGCGTTGGCACGGCGCGCCAGGCCATCGACCCGCCGCAGGGCAGCGGCAGGACGAGGTCGTCCGCGAGGGGCTGCGGGTTCCAGTTCTCCTCGGGCCAGGTCGCGGGGGACTGCTGCGCCCCGGCCACGCCGGCCGCGGCGAGCAGCGCGAGGGCGATCGCGGCCGCCGCCGGGCGGCGGCCTCTTCGGCATGCTTCATTCATCGCGGATCCCTTCCGCCGGTTCGATGCGTGCGGCGCGCGCGCCGGCGAAGGCCGCGGCCAGCATGGCGCCCGCGAGCGTCGCCGCGCAGGCGGCCGCGGCGTGTGCAGGATCGAGGATGCAGACCGCGCGCGCGTCCGTCGCGGCCGCCTGCGCCGCGACGGCGTTGACGATGCGCGTGACGGCGAGCGCCACGCCGACGGCGAGGGCGCTGCCGGCGAGCGCGACGCAGCAGGCCTGGACGGCGGGGAAGAGCAGCAGGTCCCGGCCGGAGAGCCCGATGAGACGCATGAGCGCGAAGTCGCGGCGCTTGCGCTCGACATTGGCGTAGAGCCCGACCGCGAGCGACACGAGGTAGCCGGCGCCGCCCAGCCCCGCGATCACGGCGAAGAGCAGGCCGAGGTTGCGGTCGAGCTCGAGCAGCCCCGCGATCTCGCCCGCGCGCGTGTCGACGTCGACGCCGGCGCGGCGCAGCGCGTGGTCGATGGCGACCACGTCCTCGAGCCGGCGCGCATGGGCGCGGAACCCGGCGAAGACGCGCGCGGCGGACACGTCCTGCGGCTCGGCGCCGGGCGCGACGAGCCCGTCGGTGAAGTCGTCGACCAGCGCGAGGACGGGCAGCGGCACGAAGGCGCCATCGCGGTCGAAGGCCGAGGGCGGCGCGATCGCGGCGACCGTCATCGCGAGTTCGAGCACCTCGCGCGACGCCCCGGCTCCGCGCGGCGCGCGCAGCGTCACCTGCATGCCCGGGGCGAGCTCGAGCCGGGCCGCGAGGCCGGCGCTGGCGACGATGCCGCGCGGCCCCGGGGCCGGCGCGGCGCCGAGCAGCGGGTCGCCGGGCGCGGTGGCGAGCAGCTCGGCGCGGAAGACGGTGCCGGGCCTGTCGGGGCGCTCGAAGCGCGCCTCGGCGTTGAGCGTGCGCGTGCGCGGCACGACGAACGCGATGTCGGGCCGCGCCGCGAGCGCGGCGAGGAACGGCTGGTCGAAGCCGCGGTTCGCGGTGTTGACGATCATGCGCGCGCGCGGATTCTGCACCAGTGTCTCGCGCAGCCCCTCGATCACGCCGTGCTTGAGCGCGAAGAGCACGAGCAGGGGCGCCAGCACCGCGGCGAAGCCGGTCGCGGTGCAGGCGAAGAGCCGCGCCTCGTGCACGAGGTCGCGCCAGGCCAGCCCGGCGACCAGCGCGGCGCGCCTCATGGCCCGATGCCCTCCGGGCGGGAGAAGCGCGACCGCGCCGTGCCGTCGGCCGCGAGGATCGCCGCGCAGATCTCGATGCCGTGGCGCGCCGCGCGCTCGGGGTCGTGCGTGGCGATCACCAGCGCGGCGTCGGCGGCGCGCACCTGCTCGACGAGCAGCGCGAGCACCGTGTCGGCGAGCGCCGGGTGGACGGAGGCGGTGGGCTCGTCGGCGAGCACGATCTCGGGCCCGTGGGCGAGGGCGCGCGCGATCGCGGCGCGCTGCCGCTGTCCCACCGACAGCGTGGCGGGCTTTCGGTCGAGCAGGCCGTCGATGCCGAGCCTGCGCGCCAGTTCCTCGATCCGCGCGCGGTCGCCCCTGCCGCCGACGCGCTGGGCAAGCCGCATGTTCTCGCGCAGCGTCAGGAAGGGCAGCAGCCCGCCCTGCTGCAGCACGTAGCCGACATGCACCGCGCGCGTCCGGGTGAGGAGGTCGAGGTCGCCGGCCACCCATGCGGCGGCGACGTCGACCTCGCCGCCCTCGCGCGTCGCGAGCACGAAGCGCCCGGCGGAGGTCGGGCGCGAGGCGAGCGCGAGCAGGTCGAGCATGGTGGACTTGCCGGTGCCCGAGGGACCGGTCAGGGCGACCGCCTCGCCGCGGCGCACGGCGAAGGCATCCACCTGGAGGAGGAACCGGCCGGCGCCGCTCGCATGCGCGCGCTCGACGCGCTCGAGGGCCAGGGCGGGCGCAGGGAGCATGGCCCGCGCGCGCGCCTCAGGGCAGCGCGTCGAGCGGCACCGGGTACATCGCCTCGCCGGGGTCGCGCCCGCCATCGAAGGATACCCAGAGCGCCTGCTGGCGGTTGTATTCCTCGTAGAGGCGCAGCTTCGCCTCGATGTCGTTGAGGATCTCGCGCCGGCGCCCGGCGCCCATCGCGACCCAGTCCTCCTGCGTGACCTCCATGATCGCGCTCTGGTAGGGCAGGTCGTCGAGGTACTCGCCGAAGGCGCCGCCGAGGCGCTGGAACTCCGCCATGCGCCGCGGATCGCGGCTGGAGGCGGCGGCCGCGGCGCGGATGCGCGAGAACCACGTGTCGGGGGCGATGCGCGCGGCGTTGCCGGCCTCCATCACCTCGCGCAGCGTGCGCGCGAGGTCGGAGAGCTGGTTGCGCGTCAGCAGGACGCGCGGCTCCACGGGGCGGCGCTCCGGGACGGGGTCGACGGCGTCCTCGCTGAGCACCACGCTGCGCACGACGTCGGGCACCGCCTCGCGGCGCACGCGGCCGAGATAGGACAGGCGCATCGCGTTGCCGACGATCGCCGACTGCTCGGCGACGCGCCGCTCCTCTGGCGTGGTCGGCGGCGCGATGCCCGCGATCGGCCGGCCCAGCGTGGCCGCCACGTTTGCGAGCAGGGCATCCCCCAGCCTGTCGACGATGCCGCCGAACCTCCCGAGGTCGCCCTCCGCGATCGGGTAGTAGAGCGGCTCGGTGCCGCCGAACTGCGAGAGCTCGCGATACTGCTTCTCGGCGCGCGCATGGTTGTTGCGCCCCGCCGGGGTGCGCAGGTGCAGCGTGTAGATCGCCACCTGGTTGGCCTCGCTGCGCGCGAGCGCGTTCATCTCGCGGGGCCCCAGCTTCGTCTCGCTCTTGGGATCGGTGGCGTCGCGCGCGCCGGCGTCGGTGACGAGCACGATGTAGCGGCCGCCGAAGTCCTTCCACTGCACCTTGTCGAGGGCGAGCTTGATGCCCGCCATCGCGTCCTCGTCGAAGTCCTGGTTCGAGGCCTTCGCCTCCTCCACGGCCGCCGCCTGCGCGACGATGGCGTCGGGCGCGGTGGCGAAGTCGGGCACGGAGACCATGCGCGTGACGTATTCGAGCCGCGCGTCGCCGCCCATGTGGTCGCGGTAGGCGACCATGCCGAAGCGGAAGTTGTCGCGCACGGCGGTGCCGCCGATGCGCTCGACAAGGCGCCTGATCGCCTCGCGGGTGCGGTCGATGTAGGGGGCCATCGACACGGTGGTGTCGACGACGAAGACGACCGCGCCCTTGAACTCGCGCATCGCGGCGGGATCGGCGGGCAGGCTCGCGGGCTTCTCCGCCGGCGCCGAGACGACCTCGAGGGCCAGCGCCGCCTCCGCGCGCTCGTTCTCGATGCGCGTCGCGGAGAGGATGGGCAGGAGGTAGAACTGGCGCGTGATGTCGACGTGGTTCTCGGGCTCGAGCGCGACAACCGGGCCATCGGCGTTGGCGTTCGCGCCCTCGCGCAGCCGGCGCGCGTCCTCCGCGCGGCTGCCGGCCAGCCACAGCCTGCGTGCGGTCTCCTCGTCGCGCAGGAACATCGCGCGCTCGCGCCCGGCGGGGTTGGTGAAGGCGGCCACCAGCGTCTGCTTCCAGTCGATGGCGCGCTCGGCCGGCATCCAGCCCGACACGCGTCCATCGGAGCCTTCGCCGACCAGCAGGAAGCCGTCGCGCCGCTCGTAGACGTAGTGGACCGAGAATCCCGGGACCGGGCGCCCGGCCGCTGGCCGGGGCTCGGGCGTCATCGTCGCGCCGGGGCGCGCGATCACGCGCTGGTAGAGGTTGCGCTTGCCCTCGATCAGCAGCGGCCGGCGCTCCTGCGCCGTCGCGATCGACGCGGGTTGCGCGAGGGCGAGCGCCAGGGCGGCGAGGGCCGCGGCGGCGGCGAGGCGCATCGGCTTCATGGCCAGAACTCCTTGAGCGCGTCCGCGGCGGACTGGTTGCGCGGCGCCTGTTCCTCGAGCCACGCCCTGAGCGCGGCGCGCGGCGCGGCCGCGCCCGCATCCCCGCGCTGCGCGGCGTCGCGGTAGTAGCGCGCGGCGGCGCGCGGGTCGGGCGAGCGGAAGGGCTGGCCCGGGCGGAAGCCGTTGGGATCGTAGAGTCGCGCCAGCGCGGTCATCGCGGGGGCGTGGCCCTTCTCCGCGGCCTCCTCGAACAGGACCAGCGCATCGTCGTGGCGGCCTGCCTGCTGGCGGCGCAGGGCGACGGCGTGCAGCGCCTGCGCGTTGGGCGCCCGCTCCACGACCTCGCGCAGCGACAGGCCGTCGGTCCCGTCCGGCCAGACCGGCGCGGGTGGCGCGGGCGGTCGCTGCGGCTGCGCCGGCGCGGCGGGTTGCGTCGGCTCGGGCGCCGCCTGCTGCTGCGCGGGTTGCGGGCGCGGTTCCTCCTGCTGCCTCCCGAGGAACCACCAGCCGGCGGCGGCGGCGAGCGCGAGCAGCAGCAGGCCGAGCAGGATGAGCGGCAGCCTGTCCGTGCCCTGCTTCGTCGCGTCGCGCTGCGGCGGCGGCAGCGGCGGGGTGGCGGGTTCGGCAGCGGGCGCCTGCAGGACCGGCGCCGCCGGCGGCGGCGGGGGAGCGGGCGTCGGCGGGGGTGCCGGAACCGGCGGCGG